>NZ_JBYSWV010000071.1:0-15512 GCF_058781555.1 Brevibacillus sp. FW306-2-1A-C05A
GTATCGACCAACTTTCAGCAAGTGATAGAAATATATCCTACAATAACTCCTTGAATAGAATCGCACGTCAATGGAGAATCGATCAGAAAGAGAACAGGGATGTCTCCGAGATCGGATTCAAAATTAACAGATATCTTGGCTTTTCGACAGGTATCGTTTCTGTAAGAATTGAAGTCTGAGGAGATCCTTAGTCGGATATGCGCGAAGGTTTCGTATTAATCCTATAAACTTCAGTTCATGAAAACAACATTTCATGAGCTGAAGTTCATTTGAATTGAATGAAATTACCTGTGCACTTACAGATAGGACTTTGGGATCCCAAATAATTGTGAGGACAGGTAAAATCTATACCCTTGGTCTTATCTAATCCAGTATTAAACAACAAGAGTATATTTTCTTAAGTTGTTGCCATAAACCGGGCGTTAAAGTAAAGTTGCAATAATGTTGTAATGTTTTTGTCAACAGACAGCAGTTCGCTCCCCCTGAAAACATACTGTTCTCCACAAAAAACGCCGTTCGCCTCCTGAAGCTGCGATATTGCTAAAGCTTCCATTGCCAACAAAAAAGCTTTCCCCCGCAAGCGCCGCCTGCAAGAGAAAGCTTTGTCGAACATCCGTTTTTTACGAGAACACGCGGTAGCCAAGCATGATGACGACTACCAGCACGACCAAACAGCCGATGAAAAAGCCAATGCTGCCTTCCTGTCTCTTCGCCCGGCCGAGCGACATTTCGATCAAGCCGAAGGCGATGATCGCGAGCAAGCCTTTCACGTAAAAATAAACTTCGCTGGCATGGACGGTGAACAGCATCCACGCGCCGGATACGAGAATGATGACCATCATGAGTCTGAGCAGCATATGTACGATTTTTCCGGCCTTTTCCTTGCCCGCGCGGTACAGGAAGTAGGCTACGATCAACAGCACAATCGCGACTTCCCAGCCACCTACGTGGGACTCGAGCAACGCTTTATACGGCACAGCATTCAACCCCTTTTTCCCTCATTTATACTTGTCCCAGCCATTATAACAGAAGTGTCGGTAAAAAGCAGATGCCCCGATGCGTGGCAGTATTGTGACACGGTTATATGCCGGGCTGACTGGAAACCGTCGCGCCGCTGGAACACGTGTAGTGTAGCCCCCACATAAACAAACCGCGTGCAAAAGAGGCCGCCACAGCGTGCAGCCTCTTTGCCTCTGCCTATCTTTATCTATCTTCGCCTCTCGTCACCGCAGCAGGAAGCCGTCTTTCAGCGGATCGCTCGGGTCCACGACAATCTGGTGCAAGCCGGTAATGAAAGCCCGGCCTGCGATGGACGGAATGACCGCCGGGTAGTCGCCAACCTGCGTCGTTTCCAGCACAGTGCCGACGAACTGGCTGCCGACGATCCCTTCGTGCACAAACCGTTCCCCGACCACGAGCTTCCCTCTGGCATAGAGCGTCGCTACCCGCGCCGCCGTACCTGTGCCGCACGGAGAGCGGTCGATCTGCTTGTCGGCGAAAACGGTCACGTTGCGCAGGTCGGAGCCTTCCACGCGCGGATCGTCGGAAATAATTACCCCGTATATGCCCGCCAGCTCAGGTTCAAGCGGATGAACGACCGCAAGCTGCGCCTCGATCTGCTCCTTGATCCGGCTGCCCCACTCTTGCAGCGCCGCCAGTTGCTCGATTTCGACCTGGACGCCGATGTCTTTTGCCTGCACGACCGCGTAAAAAGCGCCGCCAAAGGCGATATCGACGTGGAACGTACGCCCCTCCCACTCGATCGACACGTCCTTTGCGAAGACGAAGGACGGGACGTTTTCAAATGCGACTGACTTGACGCGCGTCCCTTCTGTCTGGGCGCGTGCGACGATCTGGCCTGCGGGGCTGTCGATCACGATGCGCTCCGCCGGGTCAGCCAGCCGCAGCAGCCCGGTCTCGATCGCCGCCGTCACCACCGCGATAATTCCGTGGCCGCACATCGTGCTGTAGCCTTCGTTGTGCATGAACAGCACGCCAAAGGCCGCATCCGGGCTGACCGGGGCCGTCATGACGCAGCCGTACATGCCGTGGTGGCCGCGCGGCTCGTACATCAGCACGCGGCGGATGTGATCCAGCTCCTCGCGAAAATAACGACGCTGCTCCAAAATCGTCTCGCCCTTGAGCGGCGGGATGCCGCCCGTGATGATCCGCAGCGGCTCCCCTCCGGTGTGGGCGTCGATGGTCGTAAACAACTGCTGGATGTTCATCGTCCTCCCCCCTTTGTCTGCTCGTTTTCGCTGTTTACCACGCGTATTTGATCGCGCACGTTTTCGTCGCGCTGTAGAAGTCGAGCGCCGCCTGCCCCTGCTCGCGCGTATGCGAACTGGACTGCTTCATCCCGCCAAACGGGGCCTGGTATTCCACGCCAGCCGTCTCCTGATTGACGCGAACCATGCCTGCCTGCGCCACGTCCAAAAAGCGGTGGGCACTCGCCAGATCGCGGGTGAACAGCGATGCGCTCAGCCCGTACACCGACTGGTTGCACAGCTCGATGGCCTCGTCAAAGCCATCTGCGGTCAAAAGCACGGCCAAAGGCCCGAACACTTCCTCCTGAACCAGCGGATGATCGGCGGCCACTCCCTCGACGATCTGCGGGCGAATGTAGTAGCCCCGCTCCGCCTCTGCATAGGCCGGACTTTCTGCCACCAGCCTCGCTTCGGCTGCCGCGAGAGACACGTACCGCCCGACTGTCTCGTACTGGGCCGCGGAAGATACAGGTCCCAGGTAGGCGTCCAGATCGGAGGCATCCCCGACCTTGCAAAGCGAGATCGCAGCCTGCAAGCGCTCGACCAGCGGCTCGTAGATTGCTTTTTCTACAATGATCCGGCTCGTCGCCGTGCATTTTTGCCCGGCCGAGCGAAAGGCGCCGCTGAGCAGAATCGGCACGGTTTTGTCCAGATCGGCGTCGGCCAGCACGACCGCCGCATTTTTTCCGCCCATCTCGGTCTGGTATTTGATGTTGCGGCCCGCGCAGGCGATGGCGATCTGTCTGCCTGTCGCAGACGAGCCTGTGAAGCTGACAGCGTCCACCGCCGCTTCCTCCGTCAGAGCCGCCCCGATTTCCCTGCCTTTGCCGATCACCAGATTGAGCACCCCTGCTGGCAGCTTCGTCTCGGCAAAAATCTCCGCCAGCCGCGTCGCGGTCAAAGAGCCGTTTTCAGCCGGCTTCCAGATCACGGCGTTGCCGCAGATCAGCGCCGGAGCGATTTTCCAGAGCGGGATCGCGACGGGAAAATTCCATGGCGTTATGACAGCCACGACACCGAGCGGTACGCGGCGGCTGTACTGCAAAACATCCGTATCCGCAGACGGAATCAGGCTGCCATGAGCGCGCATGCCTTCCCCCGCGTAATAGCGCAGCAGGCTGATGCCGCGCGCCACCTCTCCGCGCATTTCGCCAAGCTGCTTGCCCATCTCCCGGCTGGCGAGTCGCGCCAGGCTGTCTGCGTGAGCCTCCAGGGCGCTAGCCATCTGATACAGCACTTCCCCGCGAAAAGCGCCTGTTTGCCGTGCCCACTTGCCTTGCGCCGCGCGGGCTGCGTCAGCCGCCGCGAACGCATGCGAGCGGTCGGACAAGTGCAAGACTCCCACTTCTTCTGCGAAACGCGACGGGTTTTTCACCGTCGCCTCTGCTCCTTTCGGCGTCATCCATTCGCCGCCGATCCAGTTTTTGCTATGCATGCCTGACCTGCCTCCTTATCGTCCGCTGGCTGCGCCGACTGCGTAGTCAAACGCCTTTTTGATGCCCGCATAGTAGTCGTCTGCGAGCGGGAGGCGCGGCGGACGAGTCGGTCCGACAGGGAATCCGGCCAGCTCCATCATGTACTTGATCGACTGGACGAGCTGCGGGCTCGCATCGTAATGGAACAGCGGCAGCAGCCTGCGGTACAGCGCTTGCGCCTCCGCGAGCTTGCCTGCCCGCGCCAGGCGGAACAGCTCCACGCCTTCTTTTGGCAAGGCATTCGGCACGCCCGCGATCCAGCCTGTCGCCCCGATCAGCCCGCCTTCCATGACCAGATCGTCCACGCCGACCATCACTTCCAGGTCCGTCTGGGCGAGAATGTCCTGCATGCGGCGCACGTCCCCGGAAAACTCTTTGACGGCCACGATGTTTTCCAGCTTCGCGAGCCGGGCCAATATATCCGGGGTCAGGTCGATCTTGTAGTCGTGCGGGTTGTTGTAGGCGATGATCGGCAAGCCGACGGTGTTCAGCGCCTCGTAGTGGGCAAACACTTCGTTTTCCAGCGGCTTGTAGTTGATCGGCGGCAGCGCCATGACGCCCTCTGCTCCCGCATCTTTGGAAAATTGCACCCACTCCACCGCCTGGCGGGTCGAAGGCGCCGCCGAGCCGACTACGACCGGGACGCGGCCTTTTGCGGCGGCGATGACTGTATGGATGACTTTCGCCCGCTCTTCGCCTGTCATCGTGGCGTATTCGCCCAAGGAACCGGATGGCACGAGGCCGTTTACGCCTTCCTGGATCAACCAGTCGCACAGCTCTGTCAGTCGCTTGTAATCTACCTCGTAATCGTGCGTAAACGGCGTGACGATCGCTACATATACCCCTTCAAATCTGCCCATCGTTCATTCTCCTCTCAACTCTCGGTTTCAATGGTCCGTCGCGGCCGGAATCAGCAAAAAGCCGTGTGCCAGCTCGTCTTCAGGATGGTAAAAAATCGTGTGCTTGCCCGTCAGCCAGGCGCTGCCCGCAATCCGCGTCACGACAGCTTGCAGGCAGCCTTCCTCGGCAGTCGCGAGTACCGTCCCGGTAAACAGCGAGCCGACAATGCTCTCGTGGACAAACGGCTCGCCTATGCCGATCTGCCCCTTGGCAAACAGCGTCGCCAGCTTGGCGGACGTGCCTGTGCCGCACGGCGAACGGTCGATTCCGCCCGGCGGCACGACGACCGTATTTTTCACATCCGCCCCTGGCGTGCTCGGGTCTGTGTAAAACTCCACATGGGTCAGCCCGCGGATAAACGGCTTCGCCGGATGGACGACTTCTACCGCCTGATTGATCGCTTTGCGGATGCGTACAGCCGTGTCGACAATCGTAGCGGCATTGGCTGGCACCAGCTCAAGCCCGAGCGCCCGCGCGTCCGTGATGGCGTAAAAATTTCCACCGTAGGCGAGATCGCACGTAACCGGACCGATGCCCTCCACTGTGACGGTCACGTCCTGCTTGTACAGAAAAGCGGGGATGTTCGTAAACGAAACTTCTTTCGCCTTGCCCTGCTCGACCTCGATATCCACCTCGACCAACCCTGCCGGGGTATCGAGCTTGAGCCTCGTCAGCGGCTCGCTCACGGGGATCATCCCGGTCTCCACCAAGGCTGTGCACAGCCCGATCGTGTCGTGGCCGCACATCGGCAAATAGCCGCCGGTTTCGATGTAGATCACGCCTACGTCGGCCTCGGGATGGCACGGCTCCACCACGAGAGCGCCTGACATGACGTCATGGCCGCGCGGCTCGTACATCAGCAGGGTGCGAATCCAGTCGTATTCCTTTTGCATGTGCAGCATCTTCTCTGCCATCGTCTCCCCTTGGAGCTTCGGCAGGCCGCTGATGACGGTGCGGGTCGGGTTGCCCCCGGTGTGCGTGTCCACCGTCGTAAACACTCTCGCTGCTTTCATCGCTGCAGCACCTCTTTTCTCGTGAATCGGTCGTAGCGCAGCGGCTCGGTGGGGATAATCGTGTCCGTCTGCTCCTGAAGCAGCTCGGACATCAGCTTGCCCGTGACCGCCGCCAGGCTGATGCCGTCCCCTTCATGCCCCGCCGCAATGAAAAAGCCGGGAACTTCCTCGACGCGGGAGATGATCGGCAAATGGTCCTCTGTCCACGGACGCAAGCCGCAATAGGTGCGAATCATCGCAAAGTCGGCGATCTTCGGATAAAAGCGGAGCGCCCTTCTCGCCATGCACCGCACGACATTCAGATCAATGCGCGTGTCGAAGCCGACGAACTGGCGGCTGGAGCCGATCAAAAAGTTTTGGCTTTCCGTCGGTTCAAACACCAGCGCCACCCCGTACTTTTCCGTCTCGGCGTCGACCTGCCGCACCCCGCCGAACTTGGAAATCAGATAGCCAAACTCCATCACCTTGCGAAGCCCGACCGGAAGCTGGCGGGAGGCGACGAGCAGATGTCCTTTTCGCGGCACGATCGGAATATCGACGCCGACCATCTGCCCGATGACAGGCGCCCACACGCCCGCCGCATTTACCACCTGCCGCGCCGTCATGCTACCTGTGCTCAGTTCAAGCTGAAACGCTCCCGTCGCCTCGTCGCGGCGAAGCGCTTTGACCTCGGTGCGCCGCATAATTTTGGCCCCGTGCTTTTTCGCCCCTTCAAACAGGGCAAAGGTCAGCATGTACGGATTAACCGTCGAGTCTGTGGCGCACTCCAATCCGCCGAGCAAATCGTCGGCGAAGTAGGGCGACTCCTGCCTGATGTCTGCGCGGTCGAGCATCCGAAACGGCAGGCCCGCTTCCTTTTGCCGCCGCACCCATTCGTTCGCCGCCTCCATCTCCGCCTCCGACTCGCACACGAGAATACTGCCCAACGCCCGGTATTCAAACGAATGCTCCAGCTCCCGGGTCAGTTGGGCGACGAGCATCTGGCTTTGCAGGGACATCTGGCTGTCAAAGCCGGGGTCCTTGTCAATCGCCAAAATGTTCCCGTCACAACGCGAGGACGTACCTGACGCCAGCTCGCCTTTTTCGAGAACGACCACATCCAGTCCGGCCTTGGCCGTGTAGTAGGCAATCGCCGCGCCGATGATGCCGCCGCCGATTACCGCAATCTGCGCATGGGTTTGTCGTGTCATGGCTGATTCTCCTCAACAGCTTTTTGCTCAACAGCTTCTCATCAAATCGTTACACCTGTTCCTTTTTGCAAATGCCGTGCCAAACCCGTATAGCGAAGATTCGCAAAATTTCTGTCTAAATTGTTTTACAACCTGATGAGCAACTGTATAATTACTGAGAATGTGTTTACATTTTTATACACTCCCTGCAAAGGACTGATCGGAATGAACCACAAGCTGCCAGCCTTGACAGAGCTGATGCAGACGAATATGCAGATTTGCCGCGAGCACAACCAAGCCTTTCGTTTTCGGCAAGCAGCAAAAGACATTCCCGTGTTTGCTCTGTTGCCTGCAGGCTGGCACGTCGCCTGTCCCGCGCACGCAAACGCGGATGATGCTGCCGGCTCACCCGGCGACAGCACGCCGCTCCATTGGGCAAAGACGGTCGTGGTCGCCTGCGACAGCCCGCTCCCCCAAGCCATCCGCCTGCTCGACACATACAGCTACCTTCTCGTTGCCGATGCAGCGGGCGAGCCTGTCGGCTATCTTGAACGCGCTTCTGTCCTGCAAGCGGTTTTCACCGCTTACGAAGTGCTGGAGGCGTACTTCGATACGATGATCCAGACGATGGACGCCTCGATATCCGTCATCGACGAACAGACGCGGGTCATGGTCTGGACCGAGGGGGCCGAGCGCATTTTTTCGTTGAAGGCAAAAGACATCCTCGGCCGCCCGATCACCGACTTTTTCCCGCGCGACATGCTGGAGACGCTCCGGTCGCTGCAAAACGGCCAGTCGCTGTACCGTCACCAGCACCAGCCGCGCGAGGACCTCGTCGTGCTCATCAACACCAAGCCGATCTACCTGCATGAGAAAATCATCGGCGCCGTCGCAGCCGAAACCGATATCACCAGCCAGGTTCGGCTGAACCAGGAGCTGTTGAACGCGAACAAAAAAGTGAACCATTTGCAGCAGGAAGTGGCCAAGCTCAGCTCCGCGCCCGATCCGTTCCGGCAAATCAAGGGCACGAGCCTCGCCATTCGCCAGATCAAAGCGATGATTCAAAAGCTCGGCGCCACCCAGGCGACCGTCCTGATTATCGGGGAAAGCGGCGTCGGCAAGGAGCTGTTCGCCAAGGCGGTGCACGACGTGCGGGAAGGCGCAAACGCCCCGTTTATCGCCATCAACTGCGGCGCGATCTCTCCCACTCTGTTTGAGAGCGAGCTGTTCGGCTACGAAAAAGGAGCCTTTTCCGGCGCCGATCAAAAAGGGAAAAAAGGAATGATCGAGCTGGCCCGGGGTGGGACGCTGTTTCTCGACGAAGTAGGCGAAATGCCGCTCGAGATGCAGGTGAAGCTGCTGCGCGTGCTGCAAGAGAAAAAGTATTATCCGGTCGGCGGCACGAAGCAGATCGAAGCCGATTTTCGCGTGGTCGCGGCCACGAACAAAAACCTGGAAGAAATGATCCGCGAAGGGAAGTTTCGCGAGGACTTGTATTATCGGCTCAACGTCGTCACTCTCGCCATCCCGCCTCTCCGCCACCGGATCGAGGACACGGTCGAGCTTGCCCATTTTTTCCTCTACGAGTTTTCCTTGCGCTACAATCGGCCCATCCACGCGATCTCGCAAAACGTCATGCAAAACCTTTTGCAATACGACTGGCCGGGCAACATTCGCGAGCTGCGCAACGCCATCGAACGGCTGGTCGTCTTCGCGACGGACGGGATCATCAAGGAAGAGGATTTGCCGTACTCGCTGCAAACGAAGGCCAAACAGTCGCCCGTCCAACTCCCGGACGATCTCTTCTCTTTGCAGGAGGAGCTGGAAGCCCACGAACGCCGCGTCATCCAGCGGGCCATCGAGCTGGAAAACGGCAACAAGCAGGCGGCAGCCAAACGGCTCGGGATCTCAAGGGCGACTTTGTATAACAAGTTGAATAAGCAGTCTTGAGCCTGGCTTGGATACAAAAGCAACGCGCTAGGGGAGCCAGGGGGCCTCTTTCACTCGATTACGCGCACGAAGTTGAACGCACAGTCTGTATGCTGACTCTGCTGAAGCGGCACCAAGCAGGGAACAAGCAGGTATCAACTGCCAAGCAGCTCGGCCTCTCCAGCCTCCTTATACACCAACGCTGTGCAAGCATGAAATATCCCGTCTCACCCTCGGACCGCGAAACGGGACGTTTTGGCTCGGCAGCAGCGCCGTCATGCCAGCCTCGCCTCTGTTCACTCGAAGCTGCTGTCCCCTAACGGCGGCGCCTGCTCGTGTTTTTCCGGAGAAAAAAGCTGCAAAAGCGCAGGCGAAGCTCCCGGCAGCTTCGCCCCTTTTTGGGCGGCAACACCTCAGACAAAATGCGAATCAATTCCACGGTTGATTCCTCCTTTGTCGTTGTGGCACAGCTTTGTCCGCAGCTTCGGGACGCGCCAGCGTCTGCGTGCGGCAGATCACAGGCACGCGCTTGCTCCCCGTACCCGTCGCCGCGACTGCATACGATTGCCGCTACTCGCAAAAAAAGCCCCCCGACCACGCTGCCTCCCTCTATCCGCAAAAAGCATCCATCACACCTGTGCGGCTACGACAATCTTCCCGATCTTCCCCCCGATTTGCACGATCTCGCCCCGTTCGCCCGTTACTCGACAGACGTCCATTTCCAGTCGATGGCGCCCAAGCCGTCCTGGAAGACGCCTTTTACTTTGTCGTTTTTCACCCACGTATGCGTGTAAAAGTAAATCGGCACGATCGGCATTTCATCCATCAGGATTTGCTCGGCTTCCCGCAAGATCGCCTTGCGCTTTTCCGGATCTTTCTCTGTCGCGGACTGGTTCAAAAGCTCCTTGAACTTCGGATTTTCCCAGCGCGTGTCGTTGTTTCCGCCGTCCTTTTCCTTGAACAGCTCCAGGAAGTTGATCGGGTCGTTGAAGTCGCCGGACCAGCCGAGACGTCCCACCTGGTAATTCCCTTCGTGCAGCGTTTCCAGGTAAACTTTCCACTCCTGATTTTCCAGCTTCACTTCGACGCCGAGATATTTGCGCCACTGGTCCTGAATCGCCTCGGCAATTTTTTTATGTCCTTCCGACGTGTTGTACACGAGCGTAATCGGCGGCAGCTTGGAGAGGCCGAGCTCTTTCATGCCTTCTTCCAGCAGCTTTTTGGCGGCTTCCTGATCGTTGTCCTTGAAGTAACCATCCGGGTTCAATGCCATCGTGGGAGGAACAGCGCCCATGGCAGGCTGCTGATTGGCTTGGAGAACGTTGTCAATCAGCGTTTGGCGGTTGATCGAGTAGGCAAAAGCTTTGCGGATTTTTACATTGTTAAACGGGGGTTTTTCTGTGTTGAACTTGTACCAGTAGGTCGCACCGACTGGCTTTACTTGCAGTTTCCCGCTGTCTTTCAAAACAGGCATGGCATCAATCGGCAGCGAACTGAGCGGCGCACCAGCCCAGTCGATCTCGCCATTTTCAAACATCGACAGCTCTGTATTTTCGTCCTCTACCATGGAAAATTCGATTTTGTCCAGCTTGACGCTGTCTTTGTCCCAGTAGTGGTCGTTTTTGACCAATACCATCTTGTTCTTGTGCTCCCAGCTCTCCATTTTGAACGGACCGTTTCCGATATGCGTCTTGGCGTCGCCAGCCCAGTTGTCCGCTGACTCGACCACTTTTTTATTTACCGGGAAATAAGTCTGGAAAGCTGTCAGCTCCAAAAAGAACGGAGTCGGATTGGCCAGCTCTACTTGCAAAGTTTTGTCGTCAAGCGCTTTGACTCCGACTTCGTCCAGGCTGCCGTTTCCTTTGTTCGCTTTCTCGGCGTTTTTGATGTAGTAGAGCTGGTAGGCGTAGTTGGAAGCGGTCTTAGGGTCCAGGGCACGCTTCCAGGCGTATTCAAAATCGTGGGCGGTGACCGGATCGCCGTTGCTCCAGTGCGAGTCGCGCAGCTTGAAGGTGTACGTTTTCAGATCGGGAGACACCTCGATTTTTTCCGCAACTGCCTCCTCCGGCTTCCCGGAAGGCCCAATCCGTGTCAGCCCGTCAAAAAGAGCCTTCACGATTGCCGCAGAAGTCGTGTCCTCCGCCAGTCCCGGATCGCCTGTCGGCGGCTCAGAGTGCAGGTTCCAGCGCAACACTTGTGACCCTGAAGATTTTTCCGCCGGGGCTGGCTGAGCGTTTCCTTGTGCTTGTCCAGAAGCCGCTGGCTCGCTCGTTGTCTGTGCTGCCTGCTGTCCCCCTCCACATCCTGCCAGCGCCGTCCCTAGTACCGCGATACTGCTGATTAATGCGAACATACTTTTTTTCACGCGATCAACCCCTTGTCTCGAAAATGATTAACATTTCACAAAATACTGAATTTGCAAAATGTGTGCCAACAGGAAAAAGCGGAAAACTTCGACACGCGCCAACTGACTGTACATATTTTTATACACCTGATAAAAAGACTGTTTCAGCTATTAGACACACACGCTGGAACTGGCAGCGTTCGCGCATACAAAAAGACCCTCGACTTTTTGCCGCAGTCAAGGGTCCTGGTTCTTTTCTACAAAATGATGAGTTCGCGCGGCGAATGGGTCAGCACATCGTTGCTTGTTTCGGTCACAACGAGATCGTCCTCGATGCGGACGCCGCCCAGCCCCGGGATGTAAATGCCCGGCTCGACGGTCAGGACCATGCCTGGTGCGAGAATTGCCTCGCAGCGTACAGACATGAATGGCTCCTCATGAATGTCCAGTCCGACGCCATGCCCCATCCCGTGGCCGAAACGCTCGCCATATCCGTGCTGCGCAATATAGTCCCGGGCGAGGGCGTCTGCTGCTTTTCCCGAGATTCCGGGGCGAATGCCCGCCACTGCGCGGTTGCGCGCCTCCAGGACGATGGCGTAAATTTCTTTGAGCTGTTCATTCGGCTCTCCGACCGCCACTGTACGGGTAATGTCCGAACGATACCCTTGATACAGCGCGCCGAAATCCATCGTTACCATGTCGCCAGCTTCGATCTTTTTGTCGCTTGCTACCCCGTGAGGCAGAGCGGAACGATGACCGGAGGCGATAATGATGTCAAAAGCAGAGCCTGTCGCTCCTTCCTTGCGCATGAACATTTCCAGCTCATTAGACACATCGAGCTCGGTGATGCCTGGACGCAAAACAGTTAAAATATGTGCGAAAGCGGCGTCCGCAATCTGCGCCGCCGTCTTGATTTTTCCCAGCTCGTCCGGGGTCTTTCTCATGCGAATGCCCTCGATCACCCCCGCGGTAGGCAGCAGGCGTGCCTTGACGACGTCGGCGTATTTGCGGTGCAGGGCAAACGTCATGTTCTCCTCTTCAAAGCCCAATGTGTGGATGCCCAGCTCCTGGGCCTGGCGGGCGATTTCTCCGTAAACAGCGTCTTTCGTCGGCAAAAACACGATCTCGAAGTCCGTTGCCTGGGCTTTTGCCTGCTCGGTATAGCGAAAATCCGTAAACAGCTTGGCCTCATCCCGGGAAATGAGTACGACGCCGTACGTTCCGGTAAAGTTGGTCAAATAGCGGCGATTTTGCCCGTTTGTTATGAGTATTCCGTCTATTCCCCATGCATCGAATTGTGCGCGCAGTCGCGTCAATTTGTCCATTCTGGTCATCCCTTTCAGCCTCTGTGTCATTTTCGTTCTTTTATGCAAGCAATCCTCGTGCCAAGCGCGCAGGCCACCCTCTGTTTGCTTCTGTGCCTCGTCTTTATTTTAGCATTCTGCGGGCAAATATGGCACGACACTTGCATTTTGCTAACCGTACCAACGAAAAGGAGGCTTTCAGCATGGACACACAGCAGTTGATCGTTTGCCGCTGCGAGGAAGTATCTCTGGAAGAACTGCTCACGACTGCCCGTGAGTACCAATGCACGGCGCGCGAGTTGAAATTGCGGACCAGAGCCGGCATGGGCTGCTGCGGCGGAAGAACGTGCCGGATTCTCGTCGACCAAATTGTCGCGCAAGCCACAGGCCAAGTGCCTACTCATACAATCCCGCTTGGCTACCAGCCGCCTGTGCGGCCGATCTCGTTTCAAGCGCTTGGAGGGAGAAGCTCATGAGCCAGCGCATCCTCCATCACCCTGTGCTTGGTTCCTTGGAAGAGAGGCATTCCGTCCCGTTTGAATTTAACGGTTCTGTCTACACGGCTTACGAAGGGGAAACGATTGCCGGAGCGCTTTTGGCCGCTGGCGTGCGCACGCTTCGAGTGCATGAAGAAACGGGCAGCCCGCGCGGAATTTACTGCAACATCGGCCACTGCTACGAATGTCGCGTGCACGTGGACGGAGTTCCCACGGTGCGGGCGTGCATGACGCTCGTGCAGGAAGGCATGCGGGTGACAGCAGGTTCCGTTTTGCCGACCCCGTTGAAAAAAGGAGGGCATGCGAATTGATCGACGCTCTCATCATCGGCGCAGGTCCCGCTGGCTTGGCCGCTGCAATCGCCAGCGCCCGGCAAGGACTTTCTGTTCGAGTCGTAGACGAATTTTATCGGCCTGGCGGCAGGCTGCTGGGACAGTTGCACGAGGAACCGGACGGAGTGTGGTGGAACGGGCTGGCCGAAGCCGCACGTCTCGATCAGGAGGCAAAAGAGCTTGGCGTCCAAATGTGCTGTGGGGTCTCCGTCTACGACATTGCCCGCTGTGAAGATCGCTGGCGTATTTCTACGACAGAAGGCGAATGGGAAGCTCCCCTGCTTCTGATCGCTACCGGGGCGTCAGAGACTGCCGTTCCCGTCCCCGGCTGGACGCTGCCCGGCGTGATGTCGATCGGAGCGGCCCAGGTGATGACGAACGTGCAGCGCGTTCGCGTAGGCAAAAAAGGCGTCGTGATCGGCGTCAACATTTTGTCCGTCGCCATCGCGCGAGAGCTGCAGCTCGCTGGCGTACACGTCGAGCAAATGATTCTGCCTCCCCAGTCTGCTGTAAGCGGCAATGCCGGTCACCCGCACGAAATCATGCGGTCTTTGCTGCGCGTTGCCCATCTCGCCCCCTCGCCGTTGATTCGCTGGGGCAGCAAGCTGATGGGCAGCGCGTGGATGCAGCGGCTGGCCGTTTCGCTCTATCCTGCACAGGGCGTGCCCATGTGGGATATACCGATTCATCTGCGGACGGCTGCCTTGGAGATCGTGGGCACCTCACAGGTCGAAGGGGTCCGGGCTGCGCGCATCTCGCCAGACGGCACGCCCGTTCCTGGCAGCGAGCGATTCCTTTCTGCCGATTTCGTCTGCATCGCAGGCGGGTTAAGCCCGCTGGCGGAGCTGGCCGCGATTGCCGGGTGCCCGTTCGCTTACATCCCGGCATTGGGCGGGCACGTTCCGTTGCACAACGAATGCATGCAATCGCCTTTGCCCGGACTGTACGTCGCAGGCAATATTACCGGAATCGAGAGCGCCAAAGTCGCCATGAGCCAGGGAACCGTCGCAGGCCTGGCGATGGCGAAAGCGGCCGGGCTGCTCGCCGACGATTCTTTGCTCACCCAGGCGCTCCACCATGTCAACCATGTGCGCAAAAACGCCACGATCCAGTTCCACCCGGATATTGCGGCTGGACGCGCGCAGGTCGGGAAAATGGCCGCTGCGTGGGCTGGGCGGTAAGGGTTTTGGCATCATGCCTCGGTGCCGAAACGAAAAGAGCAGCCCATTCGCTTACCGTTGCGGATGGGTCTGCTCTTTTTTGCTGCTCATTGTGCTGCAGCAGGGTTGGACTGGCCCATTTCCCCATCGGAAGGGGAAATGGTGTCTTCTGCCATGCTTATGTAATGGTCGACAAGCTCTGGATAAGCTGCCAGCTCCTTCTCTCCTGTAGGGGTGAGAGCGTACACGCCTCGCTTGATCCGCGTGAACCAGCCGTAATAATTTTTGCTGAGGATGGATGACGCTTTGTCTGTCGCTCCTTTTTCTTTCAACGCCTTGGGCGCAAGTGGGCCATAGTGCTGAAGCAGCGCGGCGATCTGAATGCAGCCTTGTTTGTACGCCGTCATGATCTTTGTCTGGTTGCTGCCCCCCACATTGTAATCGCCGTATCTCCCCCGCATCTCCTGAATAATGCGTGCCCGTTTTCTTTTGTTGAACTGCTTGCTTCTTTCCCGATCAAACGGCGCAGGAGCAATGCTCAGCTCCATGACAGCGCCTTTTTTGGGAAAAGAGACGAGGATCAAGCCAAGCTCCAGTCTTCTGATGAGATAAACGACGTCTTGCCACTTTTTCGAAAACAATTTGTATTTGGGCTTCGGAATGGCGACGTACACATGGTCGGTAAAGCGCTGCCGCTTGGCGGCCTGGATGAGCAGCTCTACACTCAAGTTGCGCTTGAACTCGACGATAATCAGCTCGTCTTCCTTGATCGCTGTCAAATCGCAATGATTGACCTCTCCAAAGACCTCATAACCCTGCCCGACAAAATAGTCGCGAATGGGCGCGTACATGTCTGCTTCATATCGTTTGACCGGCTTTTGCTTCATGGGCTTCTCCTTTTTCGCGACTGTTTTGTTCTTCATCTAGCATAGCTATAAATCCAGGCGAGTTTGGGCGGCTATATGCAAAAAAAGCCACGCAATAGTATCTGCACGGCTTTTTACGCAATTATTTCGTTCATTCCCTGAAAACTGGATCTGCATGCTTGCTAAGAGATGTGTGGATAAGTCCTCGACCGATTAGTATTCGTCAGCTCCACGCGTTGCCGCGCTTCCACACCGA
>NZ_JBYSWV010000072.1:0-15086 GCF_058781555.1 Brevibacillus sp. FW306-2-1A-C05A
TGATGGTCAGGACAACTTTCACGATAGAGGAACATCTACGTTTTTTCAATGTCTAGCACGGGTTATGGTGATGAATCAAAAGTTTACTGTATTCAAACAAGTGAAATGGAGGAATTTTTCTTCAGGACAGGGGGATGACATGGTCAGAAAAATCAGCGTTTTGCTCCTTTTGATGACGGCCATCGCCGTATGCACCTTTATTCCCGGCCCGGCTTCTGTCTCAGCTTCCGCTACTGTGCCGCTCTGGCAAAAGCCCGCCGAAAAAGAAACGACCAGCAAGCCAAACGGCGCCACGCACAAAAAGCGAGAGTTTGTGTTTGGCGACGGAGATGTGTACTGGAGCCAGCAAATTAGCGGCAAGAAAAATGCGAAGCCATACGTTATCACCGTACCGATTCAGGGCAACAGCCAAAACATGATGTTCCGCTACAGGGCGTACAACGAATCGAAGCAGCCATTTTGGCAAGCCGTGACGCTGGATCAGGTCAAGATGCTCCCGCTTGCTGCCGGGTTCGTCGAAACAGAGGGACGATACATTTGGCTCGGCATGCCGATCGTCTACGTCGACAAGGGCCGAGGCACGATTGAAGAGCATCCCGAGCTGGCGCTGCCGATCCAGGTCAAACAAAGCGCAAACGGCGTCGTGCTGGAAATCAGGCTGCCGATCAAGGCGGGCTATATGAGCGAGATGTGGGCGCTGGAATCGAGGGAACCGCTCGTGCCGTGGGGCGAGCAAGCGATTGACCAAATCTGGCTTGCGCTCGATGTCACGCAAAACGCAAAGTGGCTGTATGACGGCTACTACTACAAAAGTCCTTCGACCTACGAGCCTACTTCCGCGAACGCCTATTGGCGGATTCCCGAAAATTACGTCTTGCGCTCCTTTTTGTACACGGGAGGCAGCAGGGCAGCGCGCAACATGGGATATGTGATGTTGAAAACAAGCTTGCTCCAGCAGGAGCCGGAGGGGTACTGGAAGACGCTTCCCCGTTCGCTGTGGCTGAGCGAGGACTACGGGATTCCGGACGGCTTTTACGATACGCGCTTTAACACGGGAGCAGCGGACTTGATGCTGCGCGGATGCGTCCAGTACGCGGAAGAGTCGTTTTGCCAGGCGGCGCAAAAATACGGGGCGTATTTTCAAAGGCATGCGGCGAGCAACCATTATGTCGTGAATGGGATTCAGTCGGGCTGGCTCGTTGCCGATTACGCTTCTGCGAAAAATCCCGCCGCCCAGACGCATGTCTCGCTCAACCACCAGTTGGCTGAAATCAATTTTCTGTACAGCAGCTACCTGCAATTTGGCGATCCGACCGACAAAGACCTGGCAGACCTGATGCTCGCGGGAGTTGTCAATCTGGGCACCCGCTGGCTGTTGGCAAACGGCGATTTGCACTACGCCTATTTTCCCGACGGCACATTCGGGAGAGCGGACTACCCGTACCTGACCTACAACGATCTGGTCGAAACCCAGCGGCTGTACCGTCTGCTCCACGGAACAGAGGAGCCGACGATTGCCCGGCTTACAGCGAGCAAGCTGGCCTGGATGCAAAAAAACAACGTCGCTTACAGATAAAAAGAAAAGGCTGCTGGATCGCTCGGTCTGATATTATCCCCTTTGAGTAGACAGTGAAAAAAGCCCAAGCATATTGGCTTGGATGGTACACTGATACGTGGAGGGGATCAGTCGCTTTGCTTTGGCTTTTGCAGGGCGAACAAGGTCAAAAAGCTGACCGCCTCCCGCAGCTCCACGCTCAAGCGCCCCGCGATATCCGGTGTGATGCCTTCCTTGTACACCGGCTCCTCCGCGAGCAGCGCGAAGCCGTTTTCTGCGGCAAGCTGCTTCGCCTCCCAAGGCATCATCGTGTTTTGAATCGTGTTTTCCTCGTACAGCCGCCGATAGCTGTGGGCGCGAGGTCCTGCTGTCGGACCCAAAATGCCGATGACGAGAATGCCTCCCGGCGCGAGTACGCGGCGCAGCTCCAGCAAAGCTTTCAAGGGGGCGGGCGTAAATTCCACCACGTTAATGGACATCACACCTGCAAACGTACCATCTGCAAACGGCAGCTTGCTGATATCTGCTGTCTGAAACTGAACATTTTCCGGGAAATGCTTTTTCCGTTCCTCGGCGAGACGAATCATTTCCCCGGCAATGTCGACCCCCTCCACTGTATAGCCGTGCCCGGCCAGCTTGCAGCTTGCATAGCCATCCCCGCAGCCAGCGTCCAGAATCGGTCCCCGTCCGGGGGCGACGTGCCGCATGAAAAACGGGAGGATCGTGCTGCGGCTGCCTTTTTCCCACATCTGCTCACTGCGTTTGTGCCAGTCGGCGGCAAACGAATCCCACTGCCTGGCTGCTTCTTGACTCCATTGACTTGACAACCTTCCCACCTCCTGCTCGGATTTGCGCTGCCTTTATTGTACCAAGCGGGCGCTCGAATGCGTACTTTAATCGGTGAAAGCGTTTGAGCGTTTTCGCGTTATTCCGTGTTCTTGCGCGAGGAAGCGCTTCCAATGTAATCTCAAGATAACGACAAAATAATCCCAATAAACCAAAAAGTAATAATAATTGAAAAAGAAGGAAAGCGGAGGGGTAGGCAAATGAGCAACACCGATTTTTTTCCGATTCAGGACTGGGACTATCTGGAGTTTTACGTAGGAAACGCCAAGCAGGCGATGCATTACTTCACCAAGGCGTTCGGCTTTGAGCCAGTCGCGTATGCCGGGCTGGAAACAGGCTCGCGCGAAAAAGTGTCCTACGTGTTGAAGCAAAAGCACATGACTTTTGTCATCAGCGGCGCTCTGACGCCTGACCACCCTATCGCCGAATTTGTGAAAAAGCACGGCGATGGAGTGAAAGACGTCGCCCTGCGCGTGGACGACTGTGAGCAAGCGTACCGCGAGGCTGTATCCCGCGGCGCGATTCCGATCATGGAGCCGACCGAATACACGGACGAATTTGGTACCGTGAAAAAAGCGGTAATCGGCACATACGGCGAAAACATTCACTCCTTCATCGAACGGAAAAACTACAACGGCCCGTTCCTGCCCGGCTATACCGCCTTCGAGTCTTCGGTAAAAGCCGAGAGCACCGGACTGATCGGAATCGACCACGTCGTCGGAAACGTGGAAGTTATGGACGAATGGGTAGGTTATTACCAGCGGGTCATGGGCTTCACGGCGGTGCAAAACTTCAGCGAGGACGACATTTCCACCGAGTATTCGGCGCTTATGTCCAAAGTGATGCAAAACGGTACAGGCCGCATCAAGTTCCCGATCAACGAGCCGGCGGAAGGCCGCCGCAAGTCGCAAATCCAGGAGTTTCTGGAGTTTTACAAAGGTCCAGGCGTGCAGCACATCGCGATCTTGACCAACGATATCATCCAAACCGTCTCGAAGCTGCGTGAAAACGGCGTAGACTTCCTCACCGTGCCGGACACGTACTACGAAGACTTGAAGGAGCGCGTAGGCGAAATCGACGAGGATATCGAAGCGCTGAAAAAGCTGGGTGTCCTGGTAGACCGCGACGATGAAGGCTACCTGCTGCAACTGTTCAGCAAGCCGATTGTGGACCGTCCGACGCTGTTTATCGAAATCATCCAGCGCAAAGGGGCACGCGGCTTCGGCAACGGCAACTTCAAGGCGCTGTTCGAGGCGCTGGAGCGCGAGCAGGAGCGCCGCGGCAACCTGTAACGCTTCGTTTACACGCATCATCTGGAAACTGGAAAAGCCGTCTGTTGTGCGCCGAACGTGCAACAGGCGGCTTTTTTGCGTGAGGGAGGGCGAACAAGCAGAAGCAAGCGTGCATGCCGCCGGAAAATCTGTGCGTTTGCGCCCGCGATGCTCGGCTTTTGGGACGGTTGCTTTTCGCGACAGGGAGGCTTGCGTGCCCTCAGACAAATTTTCCTGTTCTGCCTACTCTGACAATTCGCTTGACCGCTTCTTCGCCCGCTGGAGATAATGGAGCAAAGGGCAGCCGCTTGCCGGATTTTCGAGCGGGCCTGGAAGTGTGCGAAGAGGGTGAGCCGATGAACATGTCTTTGATGATACCACTGGCGGAGCGGACGGCTGTTTTGATCGTAGCCGCTTTGCTGTTTACGCGGGTGCGGGCTTTCCGCAGCATCTTGAACCAGCAGGCGACCTGGCGGGAAAAGGCCGTGATGGTGCTCATCTTTTCCGCGATTTCGATTCTCGGGACGTACAACGGCATCTGGTACCAGGACGCGATCGCCAATTCCCGCGTCATCGGCACGGTAGTAGCCGGATTGCTCGCAGGCCCATGGGTCGGGCTGATGACGGGCCTTGTCGCTGGCATACACCGCTATTCGCTTGGCGGCTTCACCGACCTGGCCTGCACGATCTCCACGATCAGCGAAGGGGTCATGGCCGGACTGATTTACCAGTTTCGCCGCAACCGCAATCAGGAGATCGGCTGGACTACCGCGCTGGTCGTAGGCTTTTTGGCGGAATGGATGCAGATGGGGATTATTTTGCTCGTGGCCCGGCCGTACGAGGACGCGCTTGCACTCGTGCAATCGATCAGCATCCCGATGTCTGTCGTCAACTCGCTCGGCATCGCCATCCTGATTATCATTATTGACCTGGTGAAAAAAGAAGAAGACCGGATCGGCGCACTCCAGGCGCAGCGGACTATGCAGGTCGCGGATAAAACGCTGTCCTATTTGCGCGAAGGCTTGACCTATGAATCGGCGAAAAAGGTGGCGGAGGAAATTTTGCGCACGACGCGGGTAGCCGCCGTCGCGATTACCGATACGCGCTGCGTGCTTGCCCATGTCGGCGCAGGCTCGTCGCACCACGTGGTGGGAGAAGGCATCTCTACCAAGGCGACCAAGGAAGTGCTGGAAAGCAAAAAGCTGATGATCGCCCGGACAAAAGAGGAGATCGGTTGCATGGAGACGAGCTGCTCCTTGCGCTATGCGATTATCGTCCCGCTGATGCGCAGGCGGGAGGTCGCGGGCGTGCTCAAACTGTACCAGGATCGCTCGCGCATGCTCTCGGCGGTCGATCTGGAGCTGGTGCGCGGCTTGGGCAACCTGATTTCTACCCAACTGGAGCTGGCCGAGCTGGAAAAGCAGTCGCGGCTGCTCGCGGACGCGGAGATCAAAGCGCTGCACGCGCAGATCAACCCGCATTTTTTGTTCAATGCGCTCAATACGATTGTGTCTTTCATCCGCTTCCGGCCGGAGCAGGCGCGCGAGCTGCTGATTCATCTCGGCGAGTATTTTCGCCGCAACTTACACGACTCCAGCGGCTATGTCAGCCTGGCCGGAGAGCTGGAGCACATCGAGGCGTATTTGGCGATCGAACGGGCGCGCTTTGGCGAAAAGCTGCATGTGGAATACGACATTGAGGCCGGGGTGGAACGGTACACGGTACCTGGTCTGATTCTTCAGCCGCTTGTGGAAAACGCGGTCAAGCACGGGCTGCTCCCTAAGCGCGAGGGAGGCACGGTCAAGATTCGGGCGAGAAGAGTCCAGCACGATACGCTCGAACTGACCGTGGCGGACGACGGGGTCGGGATGGACACAGACCCGTTTTTGCTCGCCCAGACGCAAAAAAGCGATCGGCGCCGTCTGTCGGGAATCGGCCTGTCCAACGTGAAAAACAGGCTCGCCTCGATCTACGGCGAGCCTTATGGAATCGTCATCGAAAGCAGCGCGGGGAAAGGGACGACGTGTACGATACAATTGCCAATAGGAGTGAGTAGCAGTGCTAAAAGTGTTCATCGTGGATGACGAGGCACCGGCGCGGGAGGAACTGCGCTATTTGCTTGCGCAGTTTCCCGATGTGTCGGTAATCGGGGAAGCGGCCAGCGGGGAAGAGGCGATCGAAGCCGTCATGCAGTTGGAGCCGGATGCGGTCTTCTTGGACATCCACCTGCAAGATCGGGATGGCGTCGACGTGGGTCAGGAGCTTCTGGAGTCGATGGTGCGTCCGCCGGTCATCATTTTCGCGAGCGCCTATGAAATCCATGCGGTTCGCGCTTTTGAAACAGAAGCCGTCGATTACATCGTCAAGCCGTTTAGCGAGACGCGGCTGGAAAAGACGATGAATCGCGTCCGTAAGATGCTGCACGCGCAAAAAACGCGGGCCGAGCCAGCGCGCTTTTCCGAGGAACAACTGCAAAGCCTGCTGCAAACCGTCCTGGCCGATCAGCAGCCGCGGCGTGTACCTGTGGAAAAAAACGGAAAAATCATACTGATCGACCCGAACGAAATCGTCTTCGCCACCTTGGAAGGACGTTACGCAAGCATTTACACCGACTGCGAGCAGTACGCCACCAGCTTTACGCTGCAGGAGCTGGAGAGCCGCCTGTCGCGCCAGCAGTTTTTCCGGACGCACCGGGCGTTTATCGTCAATTTGGCAAAAACGGCTGAGCTGGTTCCGTGGTTCAAAGGCTCGATTCATCTTGTGATGCAAGACAGCCGCAAGACAGAGGTGCCCGTCAGCCGCAATGTGGTGAAGGAGTTGAAAAAGCGGCTGGGCTTTTAGCCGGGGCGGATATTTTCCCGTTTGCGCCGAGCATGCGTTGCCACAGTCCCAGCCGGAAGCTTTTTGCCGATGCCAAAAACCCGTCTCCCGCACTAGGATACGTGCTGGTTGACGGGCTTTTGGCTTTGGGAGCGGTTACAGGAGTGGTGGTCCGCAACTGCCTCTCTTCGCAAAAATGGAAGAGAGGCAGTTGAAAAGCAATCACGCTACCCGATAAAGTATTTCAAGGCGAACAGACCAATCACCACGAACACAGTGCAGATGGAAAAAACTTTGATGCTTTTGACCGTTCTCTCGATCATTTCGATTTCTTTTTGGCTGTATTTCATAGCGTCGCGAATCTCCCTTCAGGTTCATCATTCTTGTGGAAACTTTGGTTTAATACTGTAGTCTATTGAGGAGGCCGTAAAGATCGAAGATTATACACTTTGCCAAAGAATCCTTAAGGCTGCTATTGCTGATCTGGACAGAGCATTCCTTGACTAGAGTTTTCTCGTTTTCTCAACGAAAACAATTGAACCCCAGGACGAGGATGACACAGAATGGTCCGATAACGATGCAAATAATTATCTGAACAGCGTTGATTGTGAACCGCATGAATTTTTCTCGCTTATTGAAAAATACAATGAGTTAGCCGCAATTCTTCAACAGAACAAAAACATCTGGACAATAACAAAGCCCCGATTGACTCGGGGCTTTATTATATCTATATTGTTACATAATGCACATTATCGGGACCTATTTAGATGTTGTATCCGCTTCAAATTCCTTAAGACTCTTATACTGTACTTTTTCAGCTTTCTTGCCCTTTTGGTTGTCCTCTTTTACCAGTGTCCATTGATCCTTATCTCGTTTATACACGTAAAGGTGGTTAGTTCCTCTGTCTAGTGATTTATAAAGAACAATAGCCTCAGACAAGTCTTTTTTCAGGAATAGCCCCGGCTCAAAGTCTCCCTGTTTTTGTTTCTTTAAGACGTCATTAAATATTATCATAAAAAGTGTAGTGGATTCATCTTTTCCTAATCCATAGTCTGTTTCATGAAGGCTGTAGTATGTGTAGTCGGATTGGTTGATTTTAAATGTTTTAATTGCATCATCATATGTTTCTGATAATTTTTTTTGTACTTCATTTTTGGCATAAATTTCATATTCCTGCTCTATTTTTAACGAGTCTTTTGCGTAAATGTTTGTGTATCCATAAAAGAGTGAAGCGGCACACATTGTTACAGCAAGGGTAACCATTACTTTTTTCATTTCAAGATTCTTCCTTAAATTTACATTCCAGGATGGGTTTTAGAGTGGCTGTCTCTATCTTTGATGCCACTAGGAGCCCCACCTATGAATATTTCACCAGCATTGCTTACTCCCCAAGTAGCTGGATCTCCTTCTTTACCACTTGTCCATTTTAGTTCAGAAGGACTTTTTGCTTCATATGCATCATCAGTGAGGTAACTTCCTCCATCTAACGTTACCCACATTTGATGATAAATGGCTTCATCACTGGCTCTTGAACCAGAAGCGGTTATCTTTGAGGTTATATTAACTTTGTAGTAATTGGAGAAGTTTGAAAAGCCAACTAGTGCATCTGCAGTGACACTTGACCAAGCTGCATAAACTGGAACTGCAAGTATTGTGACAGTTGTAAATGCAGTAGCCAAAATAGTTATCGTTTTTTTGTTAATAACCATTTTGCTACCTCTATTGCAATATATTTACTGTTGATTTTAGCACAAATTGTAAAAAATTCAACAAAATTCCGCGATAATTGGATAATTGTTCTTTTTAAATAAGGATTTTGTAGAAAATTAGTCCCGATATAGCCAACGCGAATAGCCCGATCAACGTCTCGATCCGGCTAAATCTCTTTCCTACCTTTATTACGAATCAGAGGGAGAAAGGTTTCCGTAATTGTATGCGTTTTCACTCAAGCAGTTATGTTGCATCTCGTGCTTGTTTTTGTACCGTTCAGCCATTTTTTGTTTAGGCCATGCCCTCCTTCGTGATACCTTGTGGTAAGATGAATTGCCTGAATTTTTAATTATTAAAAGAAAGAGAAAAGGAGGCGGATCGAATGAAAAAATGGCTTCTCTCCCTCCTGATTTGGGGCGGGATTGCCGCTTTGGGTGCGGTTGGCTTTGGGATCATCGCACTCAGTCGCGGAGAGTCAGTCAACTCGTTCTGGTTGCTGACTGCTGCATTTTGCACTTATGCCGTTGCTTACCGTTTTTACAGCCGTTTTATTGCCAGAAAAATTATGGGGCTTGATGACAATCGGGCCACACCTGCAGAAGTAAACAACGACGGAAAAGACTTTGTACCGACGAACAAATGGATTTTGTTCGGGCATCACTTCGCCGCGATTGCCGGAGCGGGGCCGCTGGTAGGCCCGACCTTGGCGGCCCAGATGGGGTATTTGCCGGGGACGATCTGGATTATCGTCGGGGTCGTGATCGGCGGAGCGGTGCAGGATTTCGTCATTTTGTTCGGCTCCATGCGCCGCAACGGGAAAACGCTGGGACAGATCGCCAAAGAAGAGATCGGTCCGGTTGGCGGCGTGCTCGCCTTGGTCGGAATCATTGCGATTATGGTCATTTTGATTGCTGTTTTGGCGATGGTCGTTGTAAACGCTCTCGCGGAGTCTCCGTGGGCTACCTTTACGATTTTCATGACGCTGCCGATCGCTGTGTTGATGGGGCTGTACATGCGCTACATTCGCCCAGGCCGGGTAATGGAAGGCTCGCTGATCGGTCTGGCGCTCTTGTTCTTCTCCCTCTGGCTGGGACAGCTTGTCGCGGCTTCGCCAACGTGGGGCCCTGCTTTTACGTTCAGCAAGGTGCAACTCGCGTGGATGATTATCATTTACGGCTTTATCGCTTCGGTTTTGCCTGTCTGGCTGCTTTTGGCGCCGCGCGATTACCTCAGTTCGTTTTTGAAGGTCGGAACGATTGCCGTGCTGGCCGTAGGAATCGTGCTGACGCTGCCACCGCTGCACATGCCTGCTCTGACCAAGTTCATTGATGGGACGGGTCCTGTGTTTGCGGGCAACTTGTTCCCGTTCTTGTTCATTACGATTGCCTGCGGGGCGGTATCCGGTTTCCACGCGCTCGTCTCGTCCGGTACGACGCCGAAGATGATCGCCAAAGAATCGCATGCGCCGCTGATCGGCTACGGCGGGATGCTGATGGAGTCCGGCGTGGCGATCATGGCGATGATTGCAGCGTGTGTTCTGACGCCTGGCGTTTACTTTGCGATCAACTCTCCGGCGGCCGTTATCGGCGTGGACGCTGCGGCAGCCGCTTCGACCATTACCGGCTGGGGCTTTACCGTCACGCCTGACCAGTTGACGACGCTCGCCAACGACATCCAGGAAAAGACCGTTCTCTCCCGGACAGGCGGCGCTCCGTCGCTGGCGATCGGGATGGCGACGATCTTCTCCGGCATTTTGGGCGGAAAAGCGCTGATGGCGTTCTGGTACCACTTCGCGATTTTGTTTGAAGCTGTTTTCATCTTGACCACGATTGATGCGGGAACCCGCGTAGGGCGCTTCATGGTGCAAGACATGCTCGGCAACGTCATCCCGAAAATGAAGCAGGTCAACTGGCTGCCAGGGAACCTGATCGGCTCGGCGATCATCACGTTCGGGTGGGGCTACTTCCTGCTGCAAGGCGTGATGGACCCGCTCGGCGGCATCTACACCTTGTGGCCGCTGTTCGGAATCGCCAACCAGATGCTTGCTGCGATTGCCTTTACGGTCGGCACGACCTTGATTTTCAAAATGGGCAAGGCGGCCTATTCGTGGGTCACGCTCGTTCCGATGGCTTGGCTGACAACGGCTACGCTGACAGCAGGCTGGCAAAAGCTGTTCCATGCTGATCCGAAAATCGGCTTCCTCGCCCATGCGGAAGCATTCCAAAAGGCACTGGATGCCGGAACGCTGCCGAACGGCGTAAAAACGATTGAGGCCGCGCAAAAAATGATTCTGAACGACCAGATTGACGCAGCGGTGTGCGCGATCTTCATGGTCATCACGATCGGCATTATCCTCGACGGGGCGCGCGTGTGGATCAACATCCTGCGCGGCAAGCAGTATCCGCTGTACGAGTCGCCGTACATCCAGTCCAAAGGGCCTGTGATTGACGGAAAAGGACACTATGTCGCATGAAACGAAAGCTGAGAGAGATGCGTAAGGCGCTGCGGCGGGTCAGCTCGGCGATCAAAACGGTTTTCGGCATGCCGGACTACGATCGCTACCTCCAGCATTGGTACGAAACGCACGGCGCTCCAGGCATTTTTCCGATGACCGAGCGCGAGTATTACATGTACGCCCTGCGCGAACGGTTTGAAAAAGGCGGAGTGACGCGCTGCTGCTAGTTCGCTCAACAACAAAGGGTGCCTCGACTGTCATTAGCTGACGGGCGGGCACCCTTTTTCACGGGGGAGCAAGGCGCAGAGGGCGCGTTCGGGCAGCCAGGCTATTGCGCCGCATCGGCTGTTCCATATCGCTGTAGGCGGTAGCAAGCTGCACAGTTTCTGCCTGGACAGGTGTTTTTTCCAGAAAAAGCAAAACGAGAAAAGGCACGGGCAGCCGGAGCATGACTCGTTTCCTCGGAAAATCCCTCTTGACGGTGTTATTTCTGGGACGAATTTTCGGCAAAAGCGTTACAGTATTTTCCAGATGGCAATTCAGGCAATCCGCTTGCTTTGCGTGTGGTGTAACCGCAGGTAAAGTATGGTACACTAAAAAGAAAGTCAAGTTTTAGGTGGCGATATGCGTGCAAGCATCAACTCTGGCGGCGCTAAAAGAGCTGGCTCTGCAATGCGCCCGTTCAGCGGGTGAGCTGAGTCTGAAACGAATGAAGGAGCCTTTTACCGTCGAATATAAGACGTCTGCCTCCGATCTTGTCACGGCCGTAGATAAAGAAGTGGAGAAGCATGTCGTCAACATGATTTTGCAGCGGTTTCCGGATCACGGGATTTTGGGGGAAGAGCGCACCTTTGCGGAAGACCCTGCCAAGTACGAGACGCTGTGGGTCATTGACCCGATTGATGGTACGACCAACTTTGTGCATCAGCAGATCAATTTTTCCGTTTCCATTGCCGTTTATCATAAGGGAGAGGGCCTTGTCGGCGTGGTTTACGATCCTTCGCGCGACGAGCTGTTTTACGCCGTAAAAGGCGAGGGAGCGTATTTGAACGACCGCCCGCTTCGTCTGGACCGCGCAGTCAGCCTGGAAGAAGCGCTGTTGTGCACGAGCGTTTTTTGGAACAAGCGCGCTGAGCAGATGGGCATTGATTTGATCGTGAAAAAGCTCGCCGGAAAAGTGCGCGGAATGCGTCTTCTGGGCAGTGCCGCGCTGGAGATGGCGTACGTTGCGGCCGGAAGACTGGATGGGTACGTGAGCCTTTCGCTCAACGCGTGGGATTTTGGGGCCGGGCGAATCATCGTGGAAGAAGCAGGCGGCCGGGTGACGACAATGACGGGCACACCGTTGCCCTACGACCAAAAAAGCAGCGTGATGGCCTGCAACCCGACCTTTTATGAGGAACTGCAACATTACCTGAAATCCGAAAATACGGATGTACCGTCATAAAACGAACAGGCACACAGACAAAAACCTGCTGGATATGGGCATCCGGCGGGTTTTCCTTTTAGGCAGGGCAAAATGGGGCAGGATGGTTGCCAGGCGCATATGCTATCACAGCATAGCGAGACGACGAAGAGCAACTGCGTTTGGCACGAAGTCGGCTTGTCCCAGAAGGAGGGATAAACATGACGCTGATCGGGGAAAGTGTCCAGTTGATCTTGCAGCACCAGGCGAGCACCGGAGCGTATCTCGCTTCGCCCGGTTTTGCTCACTATCAATATGCGTGGTTGCGGGATGGAACGTTTACGGCATACGCGATGAATCGGATCGGCGAGCATGAGAGCGCCCGCAAGTTTTACCGATGGTGCGATTTTGTGATCCGAAAGCATGAGGCAAAGGCAAGAGCGGCCATTGCAGCAGCGAAAACAGGAGCAGATGCGGGCAAGGACCGCTTTTTGCATACGCGCTTTACAGCAGACGGAGAAGAAGTGGCAGGCGAATGGGGCAACTTTCAGCTCGATGGCTACGGGACATGGCTGTGGGGGCTGGCGGAGCATGTGCGGATGACCGGGGAGCATGATTTGATCCAACAACTGAAGCCTTCGATTGAGCTGACCATTGATTATGTCACAGCGTGCTGGCAGCTCCCTAACTTTGATTGCTGGGAAGAGGGCGGAGAGCGAATCCACCCGGTAACGCTGGGCGCGATTTATGCCGGGATCAAAGCGATGGAGCCTTGTTTGCCCGAGCGCGCTGCCGAGCTGGCGCGGCTAGGCGAGACGATTCGCCAGTTCATACGGGAGCATGGCACAGCCGACGGGCGATTTATCAAATCAGTGGGCGATCAGGCGGTGGATGCCAGTCTGCTCTGGCTGGCTTTGCCGTACGGGGTGGTCCCGGCGAATGATCCGCTCATGCAAAAAACGGTGCAAGCTATCGAAAAAGAGCTGCGCGCAGGCTATGGCGTGCATCGGTACCCGACTGATACGTATTACGGCGGGGGACAGTGGCTGCTGTTAACGGCCTGGTTGGGCTGGTATTACGTGCAGACGGGTAGGCGCGAGGAAGCAGAGAAGATGCTCGGATGGATCGCTTCCCAACGCCAGCCGGGCGGCTTTCCGGAGCAAGTGCAGGAGCATTTGCTGTCGCCTGGGCATTACGAGTCGTGGGTCGAAAAAGAAGGCAAACCAGCCGTGCCGCTTCTTTGGTCGCATGCGATGTTTCTGGTTTTGGCAGCGGAGCTTGGTGTGCAGCAGTAGCCACTTTGTCATGAAGCAGCCAGTTGCCGATATGGAAACGGTGACTGGTTGTGTTGTTTCCTTTCCTATAAAAAAATGCCAAATGAGTTATAGTCATGAATGTAGTCTTGGACAATCTGTGCAACGATGGCCGACTTCGTAACAGGAATATCTTTGAGATAAAATGTTTCAGACTTTAGCGTGGAATGAGACGATTCGATCAAGGCATTATCAGCAGGTGTACCTTTACGGGAAATGCTCATGGTAATGCCCTTTTACTTTACGGCTTGTTGATACGCATTAGATGTATAAACGAAGCCTTAATTTCTGTGCAAAATGCAGTTCGTCATTACAGGCAATGATTCAACGTATCTAAAACCAAAGTTGTATTTTGTTAGACTCTAATACTGTATGCGATGACTTCGCCATACAAGAACAGGCAGGAGCTTGCTGGTCATTCGGTTAACATTAATGACGGGCTCGGAAACGAATGACGCCAGGATGCTAATCTACAGAGGGCTGAAAAGTCTGTTAATAACCAAATTGATGAAAGGGAATCGATGACTTGGGGGCAGTATATATGGCTCGGACAAGCAGGTATAAGCGGAAGCTCATGTCGCGGCCAACTCACTGCAGGATTTCTTTGAATTGAGGTAAAGTCTGCCTTTACTGGGGGGCTTAGTTTTAATTGAATAATATTTCTCATTTGTAAAATAAAAGGAAAATGTTGACAAGTAATTATTTTAGGTATATTATACCTCATGTAAATGAAGTTATTTACATGAAAGGTGGATATTTACAAATGAAAAAAAGAATCTTAACAACAGCTCTAGCCACTCTGCTATCTTTAGGAGTGATTTCACTTCCAAATAACAATGTGATAGCAGCTTCTGCCGCAACAAATAATCACACTTTTTCTCAGAAAATTTATGACATTGATACAGGGTTTCCTGTTGGGGAGATAAAAACTAGTGTTTCTAGCAATACTAAAGAACTTTCTGATGGAACTAAAATAGTTACTCTAAGTAAAACTGTTACTATCAGTGGTAATAATCAAAATAACAAAACAAAGAAGAGTGTCGATACTATTAAAATAACTCCTAATGGTGAATATTTTATTAATGGAAAAAAATTATCTAAAGAAGAATTGAGTAAACCGCTCATAAATAAAGTAAGCTCAAAGGCGCAATCTGGCGGGCTATCTTGGCTTACATCTTATAATGAAATAAATAAAGACTATTATGTTTTACGATCGTATCCCGATGCTGATTTCTGGCTTGACAAAGGAATTGGTAAACAACTTACATGGTACACAAAAGGAAATTATAAGGTTTCCGACTTTAAGGCATATGCAAACACTGTTAGCAGTTGTAGATCATCTCTAATTACACTTGGTTCAACATTACTTGCTGAACTAGGTGTAGCTGTTCTTACTGTAGAAACAGTAATCGGAACAATTTCTGCTGGTGGTGCTGCTGCAATTACTGCTCGCGAAATATACAGTCAAAGTACTACTGCTCATGAAGCAATGGCTAATGCGTACTCGATCTTGGAAAATGCTTACTAATATTAACTTTGGAGTAACTAGAGAAGGAGTTATCCTTCTCTAGTTACGCTTGTAAACTATCGGCACTTTCTCAAGAGACTTTATGGTTTCTACGGCTGTAATTAAGTTAAAACTCGTCATTATCGAGGAGGGATTTAATTTGAATGTATCCGTGGTATTAAGTATTTTAGTTCTGTTATTATT
>NZ_JBYSWV010000073.1:0-13939 GCF_058781555.1 Brevibacillus sp. FW306-2-1A-C05A
TTACATATTATTCACAAGTTCCAATCAAACTTGGGATCACCACCTCTGCAGAAACAGAAGCTAAAACTTGTCAGACAATACAGCTTAATTTATCAATAGCAGATATTCAGAACCGTTTATCTGAATCTCCAGAACTTGCTAATAGATTTATTATACTTCCAAACGTAAAGCCAGGCGGTTATAAGACTTTTTTAAGACATGGTAATCATACCGTTTTTTCTAATCTTCCATGCGTTGGTGGCTATGTGGAAGGAGTATATTTTGACGATTTAGGAGAAGGTGAAAGGAGGATTCTTGAAGGTAAGGTACCAGCTTGGTCAACAAGAGCTTATGGTGTTTTTCAGACTTCTGATTGTAGACAAGATGATTTAAATACATTAGGTACTTTTTCTACGTGGGTTAAATGGTCAAAACCTTCAGTGGAAGCATTAAGACAAGCATGCCTTTCGATTTCAAACAGGATATCACATCGACAACCAATAATTCCGAGTGTCTTCATTCAACGTGTGAAGATATCGGACAGTAAGTTTTTAGGGCCAGTAGATTTGGGGGTAAATCCTCAATTTAATGCTCTTATTGGCGGCAGAGGAACAGGAAAATCCAGTTTTCTTGAATATTTAAGGTGGGGACTATGTGATCCGACGATAGAAAATTCAACTGATGGTGGAATTCGGGCATTTGAAAAAAAGCGTTCTGATTTGATATCATCTACACTCGAAAGTATTGGAGCGAGTGTGACTGTTGATTGGATAGCTAATGGGGTGAAACACTCAGTAAAAAGAGATTCCAAAACAAACACGATTGAATTAAAAATCGGTTCCCATTCTCCTCGACCAGCTACAATGCAGGATGTACGATCATTAATTGGCATTCAATCATACAGTCAAAAGGAACTTAGCACAGTCGGCGTTGATATAAAAGAACTTAGGCGATTCATAGAAACTCCAATTAGGCCACAACTAAATGCACTGTCCGATCAGATTGAATCGTTGTCAACAGAAATTAGACAAGACGTAATTAGGCTAAGGGACAAAAAAAGAGTGTCAATGAACGTATCAAGAGAACGAATGGCTTTGGCATCATTAAAGGAACAAGCAAGCACTATTAGAGAACAATTGAAGGGACTTCCAGAAGAAAGCAAATTGACAGTTGATCAACACCCATTAATCGAGCAAGAAGCACTCTTCATTAACCGCTTTAATGAGAAGCTTGAGAAAATCATTAAAGATGTAAATACATTAAAAGAATCGGTTGAATCGTTAAACGAGACAATAAAGATTGATAATTTACCTAATGGAATACTCATTGGGGCACTTCAAGATTCTATTTCTCATTCAGTAAGTCAATTTAATGATAGCTTAGATTCTTTGACAAATGGTCTATTAGGTAATGAAGATCACATTCCCGAGTGGCGTAATTCAATTGTGCAGTGGGAACACATATATTCGATTCATAACGAAAAGTTTCAAGAAGCAATAGAGCAAAATATTCAATATCAAAATGAATTGAAAAACTTAAATGATAAAGAGGAGCAGATTAGAGAGAAAGAATCTCTTTTGTCTAAATACCTTGATGAGTTGATTGAATTAATGAACCCTGAAGAAGATATAGCAAGAAGAATTGATGAATTAATTAAACTTTATTACGGACAACGCCAGTTACTTTCCGATCAGTGTTCCTACCTTACCAGTCTCTCGAATGGACAAATTCAAGCTTCATTGGCAAATGCAGGTGACATTGAAGAGCATCATAGTATGGTAACAAAAACAATTCAAGGTGCGAACATTTCTACTGAGAAAATTCGTAGGCTTCTGGAAAGAATTGAAACGAGCTCCACACCTTTTGAAGAGTGGCAACGGATTGTATCGGAAATCCAATTAATTTGGGACTCGTTTGAGGAGAACGGGGCCGACTTTACAATCCCTGACGTACCAAGTTTAAGAAACAGCGGTCTAATTGATAATGAGATTAGAAGGCTTGCGGCAAGAATCGATTCAGAGAAGCTCATTACGTTATTATTGTATCGTTTTAAAGAAAAGCCAATCTTCAAGTATTGTGTTTCTGGTGGTGATGCTATTGATTTTGAGCAAGCCTCAGCTGGACAACAGGCAAGTGCTTTATTAAAAGTACTCCTCTCAAGTGAGGGGCCCCCATTGATAATCGATCAACCTGAAGATGATTTGGATAATGAAATTGTTGCGGAAATTGCCAACGATATTTGGGAAGCAAAAAAGAAAAGGCAAATAATTTTCGCAAGTCACAATGCTAATTTGGTTGTTAACGGTGATGCGGAACTGGTTGTTCATTTTGGATATAGAAATGAAGGTGATCAATCCATAGGCCATGTAAATACAGTAGGTTCCATTGATGTACCAGAAATTAAAGAAGCAATTAAAAAGGTAATGGAAGGCGGTGAGAGAGCGTTTAAATTAAGGCAAGAGAAGTATGGATTTTAAGTAATCGGGTCACTTATTACTTGCCTACACTATGTTTTTTCATTACCTAATAACCAGTGAGGCTCTCCCACTGCATCGGCCCGTGTGCCGTGGATAGGGCTCAACTTTAACGGGCTACGCCGGAGGCTTCCGCCTGGAGCCAAAGGAAGAAGACCAATCAGGCTAGGTGCCAGGTCAGCGCGTCACTCCGCGAATCTGTCACCGAAACTCTAAACGAGTGACTGCGCTCGGAGATGCTCATGTATCGCTGTTTTCGGACGGGGGTTCGAATCCCCCCGCCTCCACCTACATAAAAAAGCCACCTGCAGAGGTGGCTTTTTTGCGTTGACAGCGAAGTCTCGCTATGCATGAACTGGCTCGATCTTCAGTCATCACAACGATACTGAAATGCAGGCCCTGTCTGTATAAAGTACCCGCTTCTAACTTGCCCAGCCCAGTTTTTCAGAGCGGATTTCCACTGGGGGCTTTTAAAAAAACTTGGATTTCGTACTTTTTACTTCTCTCATCCTTTTTCGAACTCATGTTGTCACCTCCACAGTGAAGCGTATTCACCAAAATACGGCGGTGACTGGACAAATTAAGAAAATGTGCTTCTTTGCCTGATGAACATAATCAGTTCGGTCTGGGAATGAATGGGGAGAGTAGGCGAAGATAGAATGGGACGGGGGAAAGGTAACCCTTCCTTCGAGCAGATCAAGCTGGTGCGGGACGACAGTCTCTGTAGGACAGGGATCAATTTCGTCTGAACTTATTGGCGACAGTGTGAAGCAATATCTTCACCTCTAAATGTTAGAATGAATAGAAAAAAACTCTTGATTTCCCCAGAGCAGGCAGCCGCGAATTACCTGAAGGTACATCCGCTTGAATTGCGGTTAATCAATCAGGTGTATGTATATCGTCCGCAAATGGGGCGGGGAGATCAATTTGTTGATGCGATTACTGGACAGGTGATAACTCCGTAAGGGAACGATAAATAGGAGCGACTACTCTCTTAACGATCAAGGAATAGTCGTTTTTTCCTTTCTCCTTTCCATAAAACATCCCTGCCCTTACCAGCTACCAAACAGCGCGCCTTTCAGGTCCAAAGTCATCCAGAAACCCAAGCGAAATGCCCAGACTGCACAAGGCACTATCACTACCAAAAGTCAATCCAAATACAAAATGATATAATAAATGCGACTATTCATAATAAAGACTATTTCGATCAGATTTACAAATGCATAAACGAAGCCAATTAGAAATGAACGAGCTAGAAAAAACAATAATGCCCGCAACACTCTCTTACGAAACAGTATGATCTTGTGAAGCTCGTCTAATCAACGAATCAGGAAAGGTACCTTATCTACTTCTAGGAAGGTTAGGCCGAGAGGAGGATCGAAAATGGGGATCACGGTGCAGGAGATGCTGCGGTTGGACGCGCTGCAAAGTTTACGTGTTATCGCCGGTTTCGATGGTTTGGACAGGATCATCAATCAGGTAAATGTTTTGGAAATGCCCATAACCGAAGTGGAGCATTTGGTTTTGGGAGGCGAGCTTGTGCTGACCACCTTTCACAGCTTGAAAGATGATCTGGAGGCACAAGTGAATACGATTAAAAAGCTTGCTGAAAACGGGGCAGCAGCTTTGGGGATTCATCCGATGATTGCTGACAAGATCATGCAGAAGGCGATCGTGGAGGCAGCGAATATTTCTGGCCTTCCTGTCATTTTGTTGCCTCCTGCGATGCCTTATGCTACGGTTTTTTCTGCCGTGTTGGGGACGATCCTGAATCGGCAATCACAGTTGTTGAAACAATCGGAAGAGATTAACCGGGAGATGACCCGTGTCATACTGTATGGCGGTGATGTGAATGCGATTGCCAAGACGTTGACCGGATTAATCAAGCAGCCGGTAATGATTACCGACGATATGTTCGAAATTTTGGCTTTAGGGTCAAAAGAAGCGGCAGAACATTCGTTTTTAAAAAAGTGTTTGCTTATGACAGAAATGTCGGAGCGGATTCAGTTTGATAAAGCTGGAAACTGGACACACGATTCTGCGATGGAGATGGTGTTTCACTCCAGCTTGTTTGAGATAGAGGGGCGGTCTGTACGGCTGATCGTTATGCCTGCAGGAGTGATAAGCGATCCTCTGGGGTACATTTTTACCTTAGAGATGGGGGCTCCCTTACAAGAGCTTGATTTCATTGCTATCTCGCACGCTTCTACTGCGGTCGCTCTGGAGATTGCCAAGCAGCGGGCGATTACCGAAGCGAAAAGGCGAATGCGAAGTGACTTTTTGACGGAAATGTTCGAAGGGAAATATGTTAGAGAAGAGGATTTGTACGAGAGAGCGAGAGCGGTCGGGCTCAATCTGGTGAAAAAACATATGGTGCTGGTCATGCGTTTTGACTTCAGCGATGGTCTTGAAAAAGAGATGGGTAAATTGGAAAGCCGCATCCACGCGGCGGTCCGGTCAACAATCAATCAGCATGCTCCCAAATGCAATTTTGTGGTAAAGGGGGACATGTTGGTCATTTTCATTCATTTTGACAGGCAATTTGACAAGCAACATTCGCAACAAGAGGCGAAAAATCTTGCGGTCCTCTTAAAAGATGCTATCGAAGCGGGAAGCGGCAAAGCCCGCGCATCTGCTGGGATCGGCGGTTTTTATCCGTCGCCGTTGAATTTGGACCAAAGCTACAGGGAAGCGCTGCAAGCTCTTGAGCTCGGCTGCAAAATGATTGGGACAGGCAGTATTACAGCAGTGAATGAGCTGGGTGTATTCGGGATTCTGGGGGAAATATCCGGCAAGTTGTTAGACCAGTTTACAACGGGGCTGCTCGATCAGCTCTATCAATATGATGCCAAAAATCAAACGGATCTCGTAAAGACGGTGGAAGCGTATCTGGATGAAAAGGAAATCTTTACAGATGTCGCAAAGCGGTTGTTCGTACATCCCAATACGGTCAAATACCGGATTGAAAAAGCGAAGGAGATTCTCGGGTTTGATCCATTTAAAAAGCCTGAGGAAAGATTGAATTTCCATCTGGCGCTGAAGGCCAGGAAGCTATTGCCATAAAAGAAGCGCAAAACAGCTCGATTTGTCTGCGATAGACAAAGAAACGGGCTGTTTTTTGTTTGTTTGAAATATTAAGATTATTATTTTTCACTAGCGTTGCATTAATCTTTTCTAACCATTCAAAATCCCCATAATCTTCGGTATTCTATCATCCGTGGCATAAAAAAATCCTTTACACTGGAAAGGTCAGGTAGTTCCTGTCCAAATCCAACGTAAAGGATCGACCATGGACAAGAATACCCTATTTTCTTCATTTGGTAAATGGATTGCACCCATCAATATTGTGAATTTCCAACAACGTATTGACGAAACGGACCAAGACAAGTACGTGAAAAAGCTGACGACTAAAGCGTACCTCCTCCTGTTTTTACATGCACAACTTCAGCAACGGGAAGGACTACGAGCCATTGCAGATGATGTTTTATCAAAGGAATTTCAGCAGGAGCTAGGGCTGTCATCGATCAGCCCATCACAGCTTAGCCGCAAAAATAATCAAGTAGAGCCTGCTTTGCTCGAAGAAATTTTTGTAGACTTGGTGCAGCAGATTCAGAGCGTCTCAGGTAACACGCACTCTCTTCGAAAAGACATCAAAATCATTGATTCGACTACTATTGGGTTATGTTTGCAGAAGTACAAATGGGCAACCTTTCGAAAAACCAAGGCGGGAATCAAGATTCATCTTCGTCTCGTATTTGCCAATCAGGAGGATGTGTATCCTGATAAGATTTCCCTTACGTATGCCAAGTCTAATGACCGCACGCAAATGGAATCGCTGATTGACGAGATCGGAGCCATGTACGTCTTTGATCGAGGATACGTGGATTACGAAAAGTTTGATGAATACACGGACAAAGGCATCTTTTTCGCTTCACGTCTGAAAGATAACGCGGAAGTTCGCCATCTGCATACGTTCCAATTGCCACCAGAAAGCACCGTATTATCGGATTCTATGATCCTTCTAGGAACTCCACAAAAACGGGTGGATAACGTATTACGACTGATTGAGACGCTGGATTCAAAAGGAAATCGCATCCGAATCATTACGAATCGATTCGACTTGGAAGCAGATGAGCTAAGCGACATCTATCGTTGGCGTTGGCAAATTGAGCTGTTTTTTAAGTGGCTGAAACAACACGTAAAGATCAAGACGTTCTATGGAACGAGTGACAATGCTGTACGAAATCAAGTCTTTCTCGCTCTCATTGCCTACTGTTTGTTGCTCCTTGTCAAACGGGAAAGGAACAGTCAGCACAGTCTGTTGCAAATCAGTAGATGGCTCAAAGTGTTTCTCTGGCAAACGTTCGAGCAATGGATCGGCAGAATGGATTACCAGTCCAAACGAACATCCAGAGGTCGACAAAAACGAAATTAGGTGTTGATTGTCGCTAACTCCGTTGTTATAAGTGTATAAAATTACCAAATGGATAGTGGCTACCTTTTGTTTGGTCGTTGTCGTTTTTGGTTTCGAAGTTGAAAATGTCATTCAGAATACTTCGACAAATGACGAACCATTTTTTATGCAACGCTAGTGATTATTTTTGTGTGAAATAATGTGAACAGAAACAAGCAGTATGACTGAAAGCTATGCAGGAGAGGGGGCTGTGGGCTGCATGATGGACACACAAGATTGGGAAAAACCAAAACCGATGAGGGGGCATTCACATGGATAAAAGAATTTTGTGGATCAATCCGGTCACTACTGATTTGTTCGACACCATTTTCAAGAGCGAGTTTGACAGGATCAAGCAGGCGGGGACGATTGTGGATGTGGTTTCCTTGACCCCGGGGCCTGGACCGACTCATCTGGAGTACAACTGCTACGAAGTGATGCTGATGCCCGAAATCCTCCGCGTGATTAAAAGAGCCGAAGAAGAAGGCTACGATGCGGCAATTATCGGCTGCTTCTATGATCCTGTCTTGAGGGCGGCTCGAGAGATTTCGAAAAAAATGGTCGTCACGGCTCCGGCTGAAGCCAGCTTGCATATTGCGTCGACATTGGGAGAGAGTATCTCGATCATTGTCGGGCGGCGCAAGTGGATACCCGAGATGAGAGAAAACGTCCATAAATATGGCTTTGCCGACAAATTGGCTTCTTTCAAGTCACTCGATATGGGCGTGCACGATTTTCAGAAAGATCATCAGGTGACCATGCAGCGAATGCGTGAGGCAGCGCGAGAGGCTGTCGAGAAGGATGGAGCCAATGTGCTTGTGCTGGGATGCACGATTGAATTTGGCTTTTATCGGGAAATTCAGGAGGAACTGGGTGTTCCGGTTATTGATGCAAGCCTTGCACCTTTTAAATACGCCGAATTTTTGATAGAGCTCAACCAAAAATTCGGTTGGAGCCACAGCAAGCTGGATGGCTACCAATCGCCGCCTGATGAAGAAGTGGCCTGCTGGAAGCTGTTTTAAAAAACGAGTTAGCGGCTGTGAGAAGAGATAAGGGGGGCCATTATGAGAGCAGAAAGCGGAGTGGAGGTACTGCAAAAGCGATCAGTACCCGTTGGAGCGCTGTTTGAAAACATGCCGGTTACCAGTCAGCATTGGCAAGCGGGATTGGTGCTTTTTTTCTCCTTTGTGATTGAATCGTGGGAAATGATGATTGTCATTCTGGCAAGCGCTTCAATTGGCGGCGAGTTTCAACTGGACGGCACTCAAATCGGATCGCTCATCGGCTCCATTTATCTTGGGATGATCCCGGGATGCCTGCTATGGGGAAAGCTCGTTGATAAAATCGGCCGCAAGCAATCAATGATTTTCAGTTTTGGGCTTTATGGAATCATTTCGCTTATTAGCGCATTCTCACTCACCTACGAAATGCTTTGGTGGACCCGCTTCTTGTCCGGTGTGGCGCTCTCTGGGGTTTTGGTGGCAACGTTCCCCTACTTCGAGGAGCTGCTCCCCATGAAGGTGCGTGGGAAGGCCGCGGTGTATCTGGCTTCTGGATGGCCTGTGGGCTATTTGCTTGCCATTGGCACGACCTACCTCTTTATGGAGCTTGGCTGGCGCTGGATTATTGGCGTCAGCTCGCTTGCGGGTTTGTGGTTCCTGGCAATCGCGGCGTTTGTGCCTGAGTCGCCGTACTGGTTGGCCGGAAAAGGTCGCCATTCGGAGGCGAAGGAGGTTATTGACAAACTTTCCAAAGGCACGATGCAAAGAGAGATTAACAGCGTCGAGCTTGCTGTGGAGAATGTGAAAACAGGTTCTTTCCTGGAGATTTTTAGAGGGCAATTCCGGCGTTCGACAATTTTGCAGCTCCTCATCAACTTTAGTTTTTCCTGGGGATATTGGGGACTGTCCTCCTGGATGCCGGCACTTTTGGCGAAAAAAGGATTGAGTGCGCCGGAAGGAATGGGCTTTATGGCAATATCCGCCCTCTTCATGTTTCCCGGTTACATGGTCTCTTCGTATTTGACGGGCAAATATGGACGCAAAAAGGTAATGGCGCTGTTCGTCTTTTTTGCAGCGGTCAGCGGGTTTGGCTTTGCCAACGCAAATACCTTGCAGGAAATGTATATCTGGAATTTTGCCCTTTCGTTCTTCAGTTTGGGGGCGTGGGGAGTATGGGATACATGGATGGCTGAGCTGTATCCGACAGAGGTCCGCGGTGTCAGCTATTCTGTAGGGATGACCGGCCAACGGGTAGCCAACGCGATTGCGCCAAGTGTAATCGGAGCTATGCTGGCGATCAACAGCAGCTTTTTGACTACGGTTTCCTTTATCTCCGCTTTTCTTGTCGTTACATTTGTGGCTTCGCTTTTCCTGAAGGAAACGGAAGGCGAGATTTTGCATTAATGCTGTAACAGTCCATTACTCCTAGAAGGGTGGTTCCTATGCGTGTAGCTACAGATATTGGAGGAACGTTTACTGACCTGGTGTACTTAGATGAGAACGGTAAAATCGGTACCGCTAAAAGCGATACAACACCGCCCCATTTTGAGCAAGGGGTTATCCAAGTGATTCAAAAGGCTGGGATTGATCCTTTGGAAATCGCGACTTTTATCCACGGAACGACGGTAATTATCAACGCATTGACGGAGCGCAAGGGAGTAAAGACCGGGTTAATCACGACAAAAGGGTTCCGCGATGTGCTGGAAATCGCCCGAGGCAACCGTCCCGATTTGTTCAATGTTCGCTATCAGAAGCCGACCCCGTTTGTCGCGCGCTTTCTGAGGAAGGAGGTCAGCGAGCGGATCAACTATAAGGGGGAAGTCATGACCGAATTGGCGGTGGAAGAGGTGAAGGCCACTGTCGAGCAACTGCGGGCGGAGGGAGTCGAGGCTATTGCGGTGTCATTTCTGCATGCCTACGCCAACCCCATTCATGAAAAGCTGGCGGTGGAAGCGATCAGGGAAATTTGGCCGGAGGTAGCAGTGACGGCTTCCCATGAGGTGACCAAGGAATGGCGCGAGTACGAGCGGACCAGTACGGCAGTGCTGAACTCTTATGTCAAGCCGATTGCCAAGTCCTACATCGACAAATTGAGTAACCATCTTCACGACATCGGGCTTGATGGCAATAAATATATCATGCAGTCCAACTCTGGCACGACTACTTTTGAGCAGTCAAAAGAAACGCCGATCAACATGGTCGAGTCGGGGCCAGTAGCCGGGATTTTTGGCTCAGCCATCTTGGGGCAAATTCTTGGGGAAGAAAACATCATTGCTTTTGATATCGGAGGAACGACGGCCAAATGCTCCCTGATCGACAAGGGGGAAGTAAAGGTTACGACGGAATACCGGATTGAGAAAGATGAACGAAATGCTGGATATCCGATTAAAGTACCCGTGGTTGACATCGTGGAGATCGGGAATGGCGGAGGTTCCATTGCCTGGATCGACGGTGCCGGCTCATTAAAGGTGGGGCCACAGTCGGCCGGAGCGTTGCCAGGGCCGGTCGCCTATGGACGTGGCGGTGAAAGTCCGACTACAACCGATGCCAATTTGGTTACAGGGCGGTTATCGCCTGCCAATTTTCAAAACGAGGTAAATATGGAAGCGGTCAAGCAAGCGATCCACGAAAAGATCGCAAAACACTTCGGCATCTCCGTGGAAGAGGCGGCGCTGGGAATTATCCGCATCGCCAACTCTAACATGCTGAATGCGTTGAAGCTCATTTCCATCCGCAAGGGTTACGACCCGCGAGAGTTTTCCCTGGTTGCATTCGGAGGGGGAGGACCGATGCATGCGCTGGCATTGGCCAAGGAATTGGGTGTGAAAAAAGTTATCATCCCGATTGCGTCTTCGGTCTTCTCTGCATGGGGCATGCTGATGACTGACTTGCGGCATGACTACATCCAGACTTATATTCGCCGAATGAACGGACTGAATCAGGAAGAACTGAATCGTGAATGGAACCAACTGGAAAAAGAAGCGATTGACCAATACGAGCGCGAAGGAATTGCAGCGGATCAGGTACTGTTTGTACGATATGCGGACATCCGTTACGTCGGACAGGAGCATGCTGTCAAGGTTCCCGTGCCAAATGGACTGATGGATGCAAAAGCGATTGAGGAAGTGATTGATCGCTTCCATGACCTGCACGAGCAGAATTACACGTTCAAACTGGAGCATGCACCGACGGAGATTGTAAACCTCCATCTAACGGCGTTCGGCACAGTGCAAAAACCACGGATAGCCAGTCTGGGAAGACAAGGGGACAATAGCGAGGAAGCGCGCAAGGAAGTGCGTCCGGTTCTGTTCGAAGAGTATGGATGGATTGACACGACAGTCTACGATCGCGAGCTGCTGAATGCCGGAAGCGCGGTGAAGGGTCCGGCAATTGTCGAGGAAACCTCTTCTTCAACGGTCATTTATCCTGGACAGCATCTCATTGTTGATGAATATGGCAATCTAATCATTACTACGGGGGTGTAGTCAGATGAGTGAGACAACGTTGAAACATGACCAGTTTACGCTTGAGATTGTGAAAGATTCCCTGATCGCCATTGGGGAAGAAATGTTTCATACATTGGCGCGCACGTCGATGAGTCCGATTATTTACGAGGTGCTCGACTTCGCCAGCGGCTTGACAGATGCAAAAGGTCAACTTCTGACTCAAGGCAACGGTGTAACCGGATTTATCGGGATGCTGACCTTTATGGTGAAGGAAACCTTGAAAAAGTTTTCCGCCAATGGGGAGCTAAAGCCGGGGGATATCATCATCATTAATGATCCTTACGGTGGAGGAGGTTCCCACTTGTCTGATGTAGGTCTTTTGCTGCCAATCTTTTACGAGGGCGAGCTGATTGCCTTCTCGGCCAATAAGGCCCACTGGACCGAAGTAGGCGGAAAAGACCCGGGTTCCTGGACGACCGACTCTACGGAGATTTTCCAGGAAGGTTTGCAATTTCCTTGCGTCAAGCTATTTGAAGAAGGCAAGCTGAATCAGCCGTTGGTTGATATCATTGCAGCAAATGTCCGTTTCCCTGATCTCTCGCTTGGCGATATGTGGGCGCAGGTTGCAGCATTGCGAACAGGGGAGAAGCGCTTTCGCGAATTGTGCGATAAGCATGGAAAAGCGGTAGTGAAGGATGCCATTGACCATTTGTTAAGACATGGCGAACAGTTGGCAGTAAAGGAAATTGCCAAGCTGCCGAAGGGCACGTATGAAGCCATAGATTTTATTGATGATGACGGAGTTGGAAACGGTCCATTCAAGGTACAGGTGAAGGTCACCATTACCGATGACGAGTTTATTTGTGATTTCCGCGGTAGTCATCCGCAGGTGTTGGGGCCAGTCAATTGCTCCTATACCGCCTTGGTTTCCGCCGTTCGCGTTATTTTCCTTGCGGTGACGAACCCGTCTCAGGATGTAAACGATGGCGTTTTCCGCCCGCTCCACATCCTTGTAGATGACCGCTCCATTTTTTCTGCGGAACGCCCGGCAGCCGTATCAACCTACTGGGAAACCATGATGTATGGAGCGGATCTCGTCTGGAAGGCACTTGCACCGGTCGTTCCCCATCGGTTGAATGCGGGGCATCTGCTTTCGGTGTGCGGGGTGGTGCTATCCGGCATCCATCCGGATACGCACGAACCGTTCCTTGTGGTTGAACCTTCAGTCGGAGGATGGGGGGCAGGAGACGGACTGGACGGGATGGCCGGACAGTTTTGCATCGGCGATGGGGAAACGTACAACGTGCCGGTCGAAGTAGCCGAGACACGTTATGGCATCATGGTCGAGGAGTACAGCCTGCGTACGGATGGTGCTGGTGCCGGTAAATATCGCGGCGGCTCAGGAGCTATCCGTTCGTACCGCGCGATGTCTGATGGTCAGACGATCACGGCAACCTTTGGCCGTCACAAATATTTGCCATGGGGCTTTAACGGGGGGCATGACGGCTCCCGCAATGAATTTGAGATCGTCAAAGCAAATGGCGAAGTGGCTGGTCCATTTGGCAAATATGCACGCTTTCCGCTTAATAAAGGAGATGTCGTGCGCCTTGTTACCGCAACAGGTGGAGGATATGGCAATCCGCTGGAACGTCCGATAGAGAAGGTCGTCCTAGATGCCAAAAATGGCTATATTTCCGTAGAACAAGCAAGAGACTTGTACGGAGTAGAGCTGGACAAGGCAACGTATCGTGTAGAAGGGGTGACACCACAGCGTCAGTCTTTTGAACAGGAGGAACAGCAATGCTCATTGTAAATGCCAATGCGATTCAGCCGGAAGATCGTCCAGGTGTAACCCTGAAAACCTTGTTTACCGAAAACCAGGTAGAGAACGGAAAAGCTACTTTTGGTGTCGTCGTCGTTCCGCCTGGTGCGCGTATTCCTTTAAGCGGTTTGGGGAGCCATGAGCAGGACGAGTATTCAATCGTCGTAAAAGGAACGATTCTTGCCGGTACGGAAGAAGGTGAATATCGTATGTCAGCAAATGATGCGTCTCTTATTCCTGCTGGTGAGGCCCACTGGGCATACAACGACGGGAGCGAAGAATGCGAAATCGTCTGGGTGCTTGTAAAGCGATAGGCGAAATAGCGGCATAAATACGGAGAGCACGAAAAAAGAACCTGCTAGAATTGGCGATCTCAATGTCACCGTGAATAGAGCATAGGCTCATATAGGCTCATGCGCTCGGATAGGGCAGAGCAACATACCTTGAATCTACGGACAGGCTGTCGACTTTCTCGACAGCCTGTCCGCTTGGTTTAGCGGTGTTTTTGCATGCGGATAATAGTTTTTGGATAAGTTGTTTCGTTTCTTTTTTTCAATAACAAATTCGCGGAACATCCGTTGCACGAACTGTTTTCGGGCGATGTCAGCACAAATAAGACTACAGATAGAGTGGAGGGCCTCTTTACAGATTTTCCGAACGAGAAAGCCCGCTACGGTGCGATAGCACCCCCCTTTAGGGGCGGGATGAGAGTGAGGTCAAATACGGAGTACCACGAATAAATCGAAGGTTTGTGGTACTTCAAG
>NZ_JBYSWV010000074.1:0-13676 GCF_058781555.1 Brevibacillus sp. FW306-2-1A-C05A
TTCAATGAACTGAGACAGGCGATAAAATGACCAAGTATGCAGATTCTTTTCGTTTTTACGGCTTGTTCTTGCCGTCTTTTGATAGGGGTGAATGGCCGGAAGCGGCGAAAATCGCTTTCACCAGCGCCATGTGGTTTGGCATAGAAAGCCGACCTTTTTGCCGCGGACAAGTCCGTATTTCTCTCTGCATGCGGATGTGTCGTTGTCTTTATACAAGCTGCTTCCGGTCGGGCTTGCCCAGGTCGGTGTAGGAGATGCTGTCAACGAACACAATCTCTTTTGGCAACTGATACCTGGCGACTCGCGGGCGCAGCCAGTCCAGCACAGCTTCCTCGGTCAGCCCGGCATAGCTCGCAGGCTGCACGAACGCTTTCAGCCTTTGCCCAAACGCTTCGTCGGGAATGCCCACCACAGCCGCGTCCTCTACGCCCGGATGCTCGGCCAAAATGCGCTCCAGCTCGATCGGATACACATTTTCTCCGCCGGATACGACCATGTCGTCTGTCCTTCCGCATAAAAAATAATACCCGTGCTCATCCCGATAGCCCAGATCCCCTGTCTCGACCCATCCGGTCCGGGTGGAAAAAAGCGCTCTCCGCCTTCGCACGCAAAGCTGCCCGATCTCGCCTGCCGCGAGCTTTTGCCTGTCCCTTCCCCGTACGTGCAAGCCGACACCGCCAATTTTTTTGCCAATCGTGTGCGGTGCAGCCGCCAGGTCTTGCGGAGTTGCGACGGCACAAAGGCCCGCTTCGGAAGTGCCGTACAGGTTGAACAAGACCGCTCCCAATTGGCCGGACACTTCGGCGGCAAGTGCGGGCGTTAGCGGCGCGCCGCCAGAAGCGATGCAAGCGAGAGACTGCAAGGCGCTCGCGTTGTGCCGCAGCATTTTTCTCAGCATGAGCGGAACGACCGTCACGGCGTCGACCTTGTGCTTTTCGATCAGCGCACAGGCGTTGGCGGCGTCGAAGCCGGGCGTTATCACGACTTTTTTGCCCAGCGCAAGGAACAAGAGCAAGATCGCCAGCCCGTATCCGTGGCAGATGGGCGTAGCCACATAGGCAGTATGGCAGCGCAGCAGCCGAAGCCGCGTCAGCAGCGCCAAAAACGGCGGCAAATAGTGGAACAGCGACGGCTTGTGCGCGACTTTTTTCGGCTGCCCCGTCGTCCCTCCTGTCAACAGCATGATGTGCCCGGCAGATGCCCGCTTTGGCGATTTTGGGGTGGCGGCAGCCGTTTCATGCCACTCGTGCAGCAGCCGATTGATGGCGGGCAACTGGTCGTAGTAGCTGTGCAGCCGCACGGTCCTGTGCGCCGCCTGCTCAATGCGGGCCGTCCCGTTGGCGTCGTGGACGAGCAGGTCGAGCTTCGTCTCGTCCAGCAGTTGCGCGAGCTGCCTTGCGCTCATCTCCGGATTGAGCAAATAAATGTCGCACCCCGTGCCGGAAGCGGCGAAAATCGCTTTCACCAGCGCCATGTGGTTTGGCATAGAAAGCCGACCTTTTTGCCGCGGGCAAGCCCGTATTTCTCCCTGAACGCCCAGGCGAGGCGTTCGGAGTCGCACCACAACTGCCGAAAGCTGACGGCTTCCCGTTCGTCGGCCAGGGCGATCTTTTGGCCGTACGTGCGCTGCGCGACCTGCAACAGCGTCATCAGGTTGGTTCCGTATCGGCAGATGGCGGCGAGCAGCCTGCCGATTCCTGCTGGCGTCAACAGCTTCATTTTGTACAGCGTCGCAAGCAAAAACACGATCCGCACCGTCATCCCCCCTTTTTTCGCAGCCAGCGCGGAGTGAGGCGCTCCCACAGTCCTCTGCCCAACACCGAGGCCAGCTCCCCGAACAAAAGCCACCACGGCCGCCAGCTTTTTCGTCTCGTGCACATGGATTTGGCGATGACCCGGGCGGCGTGCTCCGCGCTCATGGCGGGCATGCTGCGGTAGGCGGCAGTCGGCGCGATCATCGGCGTTTTTACCAGCGGAAAATAAATCGCAGTCGTGGCGATTCCTCGCGCGTTCCACTCCGGTGCCGCCGAGCGAAACCAAGTGTCAAAAGCTGCCTTCGAAGCTTGGTACGCCGCCCAGTACGGCAGCGGAACTAGCGACGTGTTGATCGTCGAGATATGGATGATTTGTCCGTTGCTTCGGGCAAGCTGCGGCAGAAGAGACAGCAGCAGCCTGACCGGGGCGAAGTAATTAATCGCCATCGTCCGCGTAAAATCGTGGTGGCGGTCGAGCGAGTCCATGATCGAACGCCTGATGGACAAACCCGCGTTGCTGACCACGATATTTATCGTGTCTGCCTGCTCGCACGCCCAGGCGAGAAACGACTCCAGTTCAAGCGGCTCGCGCAAATCCGCCCCGAAAACGCTGACTGCAGCCGTTCCGTGCTGCTCGATTTCCCGCTTGAGCTGGCGAAGCTTTTCCTCTCTTCTCGCCACCAGCAGCAACTGCACCTCGCAACGCCCCAACAAATATGCGAGCTGCTCGCCAATCCCGGAGCTTGCCCCTGTAATGAGGATCGTCTTGCCTGCAAGCGAGCGTGCCAGCCTTTTTTCGTCCAGGACGGCTGGCCAAAACAGCAGTTTTTCCAAAAGACTGTACGTATGCATCGGCATGACCCTTTTTTGGCAAGTAGTAGATTTCTCCTTATTTTCCTCGACTCTGCCCCGGGAAACAAGAACATGCAAACCTATGACCTGAACAACCATTTGGAGTCGGCACCTAAGCACATCGGGGCGCTGATGGGATTTGAGCGGACAAAAGTCTTGCAGTTGCAGTTGCGCGCCGGAGCGTTCGTCCCGGAACACGATACGGATGCAGACGTGCTCATTATCGTGCAAAAGGGCACAGCCGTGTTCGACTTTTCCGGCAAACAGGTGGAGCTGACTCCGCAGACGCTTTTGCACATGCTCCCTCTGGAAAAGCATAGCGTGCGCGCTCTGGACGAAGATGTAGAGATGGTAGTCATCCGGATTGAACGCTAGTCATAAAAGCGCCATGCCAGCGGCGGAGCTTGCCGCAACCCGTGTAAGTTCCACCCGCCGCCAAGCCACGCCTGGACGAAGCCGGTCTCGTGTTTCTGCGATACCGGCTTTCCATCGTACATTCCCTCTCGCTTTTTCTCCTTGCCCACTCTCCCCGCCTGCGAAAAAGGCGCGAAAACAAGAAACCGAACCTCTCCCTCAATCGTCTCTCTATTACTATACAAAATCTGACAATGAGATCGAGGTGCAGGCAATCATGGAATCTATCTCTATCGTCCTTTACCGTCCCGAGCTGGCCGCGGCCGTCGCGGACATGTGGAACGCCAGTCGGGACAGTTGGGGAGGCGGAAATTCAATCACGACAGCGGAACAGATCAGACAGGAGGAAGCTCACTCCGATGCGCTCGCTGTCTACCTGGCGATGGACGGCGAAACCGTCGTGGGCTATTGCAGCCTCGCCGAGTACCGCGAAGATACCGGCGCCCTCTACATCCCCCTGCTCAACGTCCGGCCGGAATACCATGGCAAAAAGGTAGGACGCATGCTGCTTGCCCGCGCACTGGACAAGACCGTCGAACTCGGCTGGCCGCGGCTTGATCTCTACACATGGGCGGGCAACACGAAGGCTGTCCCCCTGTATAAAAAGTTCGGTTTTTTCTGGGAAGACCGCGACGATAGCACGCATTTGATGAACATGATGCCCACTGTGCTGCGGACGGAAGCCATCGCGCACTACTTCGAGGAACTCGACTGGTATCGGGACTCTGCCCGGGAGATTGTGGTCGAGCCGGACGGTCGGAAAGAAAACGGCTTCGACTACTTCACCTACTCCTGGACGAAAGGCGAAAAAAGCCTGCGCGTAGAGTTTGAACGGCGCGGGCGCGGCATGCGGCTGATCGAAACGGAAGATTACTTGCTCGCTGCCGAGGTGGAGCAACTGGAGCTGGTCTTCGGTCGCACGTACCAGATTCACTATCGGATCGTCAACAAATCAGGCAAGCCGTTGCAGCTATCTTTGACAGGAGAGTCTGACGAAAACATTCGCTTTGACTATCGCCAAGAACTGGAAGTGACGGGCGAGACGACGCTGTCCGCCAGCTTTTTTGTCGGAGAGATTACAGAGGAGCAAAGCGTCTGGCGCACGCATCCGCGAGTCTGCACACACGTCCTGATTAACGGCAGGCGCGCCTTGTTCCAGGTCGGAATCTTGCCCAAGTTTCCCGCTTCCCTCTCCCTGCACGTCCCCGGCTTGTCCTATCCTGGACAGACCGCACCGTTTTATCTCGATGTGGAAAACAACTTTGCCGAAGAAGCGCAGTTTTCGTTCACGCTTCCGGAAGCGCCGTTTTTGCGCTTCCATGAACAGCAATTCACGCTGACGCTGGCAGGCAAGGAGCGCACCTCGCTGCCGCTTGCGGCCGATTTGCTGCAACACGGCTTTTACGAAGCGGACGTTCGTGTACAGGCGCAGCTTGCAGACGGCAGTACAGTCTCGTTTGTGAAAAAGCTCGGGGCTGCCTTCACTGGCCTTGGCGCCATGCTCGCGGGCGAGACGGAGCAAACCTGGCAAGTGCACCACGGCCGCCACTCGCTGTTTTTGACCAAGGACGACAACGAGCTGACCATCGTCGGCGCAAATGGCGGCGAACCGAGCTACATCGCCTATCCGAAGCTTGGCAAGCCGTATTCCAGCGAGTTTTCCAAAAAGCGCGCCGAGCAGGTCGAGTTTGTCGCGGAAAAAGGAGCGATCGGGATTCACGCCACGTATCACTCCGGCAGTTACCCCGGACTTGTCCTGGTGGAAAAGACGCTGCTGTTCGGAGACGGATCCGTCGAACACTTGCTGGAACTGGAAAACCGCTCTGCCGAAAAAATGGCGGCGGAGCTGTGGCTGATCCAAGGCTTTTCCCATACGCTGCACCGCCCCGTTTTGCCGTATCAAGGCCGCTATGTCGAAGTGCCTTCCTCCTACGGCAGCGATTTGGACTACTGGGACGGCAAGCTCGTCAGCGAAAACTGGCTGTTTTCGCGGGAGGAAGCAGTTCCGTGGGGCATGTGCTGGCCGAAGGAATACCGGATCGACTTCCAGGTCCGGCAGCTCACGCTGGAGACGTGCCTTGGCAGCCTGGAGCCGCACGACAAAAAGAAGTTCGGCCCGATCCACATGACGCACGGTGCGTATGCGGACTGGAAAGACTTCCGCGCCTTTGCGCAAAAAGAAGCTTTGCCATCAGCAAACTTGTCCCTGACGCCACATCTGGAGCTTGTCGCCAACGATCACAACCCGTTTGTCGCAGGAAAAGAAGTGCAGGTACAGGTCAAAGAATACAAACAGCAATATTTGGAGGGCGAGCTGACTGCCTCGCTGCAAAGCGCGCCTGCCGGAAAACAGGCCCACCGCTACACGGAAGAGGCGGAAGCGACAGAATCGCGCTTTTCGCTCGCTGCGCCGACAGGCTCGCCTGACCTCGTGCGCGTAGACGGACGCTTCGCCACCCACGACGCTCGCTTGCAGAGCGCGATCTTCCCCATCGGACAAGGCGAGATTGCCCAGGAGACGACCGAGGAAGCGGGACAACAGGTGTACGTCGCGGACAACGGCTTTATCCGCATCAAAGCCGCCCCGGACTTCGCTCCGGCGCTCTATTCGCTCACCGCCGGAGGGCAGGAGTGGCTGGCCAGCTCCTTCCCCGAGCGCCAGCCGAAGTCGTGGTGGAATCCGTGGACAGGCGGCATCAGCAACCACGTCGAGGAGCTGAGTGCGTTTTCGCTGGTCAAGGAAGAGCGGTCCGCTTGCTTCGCCCAACTGACCGACAACAAGCAAAACGTCTGGCAAGGGATCAAACTGAGCTACCACGTAAAAAAGCAGGAAAAATATCGAGGCCTCACCTGCCATCAATATTTCCTGCTCATGCCTGGCGTCCCGCTGCTCTGCCATACTGTCGAGATCGTGCAGCATACGGGGACGTACTTTGCGAACAAAGATTGGACGACAGAAATCTTTTTGCAAACCGAAACTGCTACAGGCCCACTGTGGCTGAACACGGCAGGAAAGCATGGCGAGAAGCTGCACTACAAGCTGGGCCAAGGGGAACTGTTCGCCTACGAAGCGTCAGACTATACGTTTGGCAGCCCGTCGCGCAAGGAAAAGCTGCAAATCGTCACGGACCTGGAGACGGCAGACATCGACCTCTACGTCAACAAAGAAATCGCCCTCGCCTCCCTCTCGCGCGAGCTGAACCTGCCGCACGACCGCATAGCCTTTACCGCCCCTGTCTTTTTCCTGTTTGCGGACGAGCCGCTGCCAGCCGATTCGCTGTCGGCCTTGCGCGCCATCCGGTTTGCCAGCGAAACCGAAGGGAGGATTTCACGATGAAAATTATTGATGCCCACATGCATCTGTCCCACATCGAAGAATTCAAGCGCACAGCGGCCGAAAAGTCGTTCGTCGACTACTCCGTCCAGGGCATTTTGCAGGAATACGCGGAAAACGGCGTCGTGCTCGGCATCGGCATGGGCCTGACCGAGACGCAAAAGAACGGCTTTCCCGACCCGGAGGCGGCAACACCGATGGGCCTCGACCTGACAGACGAGCTGCCGCCACAGCTCGTCTACTGCCTCGGGATCAATCCGTACCATCTGGACGAGGCGGCAGTCGCCCGCCTGGAAGCCGAACTGCAAAAGCCGCAGGCCGTCGGCTTGAAAATCTATTTGGGCTACTATCCATTCTACGCTTACGACAGCGTCTACGATCCGGTCTACGCGCTTGCGGCCAAATACGGGGTACCGGTTGTTTTTCATACGGGCGATACGTACTCGGAGCGCGGCCTGCTCAAATACTCCCACCCGCTCACGCTCGACGAAGTAGCGGTAAAGCATCGGGACGTGAACTTCTTGATGGCGCATTTCGGCGACCCGTGGGTGCTGGATGGCGCAGAAGTCGTGTACAAAAACCGCAACATGTTTGCCGACCTCTCCGGCCTGATGGTCGGTGACGCCGCCAACTGCCGCAGACTGGCCGAGTCGCCGCTGTTCTTCGCCCACCTGCGCCACGCGATCACCTACTGCGACCATTACGAAAAGTTCCTGTTCGGCACCGACTGGCCGCTCGCGCCCGTGAAGTCGTACATCCAGTTCGTGCAGGAGCTGATCCCGGCGGAGTATCATGAGGATGTGTTTTATAAGACGGCGTTGAAGGTGTTTCCGAAAATCAGGACGATTGTTGAGTAAACTGGAAGGTTGATAGTTGGAATAACTACAAGCCCCATGCTGTGTCACGTGGCAGTTTGCCCGTGAGCCCGTGGGGTTTTTACTGTCAACTTGGCGGAAAAACGGTTTACATACTTCCATCCCGCACAGGTCGCCAAACAAAAAGAAAAACGCTTAGGATTGAACGGTTCCCTAAGCGTTTTCGTATTTTTAGCGCGTCTCTCCTGGCCTGTCTGTATTTTTTATAAGCGGTTATTGCTTGCCCAAAAAACCTTCCTTAAAAATGTTCAGCAAGTACTCCAACGTAATCGGGTCACTGTAGGTAGATGCCTCCGTGTCGATGACGATCACGTGGTTGTTTTTCACAGCAGGAATCTTTTTCCACGTCTCGGAGTTCAGGAACGCATTTTCGCCGCCTTTGCGCTGGCTGAGTACGATGTAGTCTCCGGCATACTCCGGAATCACTTCCAGAGAAAGCATGTAGTAGCCAGGGCCGAGGGCGTCCTTCTTCACTTTTTCCGGCATGGCGAGGCCCATTGCCTGGTACAGAATCTCGGTTCCGCGAGCCCAGTTGTTTCCGAAGACATAAAAGTCTTTTGCGTCGTGCTCAAAGACGGACACGGTTTTGTCCTTGCCGATTTTCGCCTTGATTTCTTCGCCGGCCGCTTGCGCGCGCTTCGTGAAATCGTCAATCCACGCTTGCGCTTCCTGTTCCTTGTTCAGCAACTTGCCGATCTCGCGCTGCTGCGCCAAATAGTCCAGCTTGCCCCACGTATAGACGACCGTTGGCGCGATCTCCTTCAATTTATCCAAGTTTTTCATCCACGACCCGGCAATAATCAGGTCAGGCTGGAGGGCGAGAATTTTTTCCATCGTTTCATCGGATACCGTTTCGACATCTTTTACCTTATCCGCGAACAACGGGTTCTTTTTCGTCCATTCGTCGACCCCGACCAGTGTTCCGCCCAAAGCAAGAACGTTCGGCGCATTGGTCAAACCGACAATTCGCTTAGGACTCGCAGGAACCTCGATCGGTCCGTTCTCCGACTGGTACGTAATCGTCTCCGGCTTCGCTTCGGCTTCCGGTTTTGCTTCTGTTGTCGCTTCCTGCTTTGCTGCGTTGCCACCAGCAGCGTTCTCCGTTGGCACCGATGCATTGCCGCAGGCGCTCAGCAGCAGTACGAGCGACATCATGATAGAGGTGAGCCACTTTTTCATGTTGCATTCTCCTTTTTAACAGATGAAAACCAACAATTGATAATGATAATCATTTCCGAACCATTACATACTATAAACAGTTCTCTATTCCCTGTCAATATGGAGCAAGACTCGATCTGACAACTCGGCAAGCTTGATTTTGTCAGCGTTTGCAGATTGCGGCAGCAGCCAATCCGCGAGCGCTGCCCGTCTGTCGGACGAAGCATTGCATTGCATTGCTTTCCTTGCCTGCACGCGGCCATGGCGTCCGAATCATTTTCCCACAAAAAAACGGCCATTCAGCCGTTTTATCCGCCTTCCTGACCGTGCTGCACTGTACTGACGACATTGCCTTTTTTATGCCCTTGTTCTACGTACCAATGGGCTTCCGGAACCTGTGCCAACGGATAGCGCCTGTCGATCACCGCTTGGAACTGCCCTGACGCCATCAGCTCCGCGAGAAATTGCAAGTCTTCCGCCCGCTCTTTTGCCACCCCTTGCCCATCTACGGTGATGAACTTGCCGTTTGGCGCGAGCGCCTGCTGGCAACGGGCTTTCGAGCTTTTTCCGACGGCGTCGAAAATGAGATCGTACTGCTTGCCTGTACGCGCGAAATCTTCTTTTGTATAATCAATCGCTTCATCGGCCCCGAGCGACTTGACCAGCGCAAAATTGACGCCGCTGCACACCGCGGTCACGTTCGCCCCGAAGTATTTGGCAAGCTGCACGGCCGCCGTCCCTACCGCCCCGGACGCTCCGTAAACGAGGACGCGTTGCCCGCGCTGCAGCTTTCCTTTGCGAAAAAAATGCAGGGCTGTCGTCCCCCCAAAAGGCACAGCGGCGGCCTCTTCGAAGGCTACATTCCCGGGCATGTGCGCGATCACGGCGTCTTCTCGCAGACAGACGTACTCGACATGTGCGCCAAAGCGCATCCCGCTCAGCGCGTACACCCGCTCCCCCGGCTTGAAGCGCTTGACCTGATCGCCGACCGCTTCCACTTCTCCGGCCAGCTCGACACCCAAAATCGGTTGTCGAGGCTTCGTCCAGCCCAAAAACAGGCGCATCGGCAACCAGTACAACAGCGGACTGCGAAAAGCCCGCCCCCTGCAATCTCCGGACGTAACTGTCGTCGCATGAATTTTGACCAGCACTTCCTTGTCTTTTGGAACAGGCTTCGCTACTTCCTGCAACACGAGGACATCCGGCGATCCGTATTTGGGGCAGACAATAGCTCTCATGGGCTTCCTCCTGTATTTTCATTTGCCGTGAGTCGGCGCAAAACAGCTACTCTCCTTCATCGAGCGACAGCCAGGCCGCAGGCTCGGAACTGCCCGCGAGCCACTCGCTGACAAGCGTTGTTTTCCCGTAGCCTGCGGAAACAGAAACAAGCATCAGCCCGCCGAGGCAGAAGCAGACGTCACCTTCGTCCAGCCGCGCAATCAGGCACAGACGATGGACTGTTTTGGCCGAGGCTTAGGGACGTGCAGTTTCGCAAGCAGGACCGTCTGTTCCTGATCCCACCAAAAATACCACACATCCTGTTTCAGCAAAGAATCGGCGTAATGGCCGAGTGTCGGCTGGTCCTCCAGGACGTACTGGCAAAAAATGAAGTGCTCTTTTGCCAGTTGCAGCGCTTCTTCTGCCGTTTGCGGCCGTCTGCTTGCCTGCAGTACCCACGTATCGCCTGTCACCGCGAGAATGTTTGCGCCGTACTGCTGCTGAAAATGCCGGAAGATCACGGACTGGTAAACAGGCAGCGGACATTCGTTGTAGCCGCCCATCGGCACCCACAAAGGCGCCTCGTATCCGCGCTCAGACTGTGCACGTCCGCAAGCTGCTGCTCTACGAAGGCAGGCAGCGATTCTGCTTGGTCACATGCCTCCTCCATCATTTCCAGCAAGTTGTAGCAGGGCAAAACGAGAATGCTGTGCTGTCCCGCTGGCAGCGCTACATCCTCCGCAGCCACCACTTCGGTTTCACACCCTTCCAAATATTGGACCAACTCTTCAATCACGATCGACACCTCTTTTTCTTTTGGCACGCCTGAAGCGCTTTGTCTGTTTCACCCTGATTTCCTTGGAAAAATAATCCACACACGTTTATCGGACACTATCTTTGCTTGAGAAAGTAGAACGATCCGCAAGAATCTTGGGCCACGCCAATCCTTTTGCCAAGCGCTGATCGCAACACGGCTGCAGCAAAAAAGCTTCCCTCGCAACTAGGAGGGAAGCTTCTTCGCCATACGATTATTTTTTACGACAGCTTTACGAGGCTGTAGTTTTTCTTGCCTTTACGGATAATGATGAAACGCCCGCCAATCGCCAGGTCAGCCGTTACTTCCAGATCCAGCTCGCTCACCCGCTCGCCGTTCATGGAAATCGCGCCTTTCGTAATGTCCTCGCGCGCCTGGCGCTTGGATGGCTCGATGCCCAGCTCGACGAGCCAGTCCACGATGTTTTTCGCTTCCTTCGTCGCCTCGTAGGTCGGCATTTCCTTGAAGCCTTGCTCGATCTCATCGGCGGTAAGCGATTTGATATCGCCCGTGAACAGGGCGGCTGTAATGCGTTTGGCCTGCTCCAGCAACTCTTCGCCGTGCACGAATCGCGTCATTTCCTCTGCGAGCATTTTTTGCGCTTCGCGTTTATGCGGCTCCGTCTCGACTTTTACCGCCAGCTCGTCGATTTGCTCTTTGGAGAGGAACGTAAAGTATTTCAAGTATTTCACGACGTCGCGATCGTCGGTGTTCGCCCAGAACTGGTAAAATTCGAACGGCGTCGTTTTGTTCGGATCGAGCCAGACGGCACCGCCCGCTGTTTTCCCGAACTTCGTCCCGTCCGCTTTCAGCATGAGCGGGATTGTCAGGCCAAACGCTTTCGCCTCAGGCCCTTCTTTTTTGCGGATCAGATCGAGACCGCTCGTAATGTTGCCCCATTGGTCGGAGCCGCCGATTTGCAACTGGACGTCCTCGTGTCTGTACAGGTGCAGGAAGTCGAGCGACTGGAGGATTTGGTAGGAAAACTCGGTAAAGGAAATGCCGCTCTCCAGTCTGCTTGCCACGACATCCTTGGCGAGCATCGCGTTGATGCTGAAGTTTTTCCCGTAATCGCGCAAAAATTCGATCACGTTGATTTTATGCGTCCAGTCGTAGTTGTTAACCAGGCGAATCTGGTTGTCGCCTTCTGTGATGAACAGCTTTTTCATTTGTGCGGTGAGGGCATCCACATTCGCCTGCACCTGCTCCAGCGTTTGCAGCGAGCGCTCGGACTGGCGGCCGCTCGGATCGCCAATCGTCCCTGTCGCGCCCCCGATCAAAATAACCGGACGATGGCCCGCAAGCTGGAAACGTTTCAGCATGATAAAAGGAATCAGGTGCCCGATGTGCATGCTGTCTCCCGTCGGGTCCACGCCACAGTACAACGAGATCGATTTTTGCTCAGTCAATTCACGAAGCCCTTCGGCGTCTGTTTGTTGGTTAATGGCGCCGCGCCATTCGAGTTCATCAATAATGTTCACAGCCAATTCACTCCCTTAGGTTCGTAGATCTCCTATACCGAATCACCGTTGTGCGTGACAACAAAAAATCGCCCCTTGTCTATTGTAGACACAGGGACGATTGTATAACCGTGTTACCACCCAGATTGCACCAATGGTCACCCCATCTTCCGGATGCCATTCATGCCACTCTCGGCGAGATATCGTTCGCCATTCCGCTCAGCATTACCCGAGATACTCCAGAGTTGTAATTCGCGGGCTTAGTGTGTACCGGGTTCCATCCACCCCCGGCTTTCTAGGACAGGGACCAAGCTGCTACTGGGCTCTTTCAACGTATGTCGCATATAAGATTACAGACAGTATAGTGAATTGGAAGGGCGGTGTCAACTGGCAGTTTGCCCTCGCAGCCCCTGCTGTTCTGTCGGCAGGAAAAAATGTGGTTGCCGTTGTTTGACTCATAGATGAAATCTTTCAAGCTTTTGCTTGTGTACACGGAAAAATCGCCCGCGATAGCAAGCTTTGCCTTGTACGTGACGAACTTTTGCAGAATTTCTCCTTCGACTACCATCGCAAAATACGGCCCGGATCGTCTTGCGGCAAACAAAAAATCGCTCTCTCGCAATATTCGCAGAACGACCAAGTAATTTCCATTCCCACTTGCAACTCTTCCCCAATAAATCGCCGGAAGCATATTTATTTCATCTTTATTTACGGGTATGATAATAGAAAAAAAGAAAGAGGCTGTTTTATGGATTCAACCTATGCATCCAGATCTGCATCCAAAACAAAAATGCTCATCATTCATGCTCTTTTTATCGCTTTTACCCTTGCAGCCACCATGTTCATCAACATCCGTCTCCCGTTCATAGGCAACGGTGGCCTGATTCACCTTGGTAACGTGCCTCTGTTCATTGCCGCTTTCGTGTACGGCAGAAAAGCAGGAGCGATTGCAGGTGCCTTCGGGATGGGCCTGTTCGATCTGATTTCCGGCTGGACGGTATGGGCACCGTTTACCTTCGTCATTGTCGGGGCCATGGGCTATGTCGCTGGTCTCATCGCGGAAAGAATGCCGGGCAAACGCGTCCTTGCCTATTCTCTCGCTATCGCTTGCGCCCTGCTGATTAAAATCGTGGGCTACTACTTCGCGGAAGTGATTCTGTACAGCAACTGGATTCTGCCGTTTGGCTCGATTCCGGGGAACTTCCTCCAGGTCGTCGTTGCTGGAATCATCGTGCTGCCGCTGGTAGGACGCCTGAAAAAAATTGTCGGGCAAGGATAAGGGAGAACCATGCTTTTTTGCACAGTTTGCGCAGAAGTGCTACGTATGACGCACTTCGGCAGGCTGTAACGATCAAAATCGCTCAGGAGATGCTGATTCCTGGGCGATTTTTTTCGCTTGCACTTTATCACTTTATATAGAAAAGTGTGCTATACAAGGATCACTGAGGCGTGTATTTTGCAAGTCAAAAATGCAGATTACAGCTATTTGGGATCGACATTTGCACCATTCCTACATCGTCAACATTAGGGGGAATAGTTTCCGACTTCGTGTAAAGATGAGGACTGGGGCCTACACCCCTCCCTCTACCACCTAACCAACAGCAGAATCGCCAGGTGGGGCAATTCCAAACTGGCGAGAGTAGGGCAAAAATATAGTCGGGGTTGACACAACTATTCAACTAATGTCGGAGCTTCCTTTTAATCTTTAAACTCCTCCCACTATCATTAGCGTTGCATAAAAAATGAATCCATCTATTGTCAAATTATTCTGAATGACATTTTCAACTTCACAACCAA
>NZ_JBYSWV010000075.1:0-13396 GCF_058781555.1 Brevibacillus sp. FW306-2-1A-C05A
GCACTGTCTTAGGAGGGGCAATGAGATGCCCTCATCTTGAAGGCTGTTCAAAACAGAAATGGACTGCGAACGCTTAGCCATTCAAGAATCCCACCCGTACACCGCAAGGTGGAAGGCTTGCGGCTTTAGCCGTGGGAGTCTCAACAAGAGAGCAGCCATGCGCTGCTGCGCCGGAAAAAGTGCGTCCCTCTCCTGCTTTCTTGTATAATAAAAGCACACGTATGAAAGCGCGGTAAAGAGGTGGAAATGTGTCCGTAGAGCCTAACTATTTTCAACAGTATCAGCATGCCGATATAGACGAACTTGCCGATGTGATTGGCGAGCTTTTGCAAAACCCGATTACGGTTGAAGATGCGGATCACAAGCTGATTGCCTACAGCTCTCACGGGGACAGCACGGATCAGGCGCGCTGGTCGACGATCATGGGGCGGAGGGTGCCGGAAAAGGTGCTGACCCGGCTGTGGAAGGACGGCGTGTTTCAGGAGCTGTTGACGCAGGATGATCCGGTGCACATCCCGGCCAAGGATGAAGTCGGCCTGGGCAAACGGGTGGCGATCGCCATTCGCCGGGGCAGCGATGTGCTCGGGTATATTTGGGCGCAGGAAGTGAATCGGCCGATTACGCCCGAAGACGATGAGATTTTGCGCCAGGCGGCACGGGTAGCGGTTTCGCGGCTCATGCAGCGGCAAGGCAAGCGCAAGGCCGAGGAGCAGCGGCGCAAGGAGTTTTTATGGGAGCTTTTGCTCGGCAACCACAAGAGCGAGAGCGCCATCCGGCAAAAAGCGGACAGCCTGCAAATGCAGCTTCCGACCTCTTATTTGATATGCATTATCGAAGCGGCCGGAGCGCGGCTCGACCAGTATTTGTACCCGCTCCTCATGCGCGACAAGCTTTTGTGGGTCGTGGACGGCTCGCAAATCATCCTGCTGATCGGGCTTAGCGAGGACGGCAAAAAAGATGTGCGCGAAGTCCTGATTCGCAAGGTCGAGCAGTTTTTAGCCGATTCCTTGGGCAAGCTGGAAGCCCACGTCACAGAAGGGCGCCAGGTAGTTGCCGGATACGGGCTTGGCTACCGGACGTACTCGGAGATTGTGAAAAGCTACAGGGAGGCGCTGCACGCGCTCAAGATCAAAAAGCTGTTCCCAAAGGAAAACGAAGGCGTTTACGGCTACCACGAGCTGGGCATTTACCGCTACCTTTTGCAGTTGAAGCAGTGGGAAGCGGAGCAAGGCTACGAAAATGAACGGCTGGAGAAGCTGCGGCAGTACGACCGCGACAACCAGACGGCGATGCTGGAGACGCTGGAGACGTTTCTCGATGCCGCAGGCAAGGTAAACGTAACGGCCCAGCGGCTGCACATCCACATCAACACGCTGAGCTACCGGCTGCGGCGGATCGAGGAAATCATGCGGGTCGATCTGGAAAATATGAACCAGCGGGCGGCGCTCTACCTGGAGCTGAAAATGGCGAAGCTCGATCAGGAACAATAGTTCGTTTGTGAATTTTCACAAAAAGAAGGACGGCAAAATTAAAGGAATCCCCAAGGAAACGCTACCAACTGTCGCTGTACAATGATAGTAATCTCATTAAATCGGCGTTTCCAAGGAGGACTACCTATCATGATCGTTGGCATTCCAAAAGAAATAAAAAATAACGAAAACCGCGTAGCCATCACGCCTGCAGGCGTAGCCGCTCTGGTGCAAAACGGACACTCTGTCCGCGTAGAAACCGGCGCAGGCCAAGGCAGCGGCTTCACCAACGAAGACTACACTGCAGTAGGCGCTGAGATTGTCGCGACCGCAGCAGATGCGTGGGCCGCTGACATGGTCATGAAAGTAAAAGAACCGCTTCCAGCCGAGTACGGCTACTTCCGTGAAGGTCTGATCCTGTTCACGTACTTGCACCTCGCTCCAGAGCCTGAGCTGACTCGTGAACTGATTGATAAAAAAGTAATCGCAATCGCGTACGAAACCATCCAGCTCGACAACGGCGCTCTGCCGCTCTTGATGCCGATGTCCGAAGTTGCGGGCCGCATGTCCGTGCAAATCGGGGCGCAGTTCCTGGAAAAACAATACGGCGGAAAAGGCGTGCTGCTCGGCGGCGTACCTGGCGTGCCAAAAGGCGAGGTCGTCGTCATCGGCGGCGGGATCGTAGGGACAAACGCTGCGAAAATGGCGCTCGGTCTCGGTGCAAACGTAACGATCATCGACGTGAACGCAGACCGTCTGCGCCAGTTGGATGACCTGTTCCAAGGTCGCGTGCAAACGCTGATCTCCAACTCCTTCAACATCGCAAACGCGGTGAAAAAAGCAGACCTGCTCGTAGGCGCTGTCCTGATCCCTGGCGCACGCGCACCTCGTCTCGTAACGGAAGACATGGTCAAAGCGATGACACCTGGTTCCGTGATCGTAGACGTGGCGATCGACCAAGGCGGTTCTATCGAAACTATCGACCGCATTACGACGCACGACAACCCAACTTATGAAAAACACGGCGTGATCCACTACGCAGTAGCGAACATGCCTGGTGCGGTAGCTCGCACTTCCACGCTGGCGCTGACCAACGTAACCGTTCCTTACGCTGTGCAACTGGCGAACAAAGGCTACGCCCAAGCGATCCGCGACAACCGCGCGCTGGCTAAAGGCGTAAACGTCATCGACGGAAAAGTAACCTACAAAGCGGTAGCCGATGCGCACAACCTGCCATACGCTTCCGTGGAAGAAGTTCTGCTGGTGAAAAACTAATCCGGTTTTCTGAAAACAAAACTGCTTGCCGCAGATGTCGGCAAGCAGTTTTTTGCTGTCTGGGCTGTTACTCGCGTCCGAGCGGGGACGGGTATTTGGTGGATTCCATTTTCATCTTGCCCGAGTCGCTCAAATGGACGTGGATTTGGATGCTGGCAATCGAGTCGCGCGTAGGCGCGGTGCGCTGCGCTTTTTCATACATTCGCCACGCCCGGTAGTCTTTTTTGAACAGCTCCCTTTCCAGTCCGTACAGATCGGTGCCTTTTTGCACCCCCTTCAAAAACGTTCCGCGGATTTGCTCACGCACTTGTTCCTCCGAGTTTTTTTGGATCTGCTCTGGACTGATCTCGGGGCTTATCAGCTCGCGAATGAAGCCGAGCAAATGGACGTGCAAATGGTAGCGCGGCATAGGCCCGGTCGTAACCGGGACGATTTTCAGCCCGACGTGCTTGATGCGGATCGTGGCTTTCGGGGTGTTACCATCGCGGATGATGAGTCCGGCAAAGTCGGTATCCTCGTCCATCCAGCGCAGTCCCATCAGGTCCCGGCTCGGAAAATACCCTTTCCATGTGCCGCGGTGGAGCGCGTGTACCCCGTCTATGGTCAGCCGCGAAACATAGTGGTTGTTTTCTTTCCAGGAACGCTCGTAGATCGTGATGTTGGGCAGCAGCACCGTGTTCGATGGTTCCCAGAAATTGGAGATGAATCGGTAAAACTGCATCGGCTCGATAAAGGAGCGCTGCTCGTAGACGTCCTTTGGCTGATGCAAGAGGGACGTCAGCGGGGAGAAGCCGGAAAGGGAATGGTTGCCAAGCACCTTGTCGATCGGCTCCCGCGTCCCGAACACCCATTTTGTATAGCGAATCAAGCCGTAGCGGTTCAAAATGTCATGCGTCGAAATAATGCCTTTTTGCAAGATGCGCTCGTGAACAACGAGGGACGACACAAACCCGAGAAACAGCGGAATCTGCGAGTTTTTTTGCAGATTGTCAAACGCGGTCATCAGCGTCTTGCCTCTTCCGATGGAAATCGTGGCGGGAGGCGATTTCGGGGTGGCGCTCGTCTCCTGTTTGGCTACGCTTGCGAGGTCGACCGACTGGGCGTAAAGGACGTATTCGTTGTTGATAAAGTCAACGCCGAACGCGGACAAATAGCTCAAATCCTGAATCGATTTCTGGTCCCAGCAGCCGCTGAGGAGCGTGGTGGCCAAGAGCAGCAGCGCACAGGCGATTCGGGCGGCCTTCATTTGGCACCTCCGTTCCGCATCGGTTTTTTTCGGAAAAAGTAGATCAGCGGCCGGAACAAGACAAGGTACAGATTGGAGAGCACGTTCGACGAGCCCATCAACAAGTATGGTCTGCCGAACGAGGTCAAGGTGGACAAGTAATAAATAATCGCGATCATGCCAATGACGAACCCGTACATGCCGATCGTGGAGGACAGGATGAACACAATGAAGCGGGCGACCGTAACCGCGCCGCTGAGCGCCTGGTTGACCAGCGTGAAGGATGCGACGACAGTCAAGGAGCCTACGAACAGCATCGAGGGCGAAGTCAGTCCCGCGCGAATGGAAGCGTCCCCGATAATCAGCGCGCCGACAAGCGCCAGCGTCTGACCGACGTTTTTCGGCAGACGGGCTCCGGCCTCGCGCAGAAATTCAAAGATGAACAAAATCATGAACAGCTCCATGGGCGCGGAAAAAGGCAAGCCTTTTCGCCCTTGGGTGACAGTGGCGAGCAGTTGAAACGGGAACTGCTCCACGTTGTAGGCGGACAGGGCAATCCAAAACCCCGGGAGAAACGCTGCGATCCAAAACCCGCCGAGGCGCAGCAAGCGCTCCAGCCAGACGTAAACGATCGGATACTGGTCGTCCTCGGGAGATTTAATCAGCTCCAGCAGCGAGACGGGAGCAATCAGCGCCAGAGGCGAGCCGTCGACCATCACGATTACTTTTCCTTGCAGCAGCATGTAAATGGCGAAGTCGGGCCGCCCTGTGTAATCTACCAGAGGAAACAAGGAATTGCGGTTGTCGCTCAGCATTTTTTCCAAAAGAGCGCTGTTCAATATTTTTTTGTTGTCGCAGAAGAGCAGCCGGTCGCGCATCATCTCCACCAGGTCAGGCGGTGCGCTGTCGTTCATGTACATCAGCGCAATTCGGCTGCGAGAGCGTGTGCCGAGAATGAACGGCTCATAGGCGAGCGTGATCGTGCGCAGCCGCTTGCGGATGAGTGCCACATTGGTAGACAAGTCTTCCACGAAGCCGTCCCGCGGCCCTTTGATCGAAATCTCCGTGTTGGCTTCTTCCGTGCCCCGCTGCGGACGGTTGGAAATGTCCCAGGCAAAAGGCGGCGACCCGTTCAAAAAGATGAGCAAATCTCCCGAGAAGAGCCGCTCCGTCCACAGCTCAGGATTGGTGTAGAGCGGAATCAGCGGGAGCGAACGCAAGTCTCCGGTGGTCAGGCAGCGTTCCAATTGCGGCAAAGCCGTCTCTTGCAAATGCCGTACGTCGGCCAGACCTTCGCAGTACAGCATGAGAACCGACTGATCGTTGGGGGTGACTGTCCGCAAAAAGATGACATCCGCGCAATGCGTGAATTTTTCTCGCAGCTCTTCTTCAAGGGTCATGGCTCACATCCTCCAATCCGGTTGGTTTGCGCAGCGACAGCAGGAACAAGACGAGCGTGACAGCTACCATAACCAGCAAATAAAGCGGATAGTAAATCTTCGACAGAAACGTGACGAACTGCATGTCGTTGTAGGGGAGGCTGGTGAGAACGATCATGCTGGCGCCGAGGGCGAGCATGACGTACTTGCGCTGCTTTTTCGTTTTCAGGACCAGCAGCTCCCCGAGCAGCAGCAGGCAAAGCGTAATGCGGATAAACGAGCCGGACAGCCATTGAAAGATGGAAAAAAACTCCATGTTTTCGATGTCTTTTCCGATCGTCAAAAGCCGCCATTGTTCAAAGGCAGGAAAGCGCTGGCGCATCGACTCCACAGGCCCGAACTCGGCGATGGCTCCCGTCAGCGGGCTGAGCGTCAGGACCAAGGTAATGGCAATCATGACGATGTAGTGGATGAGCCGCAGCGGTTTGCGCACGTGATGCTGCAGCAACAGCAGCAGGAACAGCTCGGTAAAGCCACCCCCGACAAAAACCATGGCGTGCACGGTAGGGGCAATTCCGTTCTGGAACAGCGGCAAGAGCTGGGAGTAGTCTTTTTTCGGTACGTTGCCGAATGCGACGAACATGCCAAGCAAGGAGACAATGGGCAGCAATATGCCCGAAGTAATGCCGACTGAGGCAATGCCGCCGTAGGATGCGAGAACGCACAAGATCATCAGGGCAAGCGCAGTCACCCACTCGGGCGTCTGCGGCAAATAGTTGACGGTTGTCCACGTTTGGGTATCAACCAGATTGACGAGTGCCATCATGTACAGGCAGAGCATGATGGGGATGAGCAGCAGGAAGCGGACGGCTTTTCCGGACCGGAGCAAGAGCCAGTGGGACAACGACTGCTGTCCGATGCGGCTGTTGATGAAATAGAGCGCGTACGCCCAAACACAAAAGGGGATCATGCCAAAGATGACACTCAGCCAGGCATCGCGCCCGGCTTTGCTGAGCAGCAGGGGGATAAGGGTGACATGATTGGTGATTCCGATCGACAGCATCATCACCATGATCGCTTGGCCAATCCCGATTTTTCCGTCTGCTTTCATGAACCAACGTCCCCCCGACTTGGTGGTTTTGTTATGGTTTGTTTGCCCGGCTGGAAATATGTATCGCGTATAAAGGTTAGCCCACGATAAATAAAGTGTGGTATTCTACAATGAGGTAAAAATGGAGTAAGGAGTGCAGCCGGGATGTATAAGCTCATTAGAAAATATCTGTTCCAGATGGATACGGAAGAGATTCATGAAAGAACGGTTGGTGCCCTGAAGCTGGTGGAAGATTCTGCTCCGGGAAAAAGCTTGCTGCGAATGATGTTTCAGGTGAAGGACGAGCGTCTTGCCACAAAGCTGTGGGGAATGACGTTTCCCAATCCGGTAGGGCTCGCCGCCGGTTTTGACAAAAATGCCGAAGTGTATCATGCACTGGGTGCGCTCGGGTTCGGGTTCGTGGAAGTCGGGACATTGACCCCGCAAGGACAGCCGGGCAATCCGCGGCCGCGCCTGTTTCGCCTGCCTGAGCACGAGGCGATCATCAACCGGATGGGCTTCAACAACCACGGTGCTTATTTGGCTTCGCAGCATCTGGTCGATTACGCGTATTCCGATGTTCCGATCGGGATCAACATTGGCAAAAACAAAGTCACTCCCAATGAGGAAGCGGCTTCTGACTATATCAAATGCCTGGACATGCTCTATTCGTACGGCCATTATTTCGTCATTAATATCAGCTCTCCGAATACGCCCAATCTTCGCGATTTGCAGGAAACCGAGAGCATGCGGCTGCTGGTGCGGGCGGTGCGCGAAAAAGCGGCGGAAATGGAAGTGCGCGGCATTCAGAAAAAGCCGATTCTGCTCAAAGTAGCCCCCGACATGTCCGACGAGCACATGCGCGATGTCGTGCAAGGAGCGGTGGAAGAGGGCATTTCCGGCATTATTGCCACCAATACGACCTTGTCGCGTGAAGCCGTTCAAGGGCATCACTATGCCGAGGAAGCGGGAGGACTGAGCGGAAAACCGCTGACAGAGCGTTCGACTGCCTGGGTAAAAGAAATTTACCAGGAAGTGGGCGACAAGGTGCCGATCATTGGCGTAGGGGGCATTTTCACGGGGGAAGATGCGTACGCGAAAATCCGGGCGGGCGCAAGTCTCGTGCAAGTGTACACCGGAATGATTTATCAAGGCCCGGGCATCTCCAAGCAAATCAACAAAAAGCTTTTGCAACTGTTGAAGCGCGACGGCTTTTCCCACATCAGCGAAGCGGTCGGCGTGGACGCCAGGTCGTAAGCATAAAAAAGAAGCGGATGCAACAAAGACCGATGACTCCCGGAATGGCGGGGCATCGGTTTTTTTACGCAGTTATACGCCGCTGATTATATTCTTCCGCTTTTTCCCTTGATTCTGTATAATAATGTGGGACAAGCAAGAACTATCTAACAATTGCATATCGTCGGCGATAGGTGCCTTTATGTGCAAGCCGCATAAAGGGTAACAGGGAATCGGGTGAAAGTCCCGAGCGGTCCCGCCACTGTAATCAGGGAGTTCTCTTTGAGATAGAGCCACTCATATTCATATGGGGAAGGACAAAGAGCGCGATGAGCTGAAAGCCAGGAGACCTACCTACTTGCCACACCCAGGAATACCTTCGCGGAAAGGAGCGGTGAATACGAAGCAATAGGACTGTGCCAACGGTCTGTTGTTTTTGTGCGCATACCTCGTCTGCTAGCGGATGAGGTTTTTTTGTTGGTGAAAAAAGAAAGAACAGCAAAGGAGGAGGAAATGTCTTGAATCGATCCCGTTTCGTTTCGACCTGTCTGTTGATTGCAGGCTTTGTCCTTTATTTTCTCGTAAATGAACCGCAGACGTCCCACGCGATGCACATCATGGAAGGATATTTGCCGCTGGGCTGGGCGCTGTTTTGGTGGGTAGTATTTATTCCATTTTTTATTCTCGGCATTCGTTCCTTGAACAAAATCGTCAAGGAGCATCCGCAAATGAAGCTGCTGATCGGCGTATCCGGCGCGTTTGCCTTTGTGTTGTCCGCGCTGAAAATTCCTTCGGTGACGGGCAGCAGCTCGCACCCGACGGGAACCGGGCTTGGCGCGATCATGTTTGGCCCGTGGGTCATGTCCGTGCTCGGCAGCCTGGTGCTGCTGTTCCAGGCGCTGCTTTTGGCGCATGGAGGGCTGACGACGCTTGGAGCCAATGCGGTGTCCATGGCAGTAGTAGGGCCGATGGTAGCTTACGGCGTCTATCGCCTGATCGTGCGCGGAAACGGCGGACAGCGTTTGGCCGTATTCGCTGCTGCTGCGCTCGCAGACTTGGCTACTTATGTCGTGGCCTCCGTGCAGTTGGCTTTGGCTTTCCCGGCTGAATCCGGCGGCGTTATGGCATCGTTCGCGAAATTCGCAGGAATTTTTGCCATCACCCAGGTTCCGTTGGCGATCAGCGAAGGGCTTTTGACCGTGCTCGTCTGGAACTGGCTGCAGTCTTACAATGCAAAAGAGCTGGCGCAACTTCGCCTGCTGAAACGGGAGGAATCGCTGTGAAAAAAGGGATGAACTGGCTGCTGCTCCTGGGCGTAGTCTTGCTGGCGGTTGTGCCGTTGCTGTTGGTGCAGGATTCGGAGTTCGGGGGAGCAGATGGAGCGGCTGAGGAAGCGATCAAGGAAATCGCCCCTGCTTACGAGCCGTGGTTCGAGCCGCTGCTTGAACCGCCAGGCGGCGAGACAGAGAGCTTGCTGTTCGCGGTGCAAGCGGCGCTCGGGGCGGGCGTTGTCGGCTATGCCGTGGGATTGTACAAGGGCCGGCTGGATAAGCATAAAAAATGAATTGGCAGCAGCTTGATTCGCTTTCCTATCAAAACCGGCTGCGATTTTTGCCGCCTGAGCACAAGCTCCTGTTTGCGGGCGTGCTGATTTTGCTCGTTTTGACGGGACATGAATGGTTGCAGATGGCGATTTGTCTATGGATGGGAGTATGGGTAATGGTGTATGCCCGTATTCCCGTCCGTTTCTATTTCGGATTTTTCATCCTGTCCCTGTCGTTTTTTGTCCTGGGGCTTCCGGCGCTGTTGCTGGAAGCAGTAAGAGCGGATGCAGGGGCGGGCGTCCAGGCAGTTGCGGCGTGGAAGATCGGGCCGTATCTGGTCTACGTTCCGGCAAGCGCGCTCGACAAGGTGTGGCTGCTTTTTTGGCGGACGATGGCCAGCCTCGCCTGCTTTGCTTTTGTCTTGTTTACCGTGCCGTTTGCCGAGATTTTGCAAGTGCTGCGCAAGCTGAAACTTCCGGTCATCGTGACGGATTTGCTCATGATTATGTACCGTTTTATTTTCGTGCTGCTTGGCGTCTCTCATCAACTGTGGATTGCCCAGCGCGCGCGCGGAGGCCATCGCGGGTTCCGGGCGATGCTGCGGGATGCGAGCGGACTGGCCGCGCAGTTGTTCGTCAGGTCCATGCGCAAGTACGATGCGCTGTACAAAGGGATGGCAGCGAGAGGCTTCGGGGAAAGCCTGCAGGTGCTTTCCTTGCACACTCATTCTCGCTCCGGCCGATATGAAGCAGAGTCAATCGCAGGCTGTATTTTGCTGATTTTGCTGGAGTGGTGGACAGGAGGGTAATGCTTTGACATCATGGCTGTTGGAATTTGTTGATTTGCACTACGCCTATCCAGGCGGCCGTGGCCCTGTCCTGAAAGGGTTGTCCCTGGGCATTCCGGAGGGGAAAAAATGCGCCTTGCTCGGGCGAAACGGCTGCGGCAAGTCCACCTTGTTTTTGCACGGGAACGGCATCATCCAGCCGCAGCAAGGGCAAGTGCTGTGGCGAGGAACGCCCCTCAGCTACAAACGCGCTGCCTTGCAAGAGATGACGCAAAAAGTCGGGCTGGTCTTTCAGGACCCGGAGCATCAGTTGATCGCCAGCACGGTCGCCGAGGATATTTCCTACGGGCTGTGCAACCGGAACTTGCCCGCCGACGTAATCCGCGAGAAAGTGCGGGCTGTCCTGGACGCGTTTGGCATGACAGAGCTGGCGGACGTTCCGATTCACCACCTCAGCCTGGGACAAAAGCGGCGTCTCGCCCTTGCCGGGGTCATGGTGCTTGCGCCGGAGCTGCTGCTGTTGGATGAGCCTACGGCCTACCTCGACCGTTACCAGACCAAAAATTTGCTGCGCGAGCTGGATGCCATTCACCAAAACGGCACGACCGTGCTGATGGCGACCCACGATATGGACATCGCTTTCGAATGGGCGGAGTGGATTTGCGTCATGGATGAAGGCCGGCTGATTTTTGCCGGAGAGCCCCAGGAGGCGCTGGCGCGAAGAGAAATGCTGGAAAGCCTGCATTTGGGCATGCCGCTGATCGCCGAGCTGTGGGAAGCGTTGCCGCCTGAATGGAGGCGGGAGGCGGGCGAACGGATTCCGTGTTCGCTGGAGGAATTAAAAACACGGCTGGCCGGACAGGTGATGGTCCGATAGATAAGGTACAGGCAAGCGGTCGTCTCGGCGGCCGCTTTTTTGCGTGCCAAACGTCGCGCGGTTTTGGGCATAAGGAAGGGGGGCGGCTGCTGAGCCTGTGGTCGGTTTGACGTTTTGGATGACCGCTTTTGCTTGGCGCTGTCTCATTCTCTTCAATGGGGCTTTTCCTGCCTGCCGGATAACGGGGATTGCGCTGATTGGTGGCGAACGCCGTGTATGGGTGGTTTCCGAGCGCCGTGCATGGCCGCTGTTTTTTTGGGGCATCTTAACCTCAAAATTCCTCTGGAGGTATCGCGATGGAACACGATTCCTTGAGCTCAGGGCTTGCTGGCGTGGAGCAAAAAGAATTCCCCGGCAAAGTCAAAGACCAGCTCATGTTCAATGTCCTGGAAAAAGAAATGACCAACGAAGAACAGGAAAAAAAGGCGAAAGACGAGTATTTGACAGGAAAGTCGTAGCCCGCGCCAAAAGCCCTTCTCGGCCTGCACAAGACGAGAAGGGCTTTTCCTTTTTTCTGTAGCGAAAGGTGCGTATGTAAACACGCTTGTTTTGCATGCTTACTTGTCCTTCTTTTCTGCTTTTTCCTGCCGGTCTTTCAGGATTGATAAAAAGGCCAAAAAATCGCCCAACAGAACCAGCACGGCAGCCATCAACGCCAGATCTTCCGCAGAAAAACCATTGTTCTGCTTCATTTTCCAGCCTCATTTCCGTAGGGATATCCGCCCTTTTTATCTTATGCGCAGCCGTCTGGGACCGTCACGCTTACTGCTTGTCCTGTCGTTTTACTCCCCGTTATCCTGTTGACTTACTAACCGCTTATTCTGTTCGTTTGCTGACGGGGCCGCATTTGCCTGTACGGAGACAGGCTCCCGAGCGGGTCGTTGAGAAAGTCGGCGAATTTTGTAGGGATATGTCTTTTTCTAGCGAATAAAAGAGAAGGGACCTACTTAAAACGGGAGAAGTGGTGAGATTGTGATTTCAGCTTTGAACAAGACGCTCTGTGTGCAACAGCTTGTCGAGAAGTTAAGGGATAAAGAGCTCGTTCATGTTTCGAGCTTTGATTTGAAAGAAACCAACAAAGCCTTGTATGAATACGTCCATCGGCTAAGCAGCTCGATCGCGATCATTCCCACCACGATTGATTCTGTCATTACGGGGGTCATCCGCTTTCAGGAGGGCTATTTCATTACGCTCGGCATGCTGATCTGGAAGGACGCCACGCAAAAAGGGCCGTTCAAGGAAGGGACGTTTCTGTTTTACAAGCACGACGCAAGTGACGCTCTTGATGATTGCATTCATATTACGAACTCGATTGAAAACCACAACCTGATGGAAAGCCTGTTTTTCGCCTGCTGCGAGAGCAAGGGCGATGATATGGTGTTGAACTATTCGCACATCGAGCACGCTATTAAATACGGCGAGACGTATCGGGATTTGATGGAGAAGTGGAAAAAAGGGTTTGCCTGAAGCGTGGGAGCATTTCCATTATTTAGATGTGAAAGCCAGCCGCCATTCCGACGATATGAATAATGTCATCTAGTATAAGTTCAATTGGGGATAGGCGCGCGACTAAACGAGCAGCATGGTCGGCGCCGTTTTTTTATGTGGCGGAGATGTGGGGGGAGCGGCTATGTCGAAACGTTTGGCGGCCCCGATCCGTAGCCGTGACGATTTCTTAATCGGGAAGCGGCTCTAATCTTTTGCCTGCGTCAATCCATAAGTAAGTTTGTAGCAGCATGCATGGAAGGTATAGTTTGTTTCAATAAATTTTAATGTTTGAGTACCAAACAAAATTCAAAACCCCGATGATAAGCTGGAGGCAAAAAGAAGTAGCGGCGACGTATAAGGCGACTCGCCCGACGCTTTTGAATTGCTGGTTTTGATTAAACATGGAAACGATCCAGACAATCAACCCGACGGGGCAAAAAATAAAGCTGAACAAATAAATAATTCCCTTTTCCAGTTTGCTCATTTGGTTTCCTCCACCTGACAGTCGAATGATTTTGGGGAGGCTGCTTCTGTGTGGAAGCAGCTTTCCGCACATGGAAAACGTGGAAGGCGCAGTTGTCCCTGCTGGAGCTAGCTTTTGCTTCGCTCGTTCTTCAGTAGCAGCATCCCTATGACGTTTCCAATCAACTCGAACAAAGCAAAAAGCAATTCCATCCGGTTTTCCCCTCCAAAAAATCCTTTTTTTGTATATACGACTGTATTCATGTCTTGGTTTCGGATAGGAGCGAAAGGAAAGTGTGGCTTCCGCTAGCGCATCGCTCCCATGACTTCGTCAAACGCTTTTGACCTCTACTTTTACAAACATGGGCATGACGTAATAATCAGACATGACAAAATCCCCTTTCGTATGTGAGTCGGAATGACTGACATCAACGCTAAACGATGACGCTGGCGGGAAGGCAAGGGGGAAGACTTTACTTTTTGGACGTTTTACAGATTTTCCGAACGAGAAAGCCCGCTACGGTGCGATAGCACCCCCTTTAGGGGCGGGATGAGAGTGAGGTC
>NZ_JBYSWV010000076.1:0-12585 GCF_058781555.1 Brevibacillus sp. FW306-2-1A-C05A
CAGGTCGGGGTGAAGTCCTTTTTTTATGCTCAGAAAACCTTGTTGCTCAAGGGTTTAGATTTATGCAAAAGGCTCAAGTAAGTATATAGGAAAGATTCTTTACAACACAAGGGTTTCTTTTCTGCAAATCTCGCTAAACCGTTGTCGTTTCGGCAACGACTTCCTTTTTTTTCCTTGTCTGTAACAAGTATATGACGTAGGCAGAGAACAGGCCCAAAAGGGTCATGAAGCCCAAAACGGCCAAATCATGCGTCACGTAGGACAGGTCATGCCCTTTGCTCAAAATCTCTCGCACGCCGTCGAGGAAGTACGTCAACGGCAAAGATTTACCAATCGCGGCAACCGCAGTCGGCATCGAAGCGAGCGGCCAGGTGAAGCCGGAGAGCATAAACGAAGGAACGGCAATCATCATCGCGATCTGTGTAGCTTGCAACTGGTCTTTGGAGAAAAAGGAAATCGCGTAGCCGATGGCGAGCACCGCCAGGTTGAACGCCGTTGCGACGAGCATCAGGTCAAAGGTGCTGCCGTAGTACGGAATTTCGAACCCTTTCAGCAGCAGGGTGAAGCCTAAAAACACATTGAGCGTGCCTGCCAAAAAGTACGGCAGCAGCTTGCTTGCCGTGATCGCGAAAAAGCTGTGCGACTTAAGCGTCTCCTTCCACGTCCCCTCTTCCTTCTGCTGCGCTACCGACAAGGCAATCCCGAGGAACAGCACTTGCTGCAGCACCGTTCCCGTCAAGCCGAAGACCATGAAGGACATGTAGCTGAACGTCGGATTGTACAAGACGCGATAGCGGTAGTCGATCCCGGTGAACAAGTTTTTCCCTTCCTCGCCCCAGCTACCCTTCGCTTCCATTTTTTTCAGCGTCGCACCTGCGGACACGGATTTGACTACCGTGCTCGCGGCGCGGACAGCGGTGTTCGAGATCATCATGTTGCTGCCGTCAATGACGGTCAAAACTTCTGCGGGCCGTCCGGCTTTGACGTTTTTCTCCAGCTCCGCCGGAATAATCAGGGCGATGTTCGCCTCGCCTTTGTCAACCAGGCGCATCGCTTCCTCCTCTGTTCCGACGATGGAAGTAATCTTGAACGTCTGGTCGACTTCAAACGCGCGGTACAGCTCGCGGCTCAGCTCTGTCTGGTCCGCGTCTACCATGACAGTCGGGATGTTCATTACCTTCTTTTCGCTGTACAAAAAGCCGAACAGCGTCAAGTATATAATCGGCACGATAAACAGCACATTGCGAATCGTTTTGTTGGCAAACAAGTTTTGCCATTCGCTCCAGAAGAGCCGGGAGAAATTACTCACCTTCAACAGCTCCTTCGAGCTTCCACTCGACCGTCAAGCCTGGCCGCAACTCTGGGTCAGAGACGAGCAGCTTCACCTGGAACGAACGGATGTCGCGGTCGCCAAGCTCCTGGGTTGCCTTTTTGACGGCAAAATCCGCTGCCGGGGCAATCGTGGCAATTTTCGCCTCTACTTCCCGTTTGAGCGCAGGGACGAACAGTTTGACCGTGTCGCCTGTTTTGATCTGGCCGAGGGCGTATTCGTTTACGTACAGCTTCACGTAGTTATCGGATTTCGTTTGCAAGGTAAGAACGGTAAAGCCTTGCGCTACCAGCTCGCCTTTTTGCACGGCAACGGATTTGACCACTCCGTCCATCGGCGCGACCAGCTTCGTATTGTTCAAATACGCCTCGATTTCCGCGAGAGCGCCTTTGGCTTGCAGCACGCCAGCCTCGGCCGATTTCACATCCAGCTCCTTCAAACCTACCTGACCGCGCGCCGCTACCGCTTGCTTATACGCTGCTTTGGCCTGGTCGAGCTGAGCCTGCGCGGCATCGACCTGTTCGCGGCGTGCGCCGGACTGAGCCATTTTCAACTGTTCGTCAGCGGCCTTCAGCTCTGCCTGGGCTTTTTCCGCCTGCATTTGCGCTTCCTCGACTTTGACTTGCGGGACCGCTCCCTCAGCGAGCAGCTTTTGCATCCGCTCCAGGTTCGAAGCCGCGATCTGGTTCGCTGTTTGCGCTGCTTGCAGCTTCGCTTTCAACTGGGCGATTTCCTCGCTGCGCGCTCCGTTTTTGTTCGCCGCAAGCTGGGCCGCGGCCGAACTGACTACCGCCTGCGCCTGATCGACTTGGGCATTGCTTGAGCTGTCTGTCAGCGACACACCTTTTTTCGCCTGCTCGAGCTTCACCTGCGCCAGTCGATAGGCCGCTTCTGCCTGTTCCTTTTTCGCCAGCAGTTCTTCGTTGTTCAACGTGGCGACCACTTGCCCTGCTTTTACTTCATCGCCTTCTTTAAAGGCGATCTGCTCGATGGAGCCGCCCATTTTAAAGGACAGGTCCACTTCCGTTCCTTCGATGACGCCTGTCAACTGGGTCGATTTTTCCCCGGCCAGACTGCTTCCGCCGGATGCGAACAAAACGGTTCCCAACACTGCGATTCCGGCCACAAAACCGGCCACCCCGATCCATGCTCGTTTTTTCATAGTCGATTTCTCCTCTGTGTCTTTTCTGTATGGTCCTTACGGCTGTTTCACTGTTTCGCTTGCAGCATGCCTGCCAAAAAGCAGCGCAGCGTATACTTGTTTTCTTCCGTGTCCAACGGTTCCTTGCGATATTGCTTGCGGATGGCCGTAAAGCCGACCATGCCGAACAGGCCCGAAGCAAACGTTCCGATTTCGATATCCGGGCGTATGTAGCCTTGCTCCTGCATTTGCTTCAGATACGTTTCCATCATCGTAAAATAGCCCGTCAACAACTTGGCGACTGTCAAATCGCGCTGTTCGTCGCCCGTAAAGACGCTGAGCAAAAGGAAGCACAGCTCGCGATTTTCGCAAAAGAAGCGAAGATGCTCATCCAGCACATTTAAAATGCGATCCTCCAAAGACAGCTCTTCGTTTTGCATCACACTGTCAACATGGTAAATCAGCATCTTCACGCCTTTTTCAATCACGTACAAAAAAAGCTCCTCTTTGGTCGAGAAATGGTAGTACAGCGTTCCTTTCGCTACCTGTGCCATTTCTGCGATCGCGTCCATCGTGGTTTCGCTATAGCCCAACTGGGCAAACGCCGTCAGCGCTCCTTGGGCAATCTGGTCTTTTTTGGATGGTGCCATCACTCCCGTCCCCCTTGTCTTTATTGAACTGACTGGTCAGTACAAAAACAGTGTACGGAACACTCCTAGTTTTGTCAATAGCTCTGTGCGGCATCCGCTGGCGGCTTTTTTGACGGGGAAAACTCCCGCTGCATTTGGGCAAGGACGGGCGAAAAGCCGTGTCGGGCGCAGGGCACGCAAAAAAGACCGCTTGTACGCGGTCTTTCATTTTTCCCGGATGCGGTTGTACGTCTCCTCTGTCGCTGGCATCGGCGCGACGCCGAGCTGTTCCTGCAGCTTGGCCACGCATTTTTTGTACCAGCGGATAGCCTGCGTCCGGTTGTTTTGCTCGTAGTAAGCCGTCATCAGCAGGCGATACGCTTCCTCCCAGCAATCGTCCACCCGCAAGATCGCTTCGCACCAGCGAATCGCCTTTTCCAGTTGCCGCTGCTCCAGCCTGATTTTCGCCAGCCTTTCTGCGCCCCGCAAAAACAGCGCCTGAAGTCGCTCCCGTTCTTCCACGCACCATTCCTCATAGCGACACTCCGGCATGTACTCGCCCAAGTAGTAGCCCAGCCCTTTTTCCAGCAAAAGCGCAGCCTGGCGCTCGTCCTGCTCGGCCAAACCCAATGTGACCAGCTTTTCAAATTCTTCCACATCGAGGTGATACCCCGACGCGAGGTTGAAGCCGTAGGAGCTGCCGTGGCGCTGGATAAAAAAGGTGTCGGTCCGCGCCGCCCGATCTGGCTCCAACGCTTTGTTCAAGGCGTTAAGCGCGACCTTGAAGTCGCGAATCGCCGCTTCCTCGACGCTGTCCGGCCACAGGCGATGCATGATCTCTTCGCGGGCCAGCAGGTGATGGCGCTTGGTCAACAGCAACTGGAACAGCAGCTTGGCGGTTCCGCGCTGCCATGCCTTTTCACTCAGTTCGCGCTCTCCCAGCCAGACGCGAAACGCCCCCAACGTCTGGATGCGCAACGTATAGCCCGGGTGAAACGTGACATTTTGCAGGCCGAGATCGTTTAGCAGTTGTGAAACGTAGTCCGGCGACACTTTGCGCCGCTCCGCTTCCAACAAAATCGGCATCAACTGCTGCACGTCGTACGGAGTGAGCAAAGTCGGGCGTTGCAGCAAAAAAGAGTACTCCCCGGTCTGCATCAGCGACAGCGCCTGGGTCACGGCGGGGACGAACAGCTCCCACTGCTTGCTGCGGTACGCAAGAAAGCTCTGCCACAGTTGGCAAATCGCCACGTGGTAGCTGTCTCCGCAATGACTCAGCCGCTCCGAGCAATCGCGAAACGTCTCCAGCGCCTCGCTGTCCTTGCCGTATTTGGCATAGGCGATGCCGATTGCCATGCGCACCAGACTGCCCAGCCAGTCATCGCGCATCGCCTCCGTCTCGTGGATGCCTCGCCTGCCGTACAACAGCGCCTGGTCGAGCGCCTTTTGACTGGCGTGAAACAGCGTCAGCCCGAGTAGCGTCTCGGACTTTCCGCGCGTCGACTGCAACTCCTCCATCATTTGCAAGCCTTTTTCGTAGAGCTGGCGAATTTCCTCCGCAGGCAGCCCCTGGCTGATGAGCGCCGCGTGCGCTTTGCGGACGTAGCCATTCGCCTCCACGAACGGGGAATGCGCCGCACGCCCGAGCTGAATGGCCGTCTCTGCCGCCTCGAAGCCGCGCTCCCACTCGCCGTTTAACGCATAGACAAAGGACAGCAGCAGCGACGTTTCCCGATACGAGCGCGTCAAGGTCGGATGCCGGGTCTGCTCCAACTGCCATTTGTTCTCCAAAAGCTGGATGGACGACTGCAGCCGACCTGTGCGAAACAGCAGCCGCGACTCCAGCTCTACCTCTGTCTGCTGTTCCAGCTCCTGGCTTTTTTCATACCAAGCCGCTGCCTGCCTGGAGTCGCCGCGGTTCGTATAAATCTCCGCCAGCAAGCGATACAGCCTTGGCGCCATTTCGCTCTCCTGCTCTTGCGGCGGCAGAAGCTGGATCGCCCGCTTGAGCAACTCCTCCGCCTTGACGCCCTGCACGCTGTCGAGGTGGACTCTCGCTTTGCCTTCCAGCCCGCGGCACAGGCCGATCTGATCGTGCTTTTCCTCGCAAAAGGCGAGAAACTGCTCATAGGAGGCAAACGCCTTGGCGTACAGGCAGCGGTATCGCTCCACCTCTCCCTGGTAAAACCAGAGCCAATGCTCCTGCGCTTTGATCGAATCCGGCACAAGCGCCAGCCATTTGTACAGCCCGTCCAGCACGCCTGCGCTCAAAAACCGCTCCGCAGCGAGACAAAGCCACGCGCCGAGCACATCCCACTGCTCAATCAGGCGCAAACGCTCAAATGCTCGCTCCTCTTCGCCTTTGCGGCGGTACCAGACGGCCGCTCCCTGGTTGACCCGTCGGTAAATGTCCTGGCGCGACGCGAGCTTGCTCGACAACAACCGCTGAAACAGCGGATGGAAAAAGTACATGCCCCGTTCATCTACATGCAAAAACAGGTTGCTGCGTCTCGCCTCCTGCAGTTTTTCCTCTGCCCCTGCGCCCAGTACTTGCAGACAGTCTTCGCGGGTAAACGCCTCCAGTGCCGCGGCCTCCATCAAAAACTGCTGCATGTTCCCGTCTAGCCCCATCCACACGTCCGCTTCCAGTACATGCAGCAGCCGGGACAGCTCGTGCAGGCTGTCGGCCAGCTTGAACCCCCTCGCAATTTTTTCACCGATCGAGCGCAGTGCGATCACCCAGCCACGCGTGACCTCGTCTACTTGCTTCCACTCGTCGTCTGTCAGGGCGATATCGTACTGATCCGAGTAAAAAGCTTCGCTCTCTTCCAGCGTAAACGCCAGGTCGTCTGTCGCAAGCTCCAGGCATTCGCCGCGCGCCGTGAGCAGCTCCAGTTGTGTCCAGTTAGGACGAACGCGGGTCAAGATCGCCAGTTTGACTTTATGCGGCAACAGCTCAACCAATTGGGAAACGAAGCAGTCGGCCGCACTGCCGCTGGCAATCCGGTGGTAGTTGTCGAGGACGATCACGAAATCGTCCGGAAGCTGCGCGCACTCCTGGGCAAACAAGTCCGCGAGCCGCTCGCCGTCTGTCGCCTGTTCCCGTTCTTGCTCAGATGAGGCACTGTGCTGCGCTTGCCGCTGCAGCAGCTCCCGCAGCGTCTGTCCGAAGTCAGGTACGACCCGGCGGACACTCTCCGTGAGACACCACAAAAAATCAGCGACCGCCGCGTCTTCCTCCGTGATGAAATACCAAGAGGCACGGCGCGCTTCATCGTGCAAAAACGTCGCAAACGATGTCGTTTTGCCGTAACCCGCCCCCGCTTGGATGAGACAGAGCTGTGCATGCGCGAGAAGCCGCAGTTTCCGCGCCAGCGCAGGACGCCTCAGCACATACGGCTTTTGCGAAGGAAGAGTTATTTTGGAAATGGGTACCTGGAATTGACTCATCGGTTGCACTCCTTGCCGTTCACCTACTCTTCCAGACTATTTCCCCATTTCTTGCAAAACTCCTGCCGCAAGCCCCGCTCGACAAAAAGCCCACCCGGGCATCCAGGTGGTCTTTTGTCAATCGACGAGATTGTACCCTTTGACCGTATAGCCGATGTCATTGAGCAGCACCTGGAACTCCTCGTTGCTGACTTCCTCGCCGCGAAGGATGCGCTGGTGCAAATCGGATATGCGATCGTAAATCGCCCTGTTGGTGGACACGTACATCAGATTGAAGCGCGACTCCGTCTGCAGCCTGCTGCGCATTCGGTCTACCACGCGCTTTTGCAGCGCATCTGTATGCCCGTTGTCGTTGCGGATAATTTTTCCCGGTGTATAGGGGATCGACGGCCGCGGATTGACTTCATCCGGCTTGGGCGTATCCACTGGCAAAACACCGACCAGCAGATTGTCCTTGTACGCGAGCACCTTGATATCGACTACGCCCGGCACCTTCTCCGCATGCCGCTCCAGATAGGCGACGAGGTGCGGCTCGCGGTTATGAACCATTTTTTGGCTAATCATCGCTGCGGGTCCTTTGTCCATCCCGACGTTGTCATTGCGATAGTTGATGCCGTACGCTTCGAATTTGGCCTGGTTTCCGTTGCGATCTTCGGTGCCTTGTTCTTTGTTTGGCGAGCAGCCCGTCAACAGACCGGCAAGCAGGATGGACGCGTATAGGCCAAAACCAATTCGCTTCAACAAAAAACACCTCCTTGCGCATAGTTTGTGCGCGGGAGGTGTTCTTACTCAGGAAGTAGCTGGCTTAGTTTGCACTTTGCAATTCGCCTTCAAATGTATCCTGTTTACCGTCCAATTCTGCCTTCACGGTGAAATTGCGAATGCCATCGTGTGTAGTTTGATAAAACTCAAATGTTCCGTCTGATTTCACATCAACAGAATAGGAAGTTCCTTCCAAATCGACGATAACCGTTGCTTTAGGGTCTACCTTACCTGCTACTTTGTATATCCCCATTGGCGAGAAAGTAAAAAATTGGCCTACGACGCTCTCCTTGTCGATCAGACTCACCGTATCCTGCTTTTTGCCCTCTTCCGTCGGCTTTGTTTGTTCCTGCGGCTTTTCTTCTGTCCCATTTGGATTGGCAACAGCCTGATCCGCAATCAAAACCGTTTGCGTAGCCGGGTCCCAATCAACCTTGTAGCTCAGTGCCTCGGCAATAAAGCGCACAGGCACGACGGTGCGCTGGTTGACGATTTGCGCAGGCACGTCCAGATTGATGGTTTGTCCATTTTTCTTGGCAATTTTTTGCGTGACGACCAGGCGGATGTTGTCGTTGCCTTTGTCGATCGTTACGGTTCTCGTTTTCTCGTTCCAGTCGACTTTAAAGCCCAACGTTTCCGCGATGGGACGAATCGGTACCAGTGTCCGGCTGTCGCGGATCAAAGGCTTTTGATCGGGGAATACAATCGCTTTTTTATTGTACTCCACCTTGACGGCAGTCTGCGCAGGGGCAGGAGCTGCCGCGGCAGAAAATGTTGCCATAGGCACCAGGGCAATTGCCAGCACGAATGATGCGAGTTTTTTCAGCAAAATGTCCACTCCGTTTCCAATAAGATTCACACGATTCTTAATCTACTATAGGCTTGGAGCGGTTTCAAGCCATTCCTGCAAATAGCCTACCAAGATCGTACTGTCATTGTAGAAGGAAGTAACCCGATTGGACAAGCAGAAACCAACTGGAAATCGTCAATAAATACGATATTCCTCTATCTTTAGACCTAATTTCAAATTGTTACAAAAATACAACCATACTCCTGACAAAAACCGTTACAATGAACAAGAAACGACTGTATTTTTCTTCGAAAGAGGCAATGATGATGAAAAAGTTTATTCCTTTTCTTATCCTGGCACTGATCTTGACCATGATTCCCCCCGGAGGCAGCTCCGCCAACACCGCTGCCGTTCAATTGGGAAGCGATGTACTGTTCGACCGATTCCATTATTTGATCGAAGGAAAAAAAGTCGGGCTGATTACGAACCAAACCGGCGTCAACAGTCAGGGAATGAGCACCATCGACCTTTTGCGTCGTGACCGCTCCGTTACCCTCACAGCTTTGTTCGCTCCCGAGTACGGTTTGGATGGCAAGGCACAGGTGGGGAACCAGCCGGAGATCTTCCTCCATCCGGTTTACGGCATTCCGGTCTACGGCTTGTACGGCTCGACCCGCCAGCCGACAGCGGAAATGCTGGAGCATTTTGACACCCTTCTCGTCGATCTGCAAGACATTGGCTCCCGGACGTACACCTACATATCGACGCTGAAATACGCCATGACGGCGGCAAAGGAGCAGGGAAAGCAAGTCATCGTGCTCGACCGGCCCAACCCGCTCGGCGGCACCATCGTGGAAGGACCCGTGTTGGAAAAGCCGTATGAGTCCTTTATCGGCGTCGACGAGCTGCCTTTGGCCCACGGAATGACCATCGGCGAGATTGCCTTGTTTTTCAACCGTTCCATTGGCGCGGATCTGTACGTCGTCCCGATGCAAGGCTACACCCGCACCATGCTCTATCAGGAGACCGGGCTGAGCTGGGTTCCGGGCTCCCCGCATTTGCCTGACCTCGCTTCTGTCTACGGTTACATGGCGACAGGACTCGGCGAAGGCACCCCTGTTACCCAGGCAGACCATTTTACTTGGGTTGGCGCAGAAGGCATCGATTCCGTGAAATACGCCGATCTCATGAACGGCAGCCTGTTGCCTGGCGTGATTTTTCTCCCGGAGAAAAAGGAGAAAGCGGGCGGCGTCCGGCTGCACATTTACGATCCGCGCAGCTTCAATCCTGTGAAAACCGGGATGTACGCCCTTGCCTATGCGCGACAGCTCCAGCCGTTTCCCGTACCGCTTGGCACTGACAAGGAAAAGACGCTGTTCGAGCATGTGATGGGCACAAGCAAGATCGGCCCACTGCTTGCGCAAGGCAAAAGCCCGCAAGAAATCGTTGACTCTTATGCAGAAGCCTTGGGCAAATTTACGGAGCTGCGTAAAAGCTTTTTAATCTATGGCGATGCCCCGTTCATTCCGACTGAGGCGATCCACAGCCAGCCTGGGGCAACACTGCCGCCTGGTACAACCGCTCCGGCTCCTGAGCCTGGGACGGTTCAGCCGCCCGGCACGACGGCTCCGGTTCCGCAGCCTGGAATGGCTCAGCCGCCCGGTACAACGGCCCCATCTCCGCAGCCTGGAACGGCTCAGCCGCCCGGTACAATGGCTCCGGCTCCGCAGCCTGGGACTTCTCAACCGCCTGGCACGATTACTCCGGCTCCGAAACCTGGAACTGCTCAGCCTCCGGGTACGACGGCTCCCAGTCCGAAGCCTGGAACTGCTCAACCGCCCGGCACGACGGCTCCGGCTCCGAAACCGGGAACTGCCCAGCCGCCTGGCGCGACCGCTCCGGCTCCCAAGCCGCCCGTTGCACCAGCGCCGAAGCCAGGGGAAAAAATCGCGTATTTGACGTTTGACGACGGCCCGTCGCCTGTGACGCCGCACGTACTCGATACACTGAAAAAATACCAGGTGAAAGCTACTTTCTTCATCGTAGGCAGACACGTCCCTGGCAACGAAGCGATTTTGAAGCGGGCGGTCGCGGAAGGCCATGCCATCGGCGGGCATACGTACTCGCACGATTACCAAGTCGTTTACAAAAGCACCGAAGCCTTTTTCGCCGACCTGGAGAAAGGCAATCAGCTCATAGAAAAAGCGATCGGCACCAAGCCTGTTTTGTTCCGCTACCCGGGCGGCAGCACCAACACGGTCAGCCTCAAATACCAGGACCCGAAACGGTACAACAAGCAAAAAACAGTCATGAGTGCCATCAAAGCCGAAGCGAACAAAAAAGGCTACATCTTCATCGACTGGAATGTCACCAACGGCGACGCCCGCAGCAATCAATACACAGCCCAACAGGCGCTCGCCAATATCAAGCAGCAAGTAAAATCGCAAAAAGAGATTGTCGTACTCATGCACGACGCAAGCACCAAAACGCCAACAGCGCAAGCACTTCCGGAAGTCATCACCTTTTTAAAGTCAAAAGGCTACCGCTTCGAAGTCATCAGCCCTGACCGGCCGACTGTCTCCAATGTGAAATAGAACACGGAAAAACCCGCTCGACAAACCGGACGCTTCCGGCCATCGGGCGGGTTTTCTGTTATCGCAGTTAGTCTGTCAGTCTGCCACTATCCCTCTACCCACCTGCCACAGTCAAACCGGACTTTCATTTATCACCATCACCCTGCCCGTCTGCAAACAGGCAACTACGAAGTCGGAAGCGTATCGTACCGCAGACGCAGTTCGCGCTTCAATATTTTCCCGCTAGGGTTGCGCGGCAGCGTGTCGGTGATGAAGACGTACTTCGGTGCCTTGAACGAGGCAAGACGCTCCTTGCAAAACGCGAGCAACTCCTCTGACGTCAATGTCTCGCCAGCCTTCGGCACAACGACCGCTGTCACCGCCTCGATCCAGTACGGGTGCGGAACGCCGATCACCGCCACCTCGGACACTTTCGGATGCTGATAAATCAGCTCCTCCACTTCCCTGCTCGCTACGTTCTCGCCACCCGATTTAATCATGTCCTTTTTCCGATCGACGACCGTAATATACCCTTCCTCATCCATAATCCCCAGGTCACCGCTATGGAACCAGCCTCCCTGGAAGGCAGCCCGCGTCTTTTCCTCGTCGCGGAAATAGCCGATCATGGCATGGCTGGTCCGATGCACGATCTCGCCAATGCAGCCTCTTGGCACCTCGACACCTTCATCATCCACAATCTTCGTCTCCACGTTCAGCGCGGGCTTGCCTGCCGAGCCTGCTTTGCGAATCTGGTCCTTCGGCGGCAAAACCGTCGCCAGCGGCGCTACCTCTGTCTGCCCGTAAAAGTTGTAGAACTGTGCGTTCGGCAAGCGTGTCCCCAGCTCCTTCAGCACCTCCACCGGCATGATCGCCGCTCCGTAGTAGCACTTTTGCAGCGAGGACAGGTTGCGGGAGGCAAAATCGGGAGAGCGCAGCAAGGCAATCCAAACTGTTGGCGGGCAAAAAAGCTGTGTCGCCTTATGCGTCTCGACCATCTCCAGCATCAGGCCAGGCGTCGCCTGCTCCAAAATGATGCCCGTGCCCCCGAGATAAATATAGGGACCGAGAAAACAATGCAACTGTGCGCTGTGGAACAACGGGAGCGCGTGGATCGCCACGTCGTCGTGGGACATGTTCCCATCAATAATCGTGCTCACGTACTCGGACAAAATGCTGCCGTGCGTCAGCATGACCCCTTTTGGCCGCGACTCCGTACCGCTCGTGTACAAAATGTGGGCGACATCGTCGTCGGAAAGCTCCTGCTCCGGCTCGTCCGTGCTCGCGTCCTGAATCAACGTGCGAAACGGCACCCACTCCCCTTCCGGCTTCGCGGGTCTGGAGACAAGCGACAGCAGCTTGGGCGAAAGATCGGCCTGTCCAATCGCCTCTTGCGCCACGGCGAGAAACTCCGGTGCCACAAAGCAGGCGCTCACCTCCGCGTGCCCCAAAATAAACGCCACATCGCTCGTATTCAGCATGAAGTTGATTGGCACCATAATCAGTCCCGCTTTGGCCAGCGCGAAGTTGAGAATGACAAAATCCATGGAGTTTCGGGACAGCACCGCCACTCTCTCGCCTTTTTGCAAACCGTTGGCGAGGAAGGTGTGCGCCGCCTGATTGACAAGCTGATCCAGCTCGCTGTATGTAAGAACTTCCTCCTCAAACTGCAAGGCAATCTTGTCCGGGTAACGCATTCGGCTTCTTCGCAGGATGTCACCAAGCGTATTTCTTCTGGCTCGTTGGGCTTCGATCATCGTGATACCTCCCTCATCCTCGTTTCCCTTTTATTATATCTTAATCTTCTATATAATGTTTATTTTCTGATATTTTATCCTAAGAAAAACAGTCAGGGAAAAACGCCCTGACTGTCCTTTTTTGCGCTAGAGGATATCCGAAAGTTTGTATTCATA
>NZ_JBYSWV010000077.1:0-12223 GCF_058781555.1 Brevibacillus sp. FW306-2-1A-C05A
ATCGGTTCCGTTTTTCCATGGCTTCATTATAACTTATTTATCACGCTCCCGTGTCTCAGCCTATGGGAGCATTGTAGAAATCTTCTTTGCTTGATACTGCAACCGCCAAGCAATCCTTTTTATAACTCTCCTACACTCTTCTTTTAGTAGTTCATCATTCATGCTTCTCACCATCCCATCTTATAGGTAAATGAACAAAGTAAAAAGCAACTTATTTTAACTAATCAATACATTTTTTGTTCTTAGATGGTAAAAAGAGGATTTCTTCTTCGCTTGGAGTATAAATTACAGAGTTGGGAAATCTGTGCAAGGAATAAAACCCCGCTAATGCGAGGTTTTATTCAACCTTATTACTTATAAACTTTGATAGTTACTACTGATGCAAGGTCCTCTGAATCTCGAACATCGCTTGGATAAATATGAGTTGCTCTACTACGATCGGTAAGGCCCGTGCCGGTAATATCGAGATCATAACCATAGTAAAATGCGTGCCAGATGAACTTAGAACAATAACTAAGCTCGATATTGTTCAAGTCCATATTGAAGTAATATTTCTTTACGTCACGAATATGGTTGGTTGCCCATTTAGCAGCCTTAGAAGCTCCTTTCCTGGGGCGGAGAACTTGGATCTTATCGCCGTCATCAAATCGATTTACATAGTAATTGATATCGTCAACGAACCCAGGTCCCTTTGGATGAACGTGAATTACATTGTAGCCTGGTCCTACAATTGCCACGTGTCCAACAAAAAAAGTCGAGATGCTTTTTTTCGAGTACAATACGTCTCCTGGCTTCATATCCGTGTTAGTACCAGGATATTGTGGTCTATCAGATGCCATATAAAATTCCTCCTATAAAGTTGATTAACGATAGTAGGGCGCCCATTATCGCTTTCACTCTTTAGGGAAAAAAAAGCATCATTTTACAACCAGTTTTTTGGGGGATAACGAAAATGAACAAAAAAACAATGATTATAGTTTTCCTGGTCTTAATCATGATCTCTGCTCCAGTTATATATGTTCAAGGAACTTTGTTAAGCTTAGAAAATCAAGTACGCCAATATCTCATTACGGAGAAAAATCTCGATGAGAAAACAATAGCTAGTGTAGATGGCGTTTTTGGGAAGCTTCCGCTTTTTAGTGTAGAAGTTATTTTTGCTGATGAACCCGATGTAAGATACTTTTATACTGAAAAAAACGGAGAGATAATACCTCTTAGTGCAACGCTTAAACCCGAAGGATACGAATACAAACATAAATGAGTTCCCAGAGGCTTCGCCGAAACCCAGAATACTCGAAACCCATCAAGGAAGTTCTTTCCCGGGGCATTTCGTGCAGCCTGCGAGCCATGCCAGGCTGACCGAGGAAGCTTTGCTGGGCTGGCTGGCTGCGCCCGCGAGTCGCCAGGTATCAGTTGCCAAAAGAGATTGTGTTCGTTGACAGCATCGCCTACACCGGCCTGGGCAAGCCCGACCGGAAGCAGCTTGTGTAAAGACAACGACACATTTTCCCGAAATATCCTGCCCCCTAAAGCCATACATATTACGAGACATCCGAAACAACCAGGGGAAAGGAATGAGCAACCATGCCTCAAGGCATCCACGATATCGAGCTGCCGCTGCCGATCGGGACGATCTGGGAATTTGTCAGCGTGCTGGAGAACTGGGTTCCGCTCGTGCCAGGCTACATCAGCCACGAAGTGATCCATGAGCGGCGCGTGACCTGGACGTTTACCGGCGACATCGGGATTATGAAAAAGCAAATCAGCCTGCAGGTGGACATTACCGAGTGGAACGAGCCGACGGAAGTGAAGTTTACACTGACCGGAATCAACGAGAATTTTACGGGAGAAGGCTACTTTCGGGCAGAGGCGTTGGGGGAGGAGCGCACGAAAATGACCGGGTTTCTCGACATTACGGCAAAAGGCTTGAAGGCCCCCATGGTGAACTCGATCCTGAAGTCACACGTCCCGCAATTGACGACAGATTTGGCGGAAGCCGTCGCCAGCCGGATGAGGGAATAACAAGAGCAGCGTTGCTGAAAAACCTTTGCGATACAGCAAAGGTTTTTTCTTGTCCCGTCGACACTTGCAGCGTTGACGGCTTCGCTATTTTGCTTTAAGCTACCATAATTAATCGGGTAACCGTCGCGCAGAACGGTTGTCTTTTAATAGGAAGAAACAGGAAATTCAGCGAGGTGATGTGTGTGAAAATCCCGAAAAAATACGAAGCGATTGTCTTTACGTTTTTAATGGCGCTGGGCATGTCCTGTATTTTGTCGTTCTTCATGATGCTGGTGAATTTCGGCTTCAACTCCATGCTGCTCGAGCGCTGGCTCAAAGCATGGCCGATGGCTTTTTCGCTGGCGTTTCCCGCCGCTTACTTTTGGCCAAAAGCAATCCGGCGGCTGATGAAAAAAATTACGTTTGTCGAGAGCAAATAACGCTTGGTCACCGCACAGCTATCGCAAAGGCTGTGTTTTTTTATACAGACAAGAATGGATAAGATTCTTATCCAGTAGAAAGACAACGAAGGCTGGGTCAAGCCAGTGGCGTAGCCAAGTTTTCTAATGCGCATCGCCAGGCGGATATGGCCGACTGTCGCCTGGGGCGATTCATTATTGATGATGAGAATCATTATCTTTATAATAGACCCACATCCAATTCCACGACGCCACAGCACAGAACAGGAGGGAAAGGGAGTTGTCATTTCAGGACGATTTGTTGTTATGGAATCACGCAGCTCTCAAAGTAGTGGACGTCCGCCGTGCGGTGATCCAGCCAGGCGACAGCCTGCGCGCGCACCAGCTTACGGCAGGCTCATTTTTGTGTACCGTACAGGGAAAGGCTCGCGTGCTGCTTGACGAAGCGCAGTATCAGGCGGGCCCTTATCATGTTTGCCACGCCGGAAAAGGCACGGTACTCGCGATTGATTACGTGCAGGAAGCACTCGAATACTATTTGCTGCAATACAAGGCGACCCTGGCTCTGCCGTGCCGCGAGGAGCTGTTGCGGCTGCAGCAGAAGCGAGACCCTTTTCAACTCGCGCACAGCTTTACGCCGCGCTATCCGCTGCCGCTGTTTGGCACAGTCCGCCAGATGCACGAGAAATGGCAGAAGGCGAGCATGCTGGACAGGCTCCACGCGAAGGCGCTCTTGCATCAGTTTGTGTACGAATGGCTGCAGCAGCGCCAGGAGCAGGCAGAAGAGCCGACTGCCCAGAGTCTGGTGGACAAGGCAATCCGCTTGATCGAGGAGCAGTTCTCCGAGAAAATGACGCTGCATGCGCTGGCGAGCCAGGTAGGCTGCCAGGAGCGGCAGTTGCAACGGCTGTTCAAGGCAGCGCTTGCGGTGGGGCCGATGGAATACCTGCTCCGCGTCCGGCTGGAAAAGGCCAAGGACCTGCTGCTGAAACTGAATGTGCCGCTGATGGACATTGCCGAGGCTGTCGGCTTTACAGACAGCTATTACTTCAGCCGCCTGTTCAAAAAATACGTCGGCATCTCTCCCAGCCAATTCAGAAAAATGGCCGGGCAACCCGAACTTTGTCGTCAAAATCCATCCGGCTTGTCGCCATCGTTCATTGGCGGCAAAAGCGTGCCCTTGTATAGTATTAACAACGAGAATGGGAGTCATTCTCAACAAAAAACAGCACCTGCTTCGGCTGCTCTGGCAGCGCACAGGAGCAAGCGTGCAAAACAGGCAGACCCTGAGGGGGGAGTGGCAAAAACGACAAGCAAGTACATCAGGCATCCGCGAGGCGAACTGGAGCTGGACCGACTGCCCGAAAAAATTGCGGTGCTCGATTACCAGTACATCGATCAAATGTACGCACTCGGCCACTTGCCAGCAGGCAGCGTATTTGCCACGACCAGCCCGTCCGGATTGCCGGAATATTTGGGCGAGAAAATGAGCGCGATCAAAAGGCTGGGGACAAAGGATCATCCGGATATGACCGCGATTGCCGAGCTGTCGCCGGAGTTGATTGTCTGCACGGATACACATGCGCATTTGTACGACGAGCTGGTCGCGATTGCCCCGACGGTGATGCTCGGCAGAAACGACGACTGGCGGACGACGCTTCCTGTGCTGGGAAAAATGCTCGGCAAAGAGCAGGAGGCGCAACACGTGATTGACGCGTACAACCAAAAGATCGTCCATCTGAAAGATGCGATTGCGGCCAAGCTGGGGGGCAAGACGGTTTCCTTGATCCGGCCGCGCGACAACATGATCCGGCTGCACACGACGGCGCACCGGACGGCACGGATTTTGTACCGCGATCTCGGCATCGCGCCGCCGCCGATGGCGATGGACAGCAAGCGGACCAGCTCGTACATCCAGTTGGACGCCATGACCGAACTGAATGCCGACCACCTCTTTGTGTTGCAGGACGATACGAACGCCGCGCTGACCAGCGCCTACCAGGAGTCCGCCCTCTGGAGAAACCTGAGCGTGGTCAAAGCCAACCATGTGCGCACGTTCGACACGACGATGTGGATCGGTTTTTACGGGCCTGTCGCGATTAACCGGGTGGTGGACGAAATTGCAGACGCGCTGTTGTCCTGACCGCCTCATCTCTGCCCGCAAAGGGAGAGCATTTGATGAACAAAAACTGGCTAGAAGCGGACGAATCGGCGTATTTGGCGGAGCATTTTCGCCTGACCCATGGCGTACCCGTGCGCTCGGGAGAGTTGATTCCGGTCACAGAGTTGTTGGATGAAAAGACGTGCGCGGACTGTCTCGCGCGGATGAGCGGCTATTTGCACGCCCCTTCGCTGAAAGTGACCGCCTCCCTGTTTGCCAAAAGGTACGCGTTTTTGACCGTTGCCCCCATCTTGTACGCCATGACGGTGTACAACAAAGCAGTCACGCTGGACATCGGGCATTGCCAGCTCGTTTTGGCAAAGGAGCCGGGCGAGCCATGGTTGTCGCGACTCCATGTACGCGCGTCGGACGTTCGCGCGTTCGCTGCCGGGGACAGGAGCGAGTGGCGGGAGCAGATCATCCGCAGCTTGTTCGCCGGACATATCGCGCCGCTGTGGCACACGATTTCCCGCGTGGCGAACATTCCGCGCATGGTGCTGTGGGAAAACACGGCGGTCCGTTTGTTTTCGCTGTACGAAAAGCGGATCAAAGCGGAGGCGGGAAGCGAACTGCGGGAGCGCGTCCAGGCTGACTTTGCCTGCCTGCTCAAGCACGCGCCTGCCCCATGGTTCGGGGAAGAACAAAATCCGTTCGCGCAGTTTTGCGAGTTTGGCGACAGCGAGCCTGGAGCAGCGACAGCGCGACCGGGCCGGATTCGCAAGACGTGCTGCTATCATTACAAGGTTTCTTCGCGCGAAGGCTTCTGCTCGGCTTGCCCGAGAGCGAAAAGCCGATGACAGCGAGAGAGGATCGTGTCAGCACGGTGGAAAAGTGGAGACGGAATCTGTTTATTTTGTGCGCCGGGCAATTTTTGACGATGGCCTCGCTCAGTTGCGTCACTCCGTTTTTGCCGCTCTATTTGCAGGAGATGGGCGTGTCTGATCCCGGCGAAGTTCTCTGGTGGACAGGAGCGATTTACGTCGCCAATCTGCTGACGGCGTTTTTGTTTTCGCCGCTGTGGGGCAAGCTGGCGGATCGGCACGGCCGGAAGCTGATGATCGTTCGCTCCGGCTTCGGTCTCGCGGTCACGATTACGCTGATGGGATTTGTCACCAGTCCTGTGCAGTTGCTCGTTTTGCGGCTGGCAAACGGGATGATGGCAGGTTTCAGCCCGGCTGCTGTCGCTTTTACCGCAACGAATACGCCGCAGGAGCGCAGCGGCTATGCGCTCGGCATCCTGCACGCCAGCGCGGTCGGGGGAACGATCTGCGGCCCGCTTTTGGGCAGTCTGCTCGCTGTCCGCTTCGGCTTTAGCGCCGTCTTTTGCTACACAGGTCTGTGCATTTTGCTTGCCGCCATGATGATCGTTTTTTGGGTGCAAGAGCGTGTGGCAAACGAGCAGCGGCTTATGGAGAAAACGAACTTTCTCGCCGATTTGCGGCACATCGCGGGCAAAAAGCCGCTCGGCGCGCTGTTCGTCTCTGCCGCAATCGCCAGAGCAGCGATGGTCGGTACGTTGCCGCTCATCCCGCTGTACGTCCAACAGTTGCTTCCCGATCAGGACAACGTAGTTATCATGGCGGGCGTGACGACGGCGGTCATGGGCCTTGCCAATATGCTCGCGGCTCCCCAACTCGGAAAGTGGGGCGACAAGTTCGGCTCCCACCGGATTTTCAACCTCGCCGTGTTCGGTTCGATCGTTTTTTTGGTGCCGCAAGCCTTTGTCCAGCAATTATGGCAATTCATCGCCCTGCGCTTTTGCACGGGAGCATGCCTGGGCGGGATGATGCCCTCTCTGCACGTTCTCCTGCGGCAGTACGCGCCAAAAGGAATGGAGAGCAGGACGTACAGCTACCACAATTGCGCTGTCTTTTTGGGCGGCATGGCGGGGACGTTTGCCATGGGAGCGATTGCGAGCGGTTTCGGCTTGCCGCTGATTTTTGTCGGCTCGGCCGTTTTGCTGCTCCTAAACCAGCTATGGATGAAATTCATGGTGCTTCCGCATATCGGCCCGCTGCACGAAAGCGCAGAAAAGCGCCAGTGAGCTTTCTATTGACAAGGAAATCATCGGAAAAACAAAAGGGGGAAACAGCAGTGTTGATCGATAAAAAATGGTCGTTCATTTTCAGCGCCGTGCTTCTCGTTGCCTTCGTGCTCGCAGGCTGCGGAGCGAGCGGGCAAGGAACGGCAACAGCGGGGACGACGGAGACACAACCGGCGCAAAGCCAGCCGCAAGCAGCGGCCGAACCAGCTAAAGACGCGGGACAACAGGACGTCCGGGTCGTTTCCCACGCGATGGGAAAAACAGAAGTAAAAGGCACGCCGACCAAAGTCGTGACGCTGTTCCAGGGCGCCACCGATGCCGCCCTGCTGCTTGGCGTCAAGCCGGTAGGCGCAGTAGAGTCGTGGATTGAGCAGCCGTGGTACAACTACATTCGAGACAAGATGGACGGCGTGACCAACCTGGGCTCGGAAAACCAGCCGAACCTGGAAGAGATTGTAGCTCTCCACCCGGATCTCATCATTGCCTCCAAGACCCGTCACGAAAAAATTTACGAGCAACTGTCCGCGATTGCGCCGACGGTGATGACCGAAGAGGTGCATATTTGGAAAGACACCTTGAGCCTGAGTGCAGAAGCGCTGAACAAAAAAGCGGAAGAGGCCAAGTTTTTAGAGGAATGGGCGCAAAAGGTAGCGGCGTTCAAGGAAAAAATGGGCGACAAGCTCAATCTGCAGGTCGGGATTGTCGACTTCCGCCCGGATCACGCCCGCATCGTGTACACCGGCTTTTCCGCTCTCGTTCTGGACGAGCTGGGCGTAGCGCGGCCGACGAACCAGAAAGGCGAAGAGTGGGGAGTGAAGCTGACCTCCAAGGAAAACATTGCGCAAATGGACGCAGATATCATTTTCGACCAGACGAGCACGACCCGGGATGACGGACGACTGGATTTGCGCAAAGAGTGGACGGAGCACCCGCTCTGGAAAAATCTGCGGGCGGTGAAAAACAATCGCGTATTCGAGGTGGATTCGGCGATCTGGAACAACGGCTCCGGCCCGTTGGCGGCATTGGGCATGCTCGAAGACTTGTACGAATTTTACGAGTTGAAATAAGGACGCGAGAGGAAACTGTTGACCGCAAGCAGCGTCAGCAGTTTTCTTGTCGATCGCTTCGCGAAAAAAGCGAGGGAGGATTGTTGTGCGCTCATACTTGCATCAGCCTGTTTACAAGGCGCTTGGCTTGATCGGCTGCGCCATTGTCCTCGGGGGATTGTTTGTGGCAAGCATCGCCCTTGGCAGCACGCCGATTCGCTTTCTGACCGTCATCGAATCGTTTCGCGATTATGACGCCTCGCTCAAGGAGCATGTCATCGTGATGACGACCAGGCTTCCGCGCGCCGTTTTTGCTGCGGTGATCGGAGCAAACCTGGCTGTGGCAGGCGCTCTCATGCAGGCGTTGACCCGAAACCCGATGGCGTCGCCCAGCATTTTCGGCATCAATTCCGGGGCAGTCTTTTTTGTGGTGGCGGCATTGGCTGTCCTGCCGATTTCCTCGCTGAACCAACTGGTCTGGATCGCTTTTGCGGGAGCGGGCGTAGCTGCTTTCACCGTGTACTTCCTCGGCTCGATGGGCCGAGGGGGCATGACGCCGCTGAAAATCGTGCTGGCAGGCTCGGCCATGTCCGCGCTGTTTGCTTCGTTTACACAAGGAATGCTCGTCCTGGACGAGTCCGGGCTGCAAAATGTGCTGTTTTGGCTGGCAGGCTCTGTGTCCGGCAAAGAGCTGGACAGCTTGCTTCCGGTGTTGCCCTACATGCTGTTCGCCGGAGTAGCGGCGCTATGGCTGGCCCGGTCTGTCAACATTTTGGCGACAGGCGAAGAGGTTGCCAAAGGCTTGGGACAAAAAACGGGCCTCGTCAAGCTGCTGATTGCGCTCACCGTGATCCTGCTTGCGGGCAGCTCGGTCGCGGTCGCAGGCTCGATCGGCTTTGTCGGGCTGGTGATTCCGCACATCGCCCGCTTTCTGGTCGGCATCGACTATCGCTGGGTCATTCCGTACAGCGCGGTTTTGGGCGCCATCCTGCTGGTGAGTGCAGATATTGCAGCCCGCTTTTTGATTATGCCCGCCGAGATGCCGCTCGGGGTCATGACGGCGCTGGTCGGTGCGCCTTTCTTTGTCTATACGGCCCGTAAAGAGTACCGCGCGAAAGGAGCATCGCAATGAATCGGCTATTTTCGATCCGAAGCTGGACCGGACGCTTTGCGCGGCTACTGCCGCAGAAGACGATGCTGCTTCTTGCGGGATTGCTGCTGTGCACCGTCGTCGGGATGGTCGTCAGCGTGCAGTCGGGCAGCAAATGGATTCCGCTGTCGGACGTCGTGCGCACGCTGTTTGGCTACGGTACACCGGAGCAGACCCTGGTCATCGGCAAGCTCCGGCTGCCGCGCGTTCTGCTCGCCGTGCTCGTCGGCGCGGCGCTGAGCGTCTCGGGGGCGATTTTGCAGGGCGTGGCCCGCAATCCGCTCGCTTCGCCCGATGTGATCGGGGTGACGGGGGGAGCTGCTTTTGCCGCAGTCGCGTTCATCACCTATACGGCGGGAACGGTCAGCGTGCGATGGCTTCCGCTGGCGGCTTTTTGCGGGGCGGCGCTCGTTTCGCTGTTGATTTACTTTTTGGCCTGGAAAAAAGGGGTGACGTCCACGAGGCTGATTTTGGTCGGAATCGGGGTAGCTGCCGTCACCAGCGCGTTGACCATGCTGATGATCGTCCTCAGTCCGATTACGGCGGCCAGCAAGGCGTACATCTGGATGACGGGCAGCATATACGGCGCGTCGTGGGAAAACGTGTACGCCATGCTGCCCTGGGTGATCGTGTTCATTCCTTTGGCGCTTTTGTACGCCCGCATCCTCGACGTCCAGGAGCTGGGGGACGAGCTGGCGACAGGGCTTGGCGCGCGCGTGCAGCTTCACCGCTGCATTCTGCTGTTTATCAGCGTCGCCTTGGCAGGGGCGGCAGTTGCAGTCGCGGGCGCCGTCGGCTTTATCGGGCTGATCGGCCCGCATATCGCCCGAAAACTTGTCGGCCCGTCCCACGGCCGCGCCATTCCCGTGGCGGCCCTGATCGGCAGCCTGCTCTTGCTGACTGCCGACACGGTTGCCCGGCTCGCCTTTCAACCGCTCGACGTTCCGGCAGGCGTCTTTACAGCGGGCGTAGGCACCCCTTTTTTCCTCTATTTGCTTTACCGAAGCCGCAATCGCTAGGCAAAAGCGGGATTGCAGGCGGAAAAAGGCAAAAACCAGGCGCTCCATTCGGGGCCGCCTGGTTTTTTGTTGAGTAAATGACGGAAAAGCAGGCTACCTGGCGCAAAATGGAAGTTCGCGGACAGTTGGGAAAATTGCAGCCAGCAAACACGAGCGTGTCGATACCGCGCTCCCGCAGAAACAGCTCCAGCCCCGTCTGATAAAAAGCGCCCCAGCGCGGCTTGTACATGACCCATTCCTGCTCGCCCACCGCCTGGAATCCTCCGGCAAGCAGCGCAGCGGAGTCGAGGGCGGTGTAGGCAGAAGGACGAAGCCCGCGGACCAGCTCTGCGCCTTCGCTATTTGGCGCGGCTATTTTCGCGCCGTTTTCAATCGCTTCCCGGCGACACAGGTCGGCGTTGGAGCCGTCTTCTTTGCATGGGTGAATTACGTGAATAATCGGAAAACGACTCGCGCGGTAAGCCTCCAGCGCCTTGTGTATATGCGGCAGCACCTGTGCAGTGCCCGGAATTTCCGCCGGGGCGTTTTGGCAGAGTAAAATCGTTTTGCGTGTCAATCGTAACCAGTGCGGACGTGTGCCAATTCGGACTTGTGTAGCTCAAGGCTTTTCCCCTCCAGCAAGTGAAGTAGTTTCCCTCTATTGTACCGCTTGTCCAGGCCAGAAACAGATAAAAAAAGAGCCGTGCCCGGAAAGCGCACGGCTACAGGAAATGACTCGCTTCGATAAATTGCCTTTCCAGCGGCGAGAGCTGATAGCCTTGCCGCGTGACCACATATTTATCCACATACCGATGCTCTGCGGGCAGCTCCACAAAGTCTGTCAGCCCAAACTGCCTGACGATCCGTTTGGATAAAAGGGCGATCCCCATGCCCAAAGCGGCAAACTGAAACAGTGTCTCCAGCACGGCTACTTCCGTCAAGGGGGCTGCTGGCAAACCAAGGTCGGAGTAAAGCTGCAGCAAAATCGCCGTACACAGACATTCCTTGGAGGAAACGAGCATTGTTTCGCCTTGCAGAAAATGCTGGAGCGAAACGCCCGACTTTGCTTTTTTGCCGATCAATACAAGCTCTTCTGTCCCGATTTTTTTGAAGTGGAGCTGCTCCGTCTTGCTGGATGTGCCGATCGTATAGGCGAGGTCGATGCTGCCAGACATCAGCGCTTTTTCCATTTCCTCGGTGGTGCCGGTCTTCAAGGTGACGGACAGCCGCGGATATTTATCGTACAGGTCCGTGAACGCCGCCGTCAGCTCCGAGCCGATGACCGATTGCATCGTGCCCAGCCGCAGCTTGGGGTCTTGCTGCTGCATCTCCTGTTCGGCTTCTTCCCAGAGGGTCAGCAACTTTTTATAGTGCGCATACAGCCTCTCTCCCTCATGGGTCAGCTCCATTCCTTTGGAGCTGCGGATGAACAACTGCTTTTCGTAATGCGTTTCGATCTTTTTGATTTTCGCTGTCATGTTGGATTGCAGATGGTTCATGCGAAAGGCGGCGGCAGACAGACTCTTCAGCTCGGCGACCGTGACAAAAGCCCGGATGGTATCTATATCCATGTGTTTTGGCTCCTTTTATCGAAAAAAAGTGATGGCTCTATCGAAAGCTGACATGATTCGAGATGCCTTTTGCTTAGCATACTCGTGGCAAAACGATTTTGCCGAGTCATAACGAGGGGGAATGGGCATGAAAACGGACAAACCAGAGCGCGCTGGCTTTCTTTTTAAAGTGTGGTCAGACGATTCGGAAAAATAGGGCTGTTCAAGGCCAGCTACCGGCTACACCGACATAAACCGGATCAGCCCCAAAATGGCAAAGGCAAACAATGCCGTCCCCACGCCAATGCCGGTAATCGCGCTGCTCGCCACTTGCAGCTTGCGCGCGATCGGACGGGAAACAAGGGCGACGACAATCAGCAGCACGGCCAAAACGGATAAACCCGCATCCGCAAACACATTTTTCAGCCCGAAAAAATGGAGGCCGACGATCAAGGCAATCCACGGGGCAATCTCGTCCTTGCGCCGCTTTTTCAAGAGCACAAGCGCTCCCGCCAGAGCAAGGGCAAATTCGACAGACACGAGGAGCAAGTAACGTTGAAAAGCAGTCCGGTCAGACAGCGCGGAAGGGGCATGCCAATTGGTTACACTCAGGTAGACGCCCACGAGGCAGACGAGCAGCGCGGCGCCTGCAGCCATGCCGAGATAGTTGCGCCAGCCCGGTCGGGGCTTTTCCTGCGCCCAGCCGAACCAGGAGAAGCTGAACAGCCCAAAGACTGCGGCGTACATGGCGTAGTCACGGACGCACTCCATCGTATCCCTCCCACTATAAAGTAATGTTTTCTCCTGTTTTCTCGCTCATTCTCTGTTTTTTAACTTTGACATCTTAAAGCTCT
>NZ_JBYSWV010000078.1:0-11950 GCF_058781555.1 Brevibacillus sp. FW306-2-1A-C05A
AAAAAAGCATCGTAGGTGGTCAACTCGAAGATGAGCGTTTGCTCCAAAAATGGTCAACTTTTTGATTAGCATTCACAGATGTTATCCAAATGGATAAGGGTGAAGATACAGCTTGACAAGATAAGGGGGGATGACTCAAATCAAATTTCGGGGCTTGAATATTTGGCACTACTATCTTCAACTATCGAATCCAGTTAACTAACCAAAAGCTGCCGTTAAAACTTAGGCAGCCTTTTCAATTCTTCTGTTATTCTTAGCTTGTTTTTTATTGTATTCAATTTTGTGAGGGAATAATAATTTCTCTCCAGAAACATCTTGATTAATTACGTTAAATAGAAAATTACGAATGATTTAAGTCTCTTTATAATCATCCAACGTAATCCTCAATCTCAAGTAGACAGGAAAGTTCATAAGACTGAATACCATGTACTTCGTTCTCAAAATCCACTTCACATTTCATCGACATTCTTATGGAGCGATCCGTTCTCTCCCCGAATTCCATGTTAGTAACGCAGACTGGACTATGGTAATAGGACAAATAAATTGACGCATCAGGCATAGGAACTTCGTAATCCTCGAAAGCGACGTCGGTAAACTCGTAAGCCTTATTCTCCAAATCCCTCCAACTCCGAACACCTGGCAATTCACGAAAATCAATACTGATCTTTGTATGTATTGGGTTATCTATACATTCATTTCCTTCCAGCTCAAATGGGCTCAAATTTACTTCGATTGAATGATATAACTTCCCATCAAATAAATTTGAGGAGTATTTACCACCAATTGCTACTAGTTTTACAGGTTTCATGACTACCCCCAGCATTTTCACGATTTTTTTGCAGTAATTAGTTTGATTATACATCCAAAAGTTGGATTTTTCATCAGATAAAAAACGCTCACTCTGGCTAAAAAATGAAAGTTTAGCGCAAGGCCGATGCACACTTGTTTAATGAAAAAAGTGGATCAGCTACACTAAATTGGATAGAAAAATAAGGGCTTGGAGAATAAACCTATCATGTTACGGAGCGGAACTCTACAATGCCAAAACAACGACGACGTACCTTTACCTCAGAAACAGAGTTTGTGAATCAGATGAACTCGCAGAATCTCCGTCATCTGGAGCTGGAATTATACGATTACGTGAACTGGTTTAACAAGCATCGCATTCACGAAACCTTAGACTACATGACGCCTGTTCAGTATCGCCAAGAAGCCCTAAAAAAATTGTCTGATTTGCTGTTGACAATCCACCTCTGGAGCACAGCAGGCTCTATATTTAATTGTCCAGTGCTTGCTTCAACCAGGGGATGCAGTTGCGATTGAAGATCCTTCATATTGCTATTCGCTGCCCTTATTTAAATCAGCTGGACTAAGACCCTTTTTGCTGCCTGCTGATAATCATGGGATTAATCCGGATGATATCGTGCAATTGCATAAGCAGCATCGCATAAAAATGGTATTTCTTAACCCCAATTTTCAAAATCCCAATGGGTCGTTACTCGACCTGGAACGTAGAAGAAGGGTACTGGAAATTTCGTCTTACTACGGAATACCGATTATTGAGGATGATCCATATAGTTTAACTGCTTTTGATAAAACACATATTTCAACGTTAAAATCCATGGACCAAAATGGTACCGTTCTCTACGTCAGTTCTCTAAGCAAAATCGTCGCGTCAGGATTGCGAATCGGATGGATTTTTGGCCCACAAACAGTAATTGAACGCTTGGCGGATGCAAAACAACAAATCGATTTTGGACATAGCATTATTCCTGAATGGATCGCAACCCAGTTTTTATCGTCTGAGGATTTCTCGATACATATGCACAAGCTTCGTGACTCACTCGCATTGAATAGAGACAAAATCGTTTTCTCGTTATATGACCAACTTGATGACCAGGTAGAGTTTCTAATACCTGAGGGAGGCATTCATATCTGGTGCAAAGTGAAGGAAGACGTTAGCGAACAACAATTATTTAAGGAGGCAATCAAAAGAGGAGTTGTTTATGTACCTGGAAGTGTGTTCGGGACACAGAAAGGATATGCTCGCTTTACATTCGGCCGAGCTAAGGAAGAACATATACATGAAGCAATTTCTCGCTTTGCAGATGCATTACGTAGTTTCAAAAAAGGCAAATGATATCTCATAAGCAAGGGCTGCCCAAAAGCAGGTTTTCTACTGGCAGGTAGCAGCCATTTTCTTTATCGCTTTGTTGAACAGGTAGGTTGTGATTGCAGTGGATGGTTTAATCGATATAACATTGGATGGTTTGTTTTCATACTTTTTCTTTTATCATAGATAGCAAGTCGGGATTCATTGAGGAGTGATCGTACTTGACTATTTAAGACAAAAAAGAATCCAAGATCAAAATGCTCAAACGACCAGAGGGTGCTCAGCCTGAGTTGTTACTGCATTTCGAATTTGCTAGAAACAACGGTTATTATCTGGAGATTAAAGAAGGATATTGGCGGGCCGAAGCATGGAAGGAGGAAGGGCTCAGGCGAATATTAGCCCATGAAAACGAATGGATGCCATGATTGCAACGCTTTCCCATTATTACTCTGAAAAAATTTAAAAATAAGGGGAACTTACTAAAATGAATAGAAGAGCTATATGTGTAGCAGTTGTCCAATCCGCACCTATTCTTTTTAACAAGCAATCATCCTTGGACAAAATTGTAAGGATGACGAAGGAAGCTGCTGGAAAAGGAGCGAATTTAGTTGTCTTTCCGGAAGTTTTCTTGCCGGGTTATCCGAGAGGGTTATACTTTGGTACACGTGTCGGGAGCCGGAATACCGCTGGACGAAGTGACTGGGAACGATACTGGGAAAATTCGATTGACGTACCTGGCGTAGAAACGGAGCTTCTAGGTGAGCTTGCCAGAGAGACCGGAGTCTATCTAGCTATAGGCGTCGTGGAACGGGATCGGGAATTCAGTAGAGGAACTTTATACAATTCCATTGTGTATATAGGCCCGGACGGGAATGTTCTGGGCAAACACAGAAAACTCGTGCCAACAGGTTCTGAGCGACTGTTATGGGGGCAAGGGGATGGAAGCACGCTAACGGTCATCGATACTCCCTTCGGAAGAATTGGCGGTTTGATTTGCTGGGAAAATTACATGCCGCTTGCTCGAACAGCCATGTACGCTCAAGGGATTGACATCTTTATTACTCCTACGGCAGATGCCCGAGACACCTGGCAGGCCACTATACAGCATATTGCCTGTGAAGGGCGTTGCTTTGTTATTTCCTGCAACCAGTTCGTGACTAAAGATACGTATCCGACAGACTTGGCTTGTTACGATGACATTAGGCAGGACCCCGACATTTTATGCAGAGGGGGCAGCGCCATCGTTGGACCACTTGGGGAATATATTGTGGAACCTCTTTATAATCAGGAAGGCATTCTGATTGCAAATCTGGATCTTTCCTTGGTCACGCAAAGCCGATATGATTTCGATGTGGTAGGCCATTACAGTCGTCCTGATGTATTCCAATTAATCGTCAATCGTCAAAAACAGGACATTGTTCGGGTTTCAAAAATGGATGAGTGACGGCATACTGTTTGGAAAGAATTTTTGGAGATTTCTCCCAAAAACTTCCTACTGCCTCCCCCCACACGCACACCAAACAGCCGATGCTTTCTCAGCTCGGCTGTTTCCTTCTCTTCCGTCTTCCCTACCGACTTGCCACTTTACGCTTCAAAAAAGGCTCCCGTCCTTCGCGCCCCTGCGTTTTTACCAAATAGAGCGCGTACTCCAGCGGCCGCCGGATCGCCTGTCTGTACTGCTCGGTCGCGCCCATCTCGCGAAAAATTTCCCGCGCAGGCTTTGGGTTCACTTCGATCAGCCAGGCGCGTCCATCCACGTCAATCCCGATATCCAGCCCAAACTCGACCATGCGGCCAAAATGTTCCTCCAGCGTCAACGCTGTCTGATAGGCCAGCTCCTCGCAGTCGCGGACAATCCGGGCAGCGTGGTCCTCGCCGAAGCGCGGGCGCAAGAAATTAAACACCGGAACCGCCTTGCCTCCCCCGTGCAGGTTCGAGGTCGCGCTGCGCTCCCCGCCCACACGGATGCCATGCCCGGTGATGCTCCACTCGCCCTGCCCGTTTTTCTGGATCAGCAGCCGCATGTCCACGGCGCGCGATGGCACCAGTTGCAGATGCAGCCCCTGCTGGACGATAAACTTTTCCTGCCTCGTCCAGCGATCGGCCCAGCGCTGGACGGCGGAAATGTCCGTGAAAAAGCTCTGGACCTTCGCCCGCTGCTTGTCGCGTCCCAGCAGCCGATAGCCGCCCCCGCGCTTCTCGATGGAAAAAAGATTGCGCCCGCCCGTCCCGTTCAGCGGCTTGACGTACAGAAACGAATGTTTGCCCAGCATTTGGACGAGGTTTTTTCTGTTATATAACACAGTTTCCGGCAACCAGCGATGCATGCGCGAATCGCGGTGCAGCACTTCGTGGACGCGCCACTTGTTTGCCAATCGATTGTTTGCGTATAAAAAATCGCTGGTGCGGCGAAAAGCGACGTAGTCTTTGAACGCTTGCGTCGGCGTATAGCGGTAGCGGTCGAACACGGCGTCCGGGCGAGGGAACAGGCGTCCTTGCCATTTGCCCTGCGCATCCAGGACGTATCCTCTCACCTGCTTGCCCGAGGCCAGTACATCCTTGGGCGAAAACAAAAAAACGGTGCAGCCCAGTTCTTGTCCTGCCTTGAGCAGTCGCCGGAAATAGGTCGGCTCTGCGAAGCGTTTGCCCTCCCGCCAAGTCAAGATGCCGATTGTGGGTCGTTTCATTCTTCCACCCTCTCTCGTTTCTTCCTTGGCAGTTTATTCAGCAGCGGGGCAAATGGCGCTTAGCGCAGCTTCTTTTCCAAGGCGAGCAGATCGAGCGGAAGCGGCGCGTACGCTTCCACGGCTTCGCCTCCAAACGGATGCGCAAGCGTGAGAACGGCCGCGTGCAGCGCCTGTCTTTTGACCAGATCGCGCTTGCCGCCGTACAGCTCGTCGCCGAGCAGCGGATGGCCGAGATGGCTCATGTGGACGCGAATCTGGTGCGTCCGTCCCGTCTCCAGCCTGCACTCCACCTTTGTCGCGGTCTTGTAGCGCTCCTTGACCTCGTAATGGGTGATCGCGGGGTCGCCGTTTGGAGCCACTCGTCTGCGTGTCGCATGATACCTGTCCTTGCCGATTGGCTCGTTGATCTTTCCGCTGCCCTTGGCCATTTGCCCCGAGACGAAGGCGATATACGTCCGCTTGATTTTGCGTTCGCGCAGCATTTCGTCCAGCAAGGCAGACGCCCAGGCGTGCTTGGCGTACAGCACCACCCCGGACGTATCCTGATCGAGCCTGTGGACGTGGCGCACCTTCGCTTGCAACCCCGTCCGGAAAAAATGCCCCGACACCAGATGATCCAGCGTCAGGTGATGATGCGGCTCGGTTGGATGCAACAGCATGCCCGAAGGCTTGTTTACGATTAACAGATGGTCGTCTTCATACAACACTTGCAGCGACTCGCTGGCAGGCGCAAGCCCCAGCGGCTCCGGCGGACACATTCGCAGGCGAATCTCTTGCCCCTCTCTTACCGGCACATGCTGGGCGACAGGTGCGCCGTCTACGAGCACTTCTTTATGCTGAAACAAAAGATGGACCTGCTTGCGCGGCAACTTCCACACCTCGCGCAGCAGGTTCCCGATCGGGATGGCGTCGTCGTCCGCCTGCAAGCGGGCAACGAGCCATTCTCCTTCCTTTTTCATCGATCGCATGGTCAATCTCCTGCCTTATGTTCGTGCTGTCACGCCTCTGTGAGCCCGCTATTCACCTGAACGGCGCGGTCGAGAAAATGCTCGATCTCCTCGCGGCTTTTTCCGAGCTTGCTGACGAAGCGGATCAGCTCTTTGCCCTGGCTGAACGCGATGAAGCTGGGGATTCCGAACACATCGTATTTCTGCGACAGGTCTGGCAGCGTATCGCGATTGACCGCAACCATGTCCAACTGGTCTTTATACTTTTCTTCGACTTCCGGCATGAACGGATCAATCCGGTGGCAATCCGGGCACCAATCGGTGAAAAACTTCACCACAACGGGCTTGCTGGAAGCAATCGCCTGTTCAAATTCTGCTTCTGTCTTGATTTCTCTCATTTCGGGATCTTCCTTCCTACCTAGAATGATTTGGCAATAGTGTAGCACAAAAAATGCGCGTTTGTCGCACGAGGCCGACACTTCTCCTGTAAGCTACAGGGCACCGCCCTGCTCCACCAAACATCGCACAAACGCTTCTGCCGGGCGAGACAGCGGCTTGTCCTTGCGATAGGCGACGACGAGCGTCCGATACGGCCTTGTCGCAAGCCGCACGTAAACAGGCGGCTCCAGCGTGCCCGGCGCGAGCGTAATCATTTTCGGCGCAAACGACAGCCCCATCCCCGCCGCCACGAGCGACTGGACTGTCTGGATGTTGGTGCTCTCAAACACGATGCGCGGACGGAAGCCAGCCTGCTCGCACAGCCGCAGAGAGATCGTCCTAAAGCCTTGGCCTTCCTTGAGCAAAATAAACGGTTGATCCGCAATCTCCGCCAGGTCTACCTCCTTTTTGCCCGCCAAAGGATGCTGCGGTGGAACCGCGAGAAAAATTTCTTCATTGATGGCCGGGATGATCGCAAGCGAAGGATCGCTGATCGGCATCGTCAGCAGGCTGACATCTATTTTGCCCCGCACGAGCAATTGCTCCAGATGGCTGGACGTTTCCTCCATCAGTTGCAGTTCGACCCCCGGAAACTGCTTGGTAAACGTGGGCAAAACGCGCGGCAGCACATACGCGCCTGTAATCGGCAGGCTGCCTACCAACAGCCGTCCGCTCTCTCCGACCGCATAAGCGCGCATTTCCCGCTCCAGCGCTTCGGACATGTCCACGAGTGTTTGGGCGACCTGCACGAACCGTTGGCCCGCGTCCGTCAGCTCGACGTGCTGGGGCAAACGATGGAACAGGCTAACCCCGAGTATTTTTTCCAGTTTGGCAATCTGCTGGCTAAGCGACGGCTGAGCCAGATGCAGACGGTTGGCTGCCCGCGAAAAGCTGCGTTCCTCCGCAACCGCGAGCACATAGCGAATCTGTCGTAACTCCATAAAAAACCTCCCGATAGGCAAAAGCTATCCTTCTCATAATTATTATATCTTTGAACTATTTCCTTTGCCATGATACAACCTTGTTAAGAGTTTTCGCACGAAGGAGGAAATCATTGATGAAACCCCGCACGATGTTTGAAAAGATTTGGGACAATCACGTGATTCACGAGGAAGCCGGCAAGCCGACCTTGTTGTACATCGACCTGCACCTGGTGCACGAGGTCACTTCCCCGCAGGCGTTTGAAGGACTCCGCCTGGCTGGCCGCAAAGTACGCCGTCCTGAGCTGACTTTTGCCACCATGGACCACAACGTGCCGACAGCGGATCGCTTCAATGTCAAAGACCCGATCTCCCGCCAGCAAATGGAGACGCTGACCGAAAACTGCCGCGAATTTGGCATTACGCTCGCTGACCTGAACAGCCCGGACCAAGGGATCGTCCACGTCATCGGCCCGGAGCTTGGCCTGACCCACCCCGGCAAAACGATCGTGTGCGGCGACAGCCACACTTCTACGCACGGTGCTTTCGGCGCTCTCGCCTTCGGAATCGGAACGAGCGAGGTCGAACACGTTCTCGCGACACAGTGTCTGCCGCAGTTGAAGCCAAAAACGATGGAAGTCCGCGTGAACGGCGAGCTGCCCTTTGGCGTCAGCGCAAAAGACTTAATTTTGGCGATTATCGCAAAATACGGAACTGATTTTGCTACCGGCTATGTCGTGGAATATACGGGCGAAGCCATCCGCAAGCTGACGATGGAAGAGCGCATGACCGTCTGCAACATGACGATCGAGGGTGGCGCACGCGCCGGGCTGATCGCTCCGGACCAGACGACGTTCGACTACCTGAAAGGCAGACGCTACGTTCCGCAAGGCGAAGATTTCCTCGCAGCCGTAGAAGCGTGGAAGCAACTGTGCACCGATGAAGGCGCAACCTACGACACCTGTGTCGAAATCGACGCGGCTACCATCGCGCCGCAAGTGACCTGGGGAACAAGCCCTGGCATGGGCACCAACATTACCAGCACCGTTCCAGACCCCGAGTCTTTTGAAACAGCAGCACAACGCAAAGCGGCTCAAGACGCGCTCGCCTACATGGATTTGGCTCCAGGCACGCCGATGAGCGAAATCAAGATCGACCGCGTCTTCATCGGCTCCTGTACAAATGGTCGGATCGAAGACTTGCGCAAAGCAGCGGAAGTGGCAAAAGGACGCAAAGTCTCCCCTAACGTGCACGCCATGGTCGTACCTGGTTCCCAGGCTGTCAAGCAGTTGGCAGAAGAAGAAGGCTTGCACCTCATCTTCCAGGAAGCCGGCTTTGACTGGCGCGAATCCGGCTGTTCCATGTGCCTCGCGATGAACCCGGATGTCCTGTCGGAAGGAGAGCGCTGCGCTTCTACCTCCAACCGCAACTTCGAAGGCCGCCAGGGCCGCGGCGGACGCACGCACCTGGTCAGCCCGGAAATGGCGGCAGCGGCAGCGATTGCAGGCCACTTCGTAGACGTACGTGAATGGAAAAGAGAGAGCGTAAGCAAGGAGGTATTCCAATGAACCCATTTGTCGTCCATACCGGACTGGTCGCACCATTGGACCGTGTCAACGTAGATACAGACGCCATCATCCCGAAACAGTTCCTCAAGCGCATCGAACGCAGCGGCTTTGGCCAGTTTTTGTTCTACGAATGGCGCTTTGCGGCCGATGGCACGCCGATTGACTCGTTTATTTTGAACACGCCAGCGTACAAAGATTCGACCGTGCTGCTCGCTCGCAACAACTTCGGCTGCGGCTCGTCGCGCGAGCACGCTCCCTGGGCCTTGCTGGACTACGGCTTCCGCTGTGTGATCGCTCCGTCGTTTGCGGACATTTTTTACAACAACTGCTTCAAAAACGGCATCCTGCCGATCAAGCTCAGCGAAGAACAGGTAGATGAACTGTTCCAGCGCGCGCAAAGCCGCGAAAATTACGAGCTGACCATTGACCTTGAGGAGCAGGTAGTGCGCGACAGCGAAGGTCTGTCCTACCCGTTCGAGGTCGATCCGTATCGCCGCTACTGCCTACTGAACGGCCTCGACGATATCGGCATCACGTTGCAGTACGAAGACAAAATCGCCGCTTACGAGGCAAGCCGTCAAGCTCGTTAAGCTGGCCCACGAAAAAAAGTCCGTCTCATAGCGAAGCGAAGGCATGCAAGCTGTTCATGCCTTCGCTTTTTTGCTTGGATCCGCTGTTTTCCCCCGATGGGGCACCAAGGTCGGACGGAGGTTCGCATCCCCCCGCCTCCACCAACCGATGGGGGGAGACTGTCACATGCACGGGGCCATGCGACCCGCGTGGCCGCTTCGGTGTGCCGTCATCACGTACGGCAACTGTCAATCGTGCAACAGCATGTACATATGCGTCTCGTCGACGTAGCGCTCCCCTGTTTTCAACGCCCGTTTTTCCAAGCCGTACGGCAAAAAGCCCATTTTTTCGTAAAAGCGCACCGCGCCGGGGTTTGTCGTGACAACGGCAAGCTGTACCTGGTCGATGTCGCCCCGCTGTCTCAAATAGGCCAGCTCTTCTTGCATCAGCGCGGCCGCAACACCTGTTCCGCGATGCGCTTCGCGGACGTACATGGATACGACGGAAGCTTTGTGTCTCGCTTTCAGTCCGCGGTGCCGGAAATAGCCGATGATGCCCGCCAGCTCGCCCCCGACAAAAGCGCCGAAATAGCCGCTGTCGCCCTCAGGCCCCTGGGAAAGCCGTTCCTGCCATTCGGCCATCGGGCGCTTGATTTCCTCTTCATAGGTGGCGCCGAACGCGTCCGGGTCGGTTTGCAGCCCTTCCAGCCTTACTTTGACGAACGCTTCTGTATCCTCTGGTCCCAATCGTCGAACTTCCATCTTTTGCTTCCCCTCTCCTAGCATTTCCACTCATCATAGTAAAGAGTTGCTAGGTTGTAAAGGATTGCCACAACAAAACGCCAGGAAAATATCCTGGCGCTTCGTTTGCTTACGCTAGCTCGGTCTGGGCGGGATCTGTGAGGCCAAACGTCGCCAGCGCCTGTTCACGCAGCTTGAATTTTTGAATTTTGCCGGACGCCGTCATCGGGTATTCGTCCACAAACTGAATGTAGCGCGGCGTCTTGAAGCGGGCGATTTTTCCTTCGCAGTATGCCAGCACTTCCTCCTCGGTCAATGTCTCTCCCGGCTTGACGCGGATGCAGGCCAGCACCTGCTCGCCGTATTTGGCATCCGGCACGCCGACGATCTGGACGTCTAATATTTTCGGATGAGTGTACAAAAACTCCTCGACTTCGCGCGGGTAGATGTTTTCGCCGCCGCGAATAATCATGTCCTTCAGCCTGCCTGTAATCCGGTAATACCCTTCCTCGTCTACGGTCGCCAAGTCTCCGGTATGCAGCCAGCCCTCCTCGTCGATCGCCTTTGCCGTCTGGTCCGGCATGTTGTAGTAGCCTTTCATCACCAAATACCCGCGCGTGCACAGTTCGCCCTGTACACCAGGGGGGACAATCTCTCCCGTGGCAGGGTTGATGATTTTCGCCTCGACCCCTTCGTGCAGCCGGCCGACGGTCGATACCTTGCGCTCGATGGAATCCTCCGGCCGCGTCTGGGTGATGACAGGCGAAGACTCGGTCTGTCCGTAGGCGATCGTAATGTCGCGAATGCCCATTTTGTCCACGACTTTTTTCATCACCTCGATCGGGCACAAGGACCCGGCCATAATGCCCGTGCGCAGCGAGCTGAGGTCGCGCTGTTCAAAAGTCGGATGGTTCAGCTCCGCGATGAACATCGTTGGCACCCCGTACAGCGCCGTGCAGCGCTCGGCTTCGACAATCGACAGCACCAGCCCCGGATCAAAGGCGATGACCGGAACCATCGTCGCTCCCGTCGCAACGCAGGCGAGCGTGCCCATCACGCAGCCGAAGCAGTGGAAAAACGGCACCGGGATGCAGACGCGATCGTCTACCCCGAGTCCCTGGCATTCCGCGACCTTGATCGCGTTGTTGACGATGTTGACGTGGGACAGCATGACGCCTTTCGGAAAGCCTGTCGTACCGGATGTGTACTGCATGTTGATGACGTCATCGAAAGACAGCGACTCCTGGCGCAAACGCTGTTCTTCCTCGCTGACCAGCTCGGCTCGCTCCAACAAGTCTTTCCATAAAAACATGCCGGGCTGGCGCTCTTCGCCCAAGTAGACGACATTTCGCAAGTTCGGCAACCGCTTGGACACGAGAGCTCCGGGCTCGCACGTCGCAAGCTCCGGACAAATTTCCCGGATCATCTCCAGGTAGTTGGCGTCGCGATAGCCGTCGATCAAAAGCAATGTCGTCGACTCCGACTGGCGCAGCAAATATTCCAGCTCGTGAACGCGATAGCTCGTGTTGACCGTCACCAGCACCCCGCCCATCTTGGCCGTCGCAAATTGCGAAATGACCCACTCCGGTACATTGGTGGCCCAGATGGCGATGTTTTCGCCTTTTTGAATCCCGAGCGACATGAAGCCTCGTGCCGCCCGGTTGCACACCTCCTGAAACTGGGCGAACGAATAGCGGAGCGATCGCTCCTGATAGACCAACGCTTCCTTGTCCCGATACAGTCTGGCTGCCTCATCCAGCAAGTTGCCAATCGTAATCATTCGCAGCATACAAGCACCTCCAAAACATTCAGACTATTCCATCTTTATTAACTAGGATTCGTTCCTTCCCATCATATTCCTCCCACTATAAAGTAATGTTTTCTCCTGTGTTCTCGCTCATTCTCTGTTTTTTAACTTTGACATCTTAAAGCTCTTGTCGGAAGATTGAAGGAGATACAAATATTTC
>NZ_JBYSWV010000079.1:0-11948 GCF_058781555.1 Brevibacillus sp. FW306-2-1A-C05A
ATCTCTAGTTCACCAAGTCGAACGAGTTCGACTACTGCCTGAGATCGACCTTTGACACCTAATTTTTGCATGACATTCGTGATGTGGTTTGAAGCACACAATCTATAACCATCTAATTGCCTCATGAATATACTGCATATTTTCGTGGAACCCCCAACCGATTCCTTCCGTTTTTTCAACGACAGCGGCGATTCTTTCCTCAAACTCCTCAAACAAATCGTATCCGTCGTCCGCGTTTATCCTGTCGATGACCGATGCAAACATCTTCAGAATACTTTCATAAAATCGTGAATCTATATCGCCATAAGCATTGGTAAATTCCACACCCATTTCAACGTAAAAGAGCATTAATTCCAACGTATGGTTTGGGCTTTGGGTGATCTTTTCAAACTCATCAATTGCCTTTTTTGCATCTGCCAGCCTCAGTTTTGCGAATCCTCGGTCTGGAAAGAACTCATCTTTCACCTTTTTCTGATATACGGGAAGCAATGCCTCTATGGCTTCCTCCCCAATCAACTTTACGGTTAGAAATAGCTCGGCTTGTTTGCTCGATTTAAAGGTATCAACAAGCAATTCAATAAGTTCTTGCTGCGAAAGGGATTGCAGTTGTTTTTTCAGCTTTGCCGTCGTTAGCTTAATGGGTTTCTTCGATTCTTCAACTTTTATAAATTCTTTTGGATTTAGTTGCTTTTTCTTTTGCAGAAGCTGTTCATTTACTCCTTCAAGGTCAAAATGCTCGGGATCAAACCCCTTTTTCAACCAGGCAATCGTATCTTCATATTCAGGATGTGACTTCGTTGCTAAAATCTCCAAAATCCTTTGATACCCCAAGACACCGCCGCAATCCTCTGGCGGACAATGACGTTCACCTTCGAGACATACAGGATACTGCTTCTCAGGCTGGACAGGCAAGATTTTCTCAAGTATTAAATCATGTTGCCAATCATCGCCAAAGTCGTAGACATATAGCACCTGCTGCCCTTCTTTGGTGATATGGTCAACGATTTTTTCCCTTCGTGCATTCAGCTCTGGTGTGTTTCCTGGTGGAAATGTCGGATCTGGACGGGTAATCGTGAAAGACCCAAAATCAAACAGATAGAGATGATACTCTTCCCATCCCATGACAATCTGTAGCGTCTTATGCAATTGGTGAAAAGTGATTAAGCCATTCACTTGGAATCTTCTCCAGATTGTCGGGTATATATCTTTTAATGCCACTTTAAATTGATAGATCATTCGTTCTACTCCTTAGTAAAAAATAAGACGCTTTATGTTTTAACCCTATTATAGTTGATAGAAATCGTCAACAGACAACAGACAACAAACAAATCAATTTTCACTCTAACAGATAGTTATTGAATGAAAATTCAGTCATTAACGAAAGGGTTTGTACTTAGGGTTTGCTGAACGGTTTTCAAATTACAAAAACGTTTCCAAAACCAGGAATTCTATACGAAAGAAGGGGGGTTTAACCAGAAGGCAAAAAGATCCCGCAGCCTGCGCTCGAGGTTCATCACCAGGAGTTGCTTGCCGATCGCTCGACGAATCACCTTGCCGTTTGCACGACGTTGTTTGGCCACGGCCAGGTACTCCTTTCGCGCTTTATCCCGATAAGTCCGTGGTTTGCGGGCACGACCAATCTGTGGAGCATGTAACGTGTCGATGATCTCCTCCAGTTTCTCACGCGCCTCATTCAGCAAGTTCAAATCGGTTGGGTACGCCACATCCGCCGGGGCACATGTGGCATCCAGCAACAAGACACCCTGGTTCGGATCTTCCTCGGATGTTGAGTGACGCTTGGTCGTACGTTTACCTTTGGATTTTCTACCGGATTTCGGTTCATCGTCACGGTCGGAATCTGGTGTCGATTTGGCGGCCTCGACCGCGATGATCTCGTTGATTTCGCGGAGAACTTGCGAAAATGCGTCATGAGCGACGGGTGGAACGGTGGATGATCCTGATAGCCTTCCAGCCCGATGAAGTATTGCAGATACGGGTTTTCGACAATCTGCTGGACCGTTTCCCGGTCCGACAGTTGCAAACGTTCCTGAATGATAAGCGCCCCAAGGGCGACACGTATGGAAACCACTTTTTGTCCACGAAACGATTTGCGGAAGGACTTGGCATACTTTTTCTCTGCATATGCCCACGGTACCAACTGAGCCAGCTTGACCCAGCGATTTTCTTTATTCAACTTGCCGCCAAACGGCAAGAAGAAATCATCGGGGAGAAGCGATTGGTTTTCACGATGAGAGATATATTCGTACATCCATATCCGCTCCATGTGCAAGGAATTTAAAGGGAAATCGTTGATTTCCTTGCACATGAGTTCGATGAAAACGAGGCGAAACCCTTGTGGTTACCGGATTTTTTATCTGTTCAGCAGCCCCTAAATAGTGTCAAAGAATTTTGCCAAATTATATCAAATGTTGTAAGATTGTAGCATAGGCAAAAGAGTTAAGAAGCTTGTTGATGGAGGTAATAAAATGTCAATTTCTGGCACGTTTTCGAGCTGGCTTAAAAGCACTCGATCAACTTTGCGAGACCAGGTTAAAAAGTTTCAGAATCGTGACTTTATGGATGCAGTTGTTGCGGGATGCGCATTGGTTGCCGCATCCGATGGACAAATAGACTCCGCCGAAAAACAAAAGATGGCCGCTTATATCAACCGAAGCGAAGAGTTGAAAGTTTTTAATATGAATGATGTCATCGCCCGGTTCAACCATTTTGTCAGCGGATTTGAATTCGATCATGGCGTAGGCAAGATGGAAGCGCTCAAAGCAATCGGAAAAATCAGAAATAATCCGGAAGCAGCACGAGTTCTCATCAGTGTGTGTTGTGCAATTGGTGCAGCAGACGGTAATTTTGATGAGAAAGAAAAAAAGGTTGTTCGGGAAATTTGCCAGACCGTTAATTTGAATCCAGGCGATTTCCAGCTGTAATTAACAAGCGGGATTGCCTCAAAACTAGAGGCAGTCTTGTTTTTTATCGTATGGCGAATTGAGATGAAGAGGGGAGTCGTTTCTTTAATTATGCGGCATTTTGATTACTTGCTAGAAGACGAAAGAGCAGAATTGTTCAGTATACTCCCTCTTCCGATCAATCGAAGTACCGAAAAGGAAGTGCTGGCTCATGCATTGGGAGCAACGCTCTATATGCCAGCCATGCGGGCAACAATCTCCCACGACATCATGACCAAAAAACACGAGGGCCTAGTCTCCATGGTGATTTGCCTGGAAGACGCCATCGGTGATCATGAAGTGCCTGAGGCGGAGCAATCACTAATTCGGCAAGTGCGCGATATTTCCAGACAAATGCGGCATGGCTTAATCCATCAGGACGAAATTCCGATCATGTTCGTGCGAGTGCGGGATGTCGCCCAAATGAACCGGATTGTCGAAGAGCTGCAAGAAGACTTGATTTGCTTGACAGGGTTTGTGTTCCCGAAGTTTACCAGCCGCAATGCAGAGGAGTATCTAGAAGCGCTGGAATCCTGCAATCGGCATGTTTCCTTTCCCGTGTACGGCATGCCTATTCTAGAGTCAGCTGACGTTATTTACAAAGAAACCCGGACAGCCGAACTGCTCTCTATTAAAAATACAATAGATAAATATCGGCACCTAGTTCTGAACGTGCGCATTGGAGCAACCGACTTTTCCAGCCTGTTTGGATTGCGCCGGGGGCCGGACGTGTCGATTTATGATATTTCCACGATTCGCGATTGCATTGGCGATATTGTCAACATGTTTACGCGCCAGGGCAGCGAGCACGTCGTATCCGGCCCGGTCTGGGAGTATTTTGGAACCGGAGAAAGATTATTAAAACCGCAACTTCGTCAGTCTCCTTTTGAACAAAAACTCGGGGGATTATCTGGGAGAAGGCTTCGCCAACAACTGTTGAATCATTGGCAGGACGGGTTAATCAAGGAAGTTTTGCTGGACAAGGAAAACGGCCTGACTGGCAAAACCATTATTCACCCGAGTCACATCAAAATTGTCCACTCCCTTGCAGTGATTACGCGAGAAGAATATGAGGATGCCTGTACAATCCTGCAAAGCCAGACAAACGGCGTGACCAAGAGCCAGTATGCCAACAAGATGAACGAAATCAAGCCGCATACAAGTTGGGCGAAAAAAATCATAATCAAATCAAAAGTGTACGGGGTGTTCCATGAACATAACAACTTTATCAACCTCCTCGCCCGAACATCAAATATTCAGCTTCAATATCCTCGGTAATCTGGACATCACCATCCGCGTTCAGCAAAATCCGTATCAACTCCCGCCGGAAGCACTGTTTCAGATGGCTGCCCGCATTAACAAAAAACGAAGCTTTCTGTTTGTCAGCAAGGTTCTCGGCAAGCATTTGCCCGTTCGTCCGGCTACATCTGTGCTGAGCGGAGTGGCATTGGCCGCCCGGCTCCTCGAAGAACGGTATTCCCTTACAGTCGCAGAACTGCCCGCGATTGTGCAAGGTATCGTCCATCAGGAAAAAAGCGATGAAGTTCTTCACCAACTGCTCTTGCATCCTTTTGAATTGCCTGAACCGTTGTTGTTCATCGGATTTGCAGAGACGGCTACGGCACTTGGACATAGTATGTTCAGTGCTTTTGGCAGCAAGACCGAATACATTCATACGACTAGAGAGCGCATCAATGAGCTTTCGTCCACGATTGACTTTGAAGAAGAGCATTCCCACGCAGTAGCACATCACTTTTATCCCCTGGATAAAAATCTGCTATATTCTGAGTGCCCAATCGTATTAGTAGATGATGAGATTACCACGGGCAAAACAGCGCTGAACACCATTCGCGAGATCCAGCGTTACTTTCCGCGAAAGCAATACATCATCGCTTCCTTGCTGGACTGGCGTTCGCAAGAAGATCATCGCAAATTTCAGGAGCTGGAAGCTGAATTGGACATCACGATCACGTCCGTCTCCTTGCTCAAAGGCGAGATTCAAACAAATGGAGCAATAGGCGAACAGCCAGCGCAGCAGACAATGGTTGCCTCTGCTCATACAGGAACGGCCCCGATTGTTATTCCGCTGGAAACGGCTGCGCTGACCAAGTTTTCCTTTTCTTCCATCACTTCGTCAGGGTTCATGAATACGCAACCGTACTTGCTGGAAACAGGTCGTTTCGGAATAACCGCCGAAAAACAGCGTGAATTGCACGGCACACTTCGCGAGTTGGGACAATCTTTGCAGCCATATCGCACGGGCAGAACCTTATGCATGGGAACGGGCGAATTTATGTACATTCCGATGATGATCGCCGCTTTTATGGGCGACGACGTCTTTTATCAATCGACGACGAGAAGCCCCATCCATCCGGCAACAAAAGAGGCTTACGCTGTTCAAAACTCATTTTCGTACGAGAGTCCGGATGATCCTGCCATTATCAATTTTATTTACAATATCCCGGAGCAGCGATATAGCGAGTTGTTCTTGTTCCTTGAACGCGGGACGAGCACAGAGCGGCTGAACAGTTTGCATGCAGCTTTGACTCAACTGCCGATTCCGCAAAAGTATGTCGTGATGTTTTGCTGATAGCCAAGAGAGGGGGAGACAGAATGGATCGAGGATCAGAATACGCTGTAGAACTTATGAAACCGCCCGAAATGGGGAGTTATCCAGCAGAAGATGTTACCTTCCTGTTAAAAGATATCAGCGAATTGATGGAAGAAACCAATACGGAAGACCGCGAAGAACTGATTCAGGCCGGTACCCATTATTCTGAAATGCTCCCTGTTGAATATCAGCCCTCTGCCGAGTACATCTCCTTGTTCCATCACGCTTTGCAGACAACGGCCAAAAAAGTGGCGCTGGCATCCGCAGTCGTAGCTGAATTGATCTTGGCCCGAAAAGGCAAAGAGCTTGTACTGGCCTCGCTGGCACGGGCCGGGACGCCAATTGGCGTTTTGATTCGCCGCTATTTGCGTCAAATTCACCAGTTCGATACACCTCACTACAGTATTTCGATTATTCGCGGCAAAGGCATTGACGAAAACGCACTGCACTACATTCTTGAACAGCATCCAGGCAAAAAGATTCAGTTCATGGATGGCTGGACTGGAAAAGGTGCAATTACGTCCGTGCTGCACGAGGCGATATCCCGCTTCAATCAGAAGTACCTGTTGCAACTTGATGCCGATTTGGCTGTACTCGCTGACCCTGGGCATTGCGTCCAAACATTTGGCACCCGCGAAGACTTTTTGATCCCCAGTGCTTGCCTGAACTCGACTGTTTCCGGCTTAATCAGTCGTACCGTACACCGCGATGATCTCATTGCAACTGGCGAATTTCATGGAGCCAAATTTTATCGGGAATGGATCACAGAAGATGTCTCGAACCTGTTCGTCGATACGATCTCGGCTCATTTTTCCGATATTGCTGCCGAAGCCAAGGAAAAAGCAGCCGAGCTGATCCGCCATGAAGACGACTTTGTGCCAACCTGGAAAGGAATGCACGATATTTCGCGGATTCGGCAGGAGCTGGAAATAAATGATGTCAATTTGATAAAACCGGGGGTTGGTGAAACGACTCGTGTACTCTTGCGCAGAGTGCCGTGGAAAATCCTCGTCGATTCAGTCGACAACCCGAATCTTGCCCATATCATCCTGCTCGCCAAAGACAGGGGTGTATTGGTGGAGGAACGTTCGGATATGAGCTATTCCTGCTGTGGCATTATCCGACCGATGAGAGGGGAAAACCAATGATTTTTGCCAGCGATCTGGATCAGACGCTCCTGTACGGAACGCGCTTTCTCACAGACCATGCACAATCGTTTCAGGTGGTTGAGGTGCTGGATGGCGCGCCGATTTCGCACATGTCTGACCAGGCGATTCACTTGCTTCATGAAGTACACCTGCAGTGCCTGTTTGTACCAGTGACCACAAGAACGATTGAGCAGTATCAGCGCATCGCCATTTTCCAAAACGAGCTTGTACCGCGCTATGCCATTACGAGCAACGGCGGCCATGTGCTTCGTGACGGACAAGTAGACGAGCAATGGAGCCGTCAGGTGCGCAGCAAAATGACCAACGAATGCGCAGCAATCTCCGACATGCTGGCAGGCTTCGCTCAGATCAGCCATGAGCGTTGGGTCATTCGCGAGAGAATGGCTGAGGATTTGTTTTTCTACAGCATTATCGATCGCGAAAAAATGCCCGTCGACGAACTGCGCGACTTCGAGCAGTGGGTCACTGAGCAAAACTGGAGCATGTCCATTCAGGGACGAAAGCTCTACCTCGTACCGCAAGCCGTAAACAAGCGCGATGCCGCACTGTACGTGTGCGCATTGGAGCAAGACGATCAGATGATTGCTGCCGGCGATTCCCTTTTGGACATGCCGCTTTTGGAAGCAGCACAGCTCGCCATCGTTCCTCCCCACGGGGAAATCTATCAGCTTCGCGGCCACAATAATACCGTAGCCAACTTTCATTTTACGCAAGCATCAGGAATGAGCGCTTCCGAGGAGATTTTGCAGACGGTTCTTTCCTCCTTGTGCCAAGAGTTGCAAGCAAGATAGACAAGAAACGCGGGGAATCGACCGAAAAAGTTACAAATCAGGTATAAATTGATGATTTTTGCAAATTTATGTGGATTTTATCGTCATGCAATGAAATAATCGAATTGTAATCTGCAAAAGAATGGGTGACAACCCAGACAGAGTGGAGGGTGTACATGTCAGTTATCAGTTTGCAAAAAGGGCAAAAAATTGACCTGACCAAAGGAAATGCCGGCTTGAGCAAAGTGCTGGTTGGACTTGGCTGGGACCCGGTTAAAAAATCGGGAGGACTGCTTGGCGGACTGTTTGGTGGTGGACAAGCCAACATCGATTGCGATGCTTCTGTCATCATGCTGAACGAAAATGGAAAATTTACAAAAGAAACAAACCTCGTCTATTTCGGAAATAAGAGAAGTGGTTGTGGCAGCGTCGTTCACTCCGGAGACAATTTGACGGGTGATGGCGATGGAGACGATGAACAAATTTCTGTCGAGCTTTCTCGCGTCCCTGCCGATGTACACAAACTCATTTTCGTTGTAAATATTTACGATTGCGTCAGCCGTCGTCAGGATTTCGGAATGATCGGCAATGCGTATATCCGCATCATGAATTCATCCACCAGTCAGGAACTGTGCAAATTCAACCTGACAGATAATTACGCAGGAAAAACCTCGCTAATCGTGGGTGAATTGTATCGCCACTCAGGTGAATGGAAATTTGCTGCTATCGGTGAAGGAACGGCAGATACTTCGATTTCCCATCTTGTCAGACGATACACATAACTCTCTTTAGGTTGTACTTCCCATTACAATAAAATCCCAATTATTTAGGAGGAATCACACATGGCCGTTTCATTGCAAAAAGGACAAAAAGTAGATTTGACCAAAACAAACCCTGGCTTGACCCAAATCAAGGTTGGGCTTGGTTGGGATACCAACAAGTACGATGGCGGCGGCGAATTTGACCTCGATGTATCCGTATTCCTGCTGAACGAACAAGGAAAAGTGGAAGACGACAAACATTTCGTATTCTTCAACAACCCGAAAAGCCCTGACAACTCCGTGGTTCACTCCGGAGACAACCGCACTGGCGCTGGAGACGGCGATGACGAAGTAATCGAAATCGATTTGTCCAAAGTATCCGCGAGCGTACACAAGATTGCTTTCACCATCACAATCTACGACGCGGCTACCCGCAACCAAAACTTCGGTCAAGTCTCCAATGCGTATGCTCGTGTACTGAGCGCAAGCAATGGCGAGGAACTGATCCGCTACGACCTTGGCGAAGATTTCTCCATCGAAACCGCTGTAGTTGTTGGCGAACTGTATCGCCATGGAAGCGAGTGGAAATTTAGCGCAATCGGTGCTGGCTATAAAGACGGCCTCGCAGGACTGGCTCGCGATTACGGTGTAAACATCGGTTAATAACTCATTACGATTTGTGGAAAGGATGAACTCCCCATGTCAGTAATCAGCTTATCCAAAGGTCAAAAAATTGATCTGACAAAAGGTAATCCTAACCTGACCAAACTAATCGTTGGACTTGGTTGGGACACGAACAAATACAGCGGTGGCTCTGATTTCGACCTTGACGCTGCGGCGTTTTTGCTCCGTGCAGGCGGCAAAGCGACTGGCATCCAAGACTTTGTTTTCTACAACAACATGCAAGGCGGCAACGGCTCCGTTACTCACACAGGTGACAACCTGACAGGCGAAGGCGACGGGGACGACGAGCAAATTAAAATCGATCTGACCAAAGTACCGGCAGAGATCGAAAAAATCGCCATTACCATTACGATTCACGAAGCCGATGTGAGAAAACAAAATTTTGGACAAGTCTCCAACGCCTTCGTACGTGTCGTTGACGAAAATACAAACCGCGAAGTTCTCCGGTACGATCTGGGCGAGGATTTCTCCGTTGAAACAGCTATCGTCGTGTGCGAGCTGTACCGTCACCAGGGCGAGTGGAAATTTGCTGCTGTAGGCAGCGGTTTCTCCGGTGGTCTCAAAGCGCTTTGCAATAACTTCGGATTACAAGCAGGGTAATTCGTCAACATGAGGATGCTAGTTTGATAGTAGGGACTAGCATCCTTTCTTGCTTTTTTAAGCTGGACACAGTGTGGCGCTGCCATGCTTTTAGCGAACCCAAGCTTTCGAAGATAAAGGTGATAGTGATGACGATGACAATTGTGAAGGGGCAAAAGGTCGACATTACAAAGCAGTTTCCGGGATTGAGCAAAGTGATTGTCGGTCTTGGCTGGCGCGCTGGCAACGAACTTGAGCTGGATGCATCGGCCTTTCAATTGGGCGTGTCTGGGAAAGTGAATCGGGAGGAAGATTTCATTTTCTACGGAAACCCCAGATCAGTAAACGAAGCAGTTTCCTTGCGCGACGGCTCTGGAGATAATCAGCAATTCGAACTGGATCTTGCAGCGATTCCACTCGATGTGGAAAAGATCGCTTTTACCATTACGATTTACGATGCCATTACACGTGGGCAGACGTTCCGTCAGGTTTCTGATCTTTACTTGCGGATCATGCACCCCGTAACCTTTGTAGAAATGATCCGGTTCCCATTGGTTGATTTCACAACGGAAAATTCAATTGTGACTGGCGAGTTGTATCGCTACAAAGGTGAATGGAAGTTCAATGCGATCGGGAGCGGCTTTAACGGTGGACTGGCTGCCCTGTGCAGAAACTTTGGCGTGGAAGTGGCACAGGAACAACCATCTTCTCCACCACCACCTCCTCCAGCGCCTCCAAAGGTGGAGCAACCACCGCAACCGCCTATCAACTTGTCCAAAATAGAGCTGACGAAAAAAGGCGAAACGATCAGCCTGCGAAAATCGAGCAGAGCACTTGGGCAAATTAGCGTAAATCTGAACTGGAACCGAAAAGTAAAAAAATCTATCGGTTTTTTAGGTTTTGACAAATCTGCTGGCATCGACCTCGACCTCGGCTGCTTGTACGAGATGTCGGACGGATATAAAGGGTGCATTCAAGCACTTGGCAGGAATTTTGGCCAATATACGGACTTCCCGTTTATCGAGCTGGACGGCGATGATCGTACGGGAGCCAGAACGGATGGGGAGAATCTCCGCATTAACGGCAACCAGGTACGCGAGTTTGATCGGGTTCTAATCTATGCCTACATTTACGATGGTGTGGCAAAATGGGCGGAAACAGATGGTGTTGTCACGATCAAACAAGCAGACAACCCGGAAATCGTTGTCCGTATGGATGTCCATGACCCGCGCAAGATTATGTGCGCCGTTGCCATGATCGAGAGAAAAGATGATACGTTCCAAATCAAGCGCCTGGTCGAATATTTCAATGGACATGAACAAATGGATCGCTACTATGGTTGGAACATGCGTTGGGCTGCAGGCAGCAAATAGCGTAGGAGGAAGACAAAATGGAATTTTTGAATGGACTGATTGAAACCTATTCAAGCTTTTTCTCGTGGGAAGTTCTGCAAGGCGTATTAACGAATCCTGCCAACTGGACCATTATTCTCTCATTGGTCATTCTGGAAGGTTTGCTGTCTGCAGACAATGCACTTGTACTGGCAGTCATGGTCAATCATTTGCCAGAAAAGCAAAAAAAACGTGCCTTGTTTTACGGTTTGCTCGGTGCCTATTTATTCCGCTTCTTAGCGATCGGTTTAGGGGTCTTCCTGGTCAAAATGGCAGCGATCAAAGTAATGGGTGCCCTCTACTTGCTCAAAATCGCGGCGGATTACTTCTTTGGTGAAAACGAAAAAGCACAAAAGGCAATCAATGTGCTGCTCTATCTCGGAATGGCAGTTTGCTTGTACTTCATTCAAATCCTGGCTGTACAAATTCTCGGTGGATTGCTGATCGTCTGGCTGCTCTACCGCGTATTCAAAAGTGGCAATGACGAAGAACAAGAAATCGAGAACAAAGGAAAAAGCTTTTGGAAAACGGTACTTGCTGTTGAAATGATGGATATTGCCTTCTCCATCGACTCTGTTCTGGCTGCCTTTGGTGTCAGCAACCAGGTTTGGGTCCTGTTCCTGGGCGGGATTCTCGGCGTCCTGATGATGCGGGGGGTTGCTCAAGTCTTTCTGAAGCTGATTGCACGTATTCCTGAATTTGAGACGACAGCGTTCGTACTGATTGCGCTCATCTCCGTAAAAATGTTCCTGGGTGCAGCTGGTTTGCACATCGAATCTTATATCTTCTTCGGTGTTCTCGTTCTCACTTTCCTCGCTACTTTCATCGTGCATAGGGCGAAAAAGCGCAAACATGGAGATCAGGAATCTTCCAATAACAAAGTTGCGGAAACAGCATGATAGGAAAGACAGAAAGCGAGGTCTCAGCAGACGCTCGCTTTTCTTTTCGACAGATTGTAATATCAAGTGCGACACCTAGATAAAAAAACGGCCCATGATTGATTCGTGTAAAATGAAGTCACGA
>NZ_JBYSWV010000007.1:0-121250 GCF_058781555.1 Brevibacillus sp. FW306-2-1A-C05A
AGGAACTTTGTTAAGCTTAGAAAATCAAGTACGCCAATATCTCATTACGGAGAAAAATCTCGATGAGAAAACAATAGTTAGTCTAGATGGCGTTTTTGGGAAGCTTCCGGTCTTTAGTGTAGAAGTTATTTTTGCTGATGAACCCGATGTAAGATACTTTTATACTGAAAAAAACGGAAACATAATACCTTTACATCCATCGCCTAAACCCAAAGGATACGAATACAAACATAAGTGAGTCCCGATAATCTACACGTCCGAATCCCCAGATTCGGGCGTTTTTCCCTGTTATGAGCGATTGGCGTTCCACCGATCGTCTCAAAAAGTCCACCCATTATGGACGTCCTACGCTGGTACCGCCTTTGGAGGCGAAAGGGGGATTGTCCCTCGCGGATGACTGCAATTAACTCCATTTTCATTTGTTGGATACTATCTTCTTGCGGTTGTTTGATATACCGCGATAGAAAAATCATATCTGGCTCAAACAAGGTAATAAGCGTTTCTCATGCTTGCTAGCGCGGTCAGTGGAGCGGCGAGCAACTGCTGCCAGCACCAGCGAAAAAATTTGACCTAGCGAAATACGAATCAGGCTAGCGCAGCCCTTGAAGCCGCGAGCAACTGCCGCCAGCATTCTACGAAAAACTGGCCCTAGCGAAAATCCACCAGCTACTGCTGTCCTTGAAGCCTCGAGCAGCTACTGCCAGCATCCAACAAAAAATCGCCCCAGCAAAATTCGCACACTAATCACGCGGCAGCACTTGCAAAGCAGAATCCTCATGGAAACCAACACAAACGATTGATATTGCGGGCAGTACATCAAAGGCGGCATACTAGAAGGCAAAACTGCATTCGCCAACGCCTTCCTCGATCGCTTTGGACGATTCGAATTTGTTGGTTACGAACTTTGTGCAAGGGACGCTATCTGTTTTCGATGCCGAAAAATTAAGCCAAATACGGCAAGTGCCGGTCGGGGAGTGGCCTACCCAAGTGTTTGTTGTGCCAAAATCGAGTGCGAACGAATAAGGAAGCAAGCCCTGATTTTGGCGTGATTTTGCGAAAGGCAGGAGGCTGAGTGTGAAGGCAGGAGGGCAGGAACACATACAGGCGGGAAAGCATAAAGCCACGAACACACGAACTCATGCCCACCCAACCAACAATTAAGCACCTCCCCAACACCCCCCGAAAGAAAGAACGACTGCACCCCCAACAGATGCAGTCGCCCTTTTCTCGCACAAAACTTTATTCAACAACCTTTCTCATTCGCAATTACAACCTTGTTCCTCCCAGACTCTTTCGCCTGGTACAAAGCCTGATCGGCCAGTTCGATGAGCTGTGTAGCGGAATCTCCGTGGAGCGGGCTGCTGACGATGCCGACCGATACGGTGATGGGCTGGCCCGTCGGATTTGTGCTGCTTTCCATCTGCGTTCGGATTTTTTCCGCGACGGACAAGGCTTCTGTGCTGGAAGCGCTGCGGAGCAGGGCGATGAATTCTTCGCCGCCGAAACGGCCGCAAATGTCGCTTTTTCGCACACAGCTTTTCATGATTTCCGCAAACTGCTTCAAGACTTCATCGCCGACCGGATGGCCGAAGGTGTCGTTGACGTGCTTGAAGTGATCGATGTCCAGCAGGAGGATGGAAAAGTTCTTTTTCTCTTTCGTCCACGTTTGCAAAATCTCTTCGACGGAACGGCGGTTCGCAAGCCCTGTGAGCACGTCGGTGGTTGCTTCGTGGGTCAAGCGGTCGGTTTTCTCTTTGATTTTTTTGGCCGCTGTCCGGAATGCTTTGGTCAATAAATCGGCCTCCCGGTTCCAATGGTGCTTGTCCGGGGGCAGCTCGACTCTTTCTGAGCCCATTTTGCTCATCAGATCGGCTAGGTGGACAAAAGGTCTGGCCAGCTTGTGGGCGAGCTGAATCACAATCAGAAGCAGGAACAGAGACGGAGGCAGCAAGTAGAGCAGCATCATTCGCACCTGGCTGTGCAGCTCGTTGTAAACGAGTTCCATCGGCGAAGTGACGATGACTCCCCAGCCGTTTGCCGGAACTTGCGCATACCCGGCCAGCAGGTGATCGCCGTTGATGCTCAACATCTGGTCGTAGCCGTTGTTGCCCGCGAGCAGCTTTCGTACGACGGGATTGGACTGGATGTTCTGGCCGATCTGCTGTTTGTCCGGATGGAACAGCAACTGTCCATTCGAGCCGACAATCGAATAAGACGAGCCGCTCGTATCTATCTCCGGGTTGCCGATAATCATGTTCAAAATGTTGTGATCCTGCAAATAGATCGTTCCCCCGACGAATCCGCGATACTGTCCGTCCTTGTCAAAGATCGGTTCGCTCATAAACAGCAGGAGGCGCTTGTACTTTTTGGAAATGTAGGGCGATGAGATGTAAGGCTTTTTCAATGCCAGTGCGTATTGCGCTTCCCTGGTCGTAAGCTTCTGTCCGACAGTGCCGAGCGATGGCGGGGACACACTGCGAACCGTTCCGGTTTCATCTACGACAGTAAGCGAGTTGAAGTAGTTGCCGCTTTTGCGAAGAATCTCCAGATGTTCGATGGCTTCTTGTTGCGTCCGTGAGGGATGGTCGATTAAAACGGTGGCGGAATAGCGCAGGCTGCTGCGCATGGATAGGAACAGGGAGTCGATCATTTGGCTCATTTTGCTTGCGCTCGAATAGTTAAGAGTGAGAGTCGTATCAATCAGCGACTTCTTTTTCGATTGATACGAGGCTACGAGAAGAATCGTCAGCGTCAACAGAATGGACAAGGAAACAAGACCCGTCAAAAGGGTAGTCAAACCAATCTTTTTCCCCTGGCTCGTTGGAAAACGATGAAAAACAGGCATATGGCTTAGGCCTCTCTTTGCGTTGGATCGATTCACGATGGAAGAGAACTGTAAAAATTCCATGTGTATTATAAGCGATACAGGCGGGACATGCTATGTAGAAAAATGAATTTTATAAAAAAATCTCGCCGATTCCACAATTATCCAGACATGCACGCAAAAAAACCGCCCTCTACAAAAGAGAGGGCAGTTGCATAAAAATCCAGCCAGCTTTGCTGCTTACGTATTCAAACCGCGAATTTGTTGCTCGATCTTTTCGAAGCCGCCGGATACTTTGACGATTTCCTCTTTTTGCTCGGAGACGAGCACGAGGACTTCTTCGAGGCTTTCCTTGTTTTTGTCGGTGATGTCTGCGTTGACCTCGACTTTGGCGTTGACTTCCTGAATCATGCTGTGGACGTGGACGATGAACTCTTGCAGATTTTTCGTTTTCTCGGCGAAGTTGTGCATGTAGTTGTCCACGTTCGTAAACATTTCCTGAACCTCCATGATCCCTTCGCTGTTTTTCTCAAACGACAGTTGGGACTCGGAGATCATGTCGGAGACGAGCTTCATTTTTTCGCGAATCGTCATCAACAAGGTAGAGATTGATTCGGAGGACAGCTTGGAAGATTCGGCCAGCTTGCGCACCTCGTCCGCTACGACGGCAAAGCCGCGACCATGCTCGCCTGCACGGGAAGCCTCGATGGTCGCATTGAGCGCCAGCAGGTTGGTCTGTGCCGAAATTTCCGAAATCGTTTGGATGATTTTTTCAATGGATTCCGTTTCTTTGTTCAGCTCTTGGATCAGCTTGTTCGTGCCTTGAATGTCCTTGATAAAGCGCTCGAAGTCGTTGCCGATGTTGCTGATGCGCTTGCTGCTTTCATTGGTCGCTTCTTTGGTCGATTCTACGTATTCGTGCATTTCGGTCACGGAGCGGGTCATGTCCTCTACCTGGAGGTTGGTCGTGCCCATCTCGCGGCGCAACTCGTTGGTGTTGTCGGTCTGGATCGAGAAGGAGCGCATGATCTCCTGAAGGGCAGCCACTGTCTCCACCGCGCGGACGTTGACGCCATCTGTAACCTTGTTCAAATTCTCCTGATATTCCTGGACGGAGTTGAGCGATTCGTTGATCTGGTCCAAAATGCGCTGCAGCGACTCTTTGGAGGCGATCGCTTGCTGCTTTTGCTCCTCGCTTTCCCGCTGCAGCTTGTTGTTGAAAACTGCGTGCATCATGCTTGTCGCCGATACGAAGCAGAAGGCCAGCAAGTAGTACATCAAATGAACAGGATCGGACGTGTAGAAAATCGCTTCGCCGTTCGTCAGGAAATAGTAGGTGACGATCCCCATGGCTGCGATGATGGTCAAGATGTTAATCAGTTTGTCCTGATAAATGCCCATGACCGCGACGAAGAACATGATCGTCATGATGTTGACCAGCCAAGGATCGAGTCCCACGATGACGAACATGAAAATGCCGATGACAGCGAAGTTGAAAAACTTCATGAAGGGAGCCATCTTGTCCCGCCAGGCTGGCCGGTTGGAAAGGTAGGCAAAAGGTGCGAGCACCCCGTACAAAATCCCCAGCACGGTTAAAACGAAGGAGAACGGAACCCCCATGATGAGGTTCACGATCTGGACGATGGTAATGATGCTCGCAAAAACAATGACCACCCAGTTATTTCTTCTTTGTAAGAGTTCCATGTCAGCTAACCTCAACTTTTATTTGTTTGCAAAGCTCTTGATACCAGGCAAATTCGGGCTTGTCCTTGTTCAAATAGGCTTCTTGCAGGTGGAAGACGGTCGGAATGGCATTCGCCCCTTTGTAGAAGACCATCTCTTTCACTTGCGTCGCTCTGACGTTGTATTTACGGTTAATCAACTGAAAAAAAGCCGGATCTGCCAAACCGACTGCATGCGTATATCCGTGTTTTTCTGCATAATCGATCATGAGGGCAACTCCCCATCGTCCCAGCTTTCCGCGGAACTTGGGCAAGACAGCGAAACTGTCCACTTCGACAACTTTCATATCGCTCGTCAAAACATCCTGAAACAAATTTTGCAGATAAGCAGAAGATTTTTCATGTGGTGTAAATTCAAAAGTCCCGCCTGGTTCGTCCTCATCCGACAACAAAAGATAGACGTCGGAACCATCTTTGGCGTATTCCATCTCGAAGCCCATTGAGGTCCAGACACTTTCCTTGATTTGATGGAAAAGAGCCAAAGATTGTGCTGAATCAACCAGTTTGTACATAATACTCCACTCCATTTTTCTCTCTCTTTGTTTTTTCATGTACAAGTCTAGTGTTGATCGATAAAATGGCGCCTCCTTTCTTCCATGTGAGCATAAAAAAGGCCATTCCCCATGCGGAAATAGCCCAAAGTCACCATCATCTTCCTGCTATGCTCATGATGTATGGCAACCCGGCTGTCATGGTCAAAGACTTTAGACCCGTGGTTTTGCGTCGCCACCTTTCGATGACTTTGCCTTTGTCATTCATTTGCGAAAAATGTATAGAAGTGTCGAATTATGCAAAATATAATCCAAGAGAAACAATCTTGTCAAGTTTTGGTAGGGTAAAGTAACCGATTGTTCATAAATAGTCCGCTCCAAATTGGTAGTTTGGACAGAGAAAGATGCGAGGAAAAACAGAGAAAAGATAGGAATATAGTCAGGTTGTGCCGGGACTTTTGCCAATGGCCGACTCAGCTACTTGCGCCTGGTGCGTAACAAAAATTTACCATCCGTCCGATAACTAGAAAGAACAGGAGGGATGCGAAAATGAGTCAGGCCAAAACGATTGAGTTTCACTTTTCCGGTGGCGAGCTGGTTAAGATCGAGACAACCGAGCCGGAAGAAATCATCCAAATGGTCGCCAACCAAAAGGATGGGTGGCTGCAATACGATGACATCGTGATTAATGTAAGAAACGTTTCTTACATTAAAGTGCGCGATCTCGCTTAGGCTGCTTGCTTGCCAAAAAGGCCCTCGTTCACGGAGGGTTTTTTTTATTTTCGCTTGTGCCGGGAAAAGCACATTGACAAAGGAACGAACCTGAACCTATAGTGAGTATAAAACTAACTACTAAGAGGTCGGGATGGAAGACATATACAAGGAATTGCAAAAGCTCGGATTTTCCCAGTACGAGTGCAAGGCTTACATCAGTCTGCTCAAGCACTCTCCGATCACCGGATACGAAATCAGCAAACGCTCTGGCGTGCCGCGCTCCATGATTTACGAAGTCGTGGGCAAGCTCGTTGACAAAGGGGCTGTTTACACCGTGCCTTCCGAGCCTGTCACGTATGCGCCGCTGCCAGCAAGAGAGCTGGTCCGCAGGCTGCGCGGGCAGTTCGAAGCGTCCTTCGACTATTTGGAAAAAAACTTGTCGGCCTTAGAGTCCGAGCAAGAGATCGACGTCATTCGGCGAATTAGCGGTGACGAGCTGGTGCTCATGGAAATGAGGCAAATGATCGAGCAGGCTGGCGAGGAAGTGTGGCTGTCGATCTGGGAGCCTCAGGTGCCTTTTATCCAGGAGGCGGTGGACAGACGAACCGAAGAAGGGATTTCCGTCTTTACCGTTTTGTTTGGACAGCAAGAGACGCGCGTAGGGACGACGTATCACCATGACTATATGGCGCCTGATGTGGCCGAGGAACGGATGGGCGGGCATCTTACAATCGTCGCGCGTGATCTGGAGGAAGTGCTGATCGCCAACTTCACGCCAAATACGGCTGCCTGGGCGGTCAAGACGAAGGATCCGGCGCTCGTTCTGGTCGCTGTCGAGTACATTCGCCACGATATTATGTTTGCGGAAGTGACAAAGGTGCTCGGCCCGGATAAGGTCGAAGCGCTCTGGCGCAGCAAGCCGGACTTGTACCAGGTGGTCACCGGGAAGAGATTCAAGTAAGCGGAGCGAAGCAGGAGGCAAGCGCGCAAGCCGGAGTGAAATAAAGAGAGAGTGAGGGAGAAGCAGTGGGGCGAGAACAACTGCAAGTAGAAGCATTGTCGAACGCGGGTGAGCAGGGAAGCTTCATGCAGGGGGTCAAGGATTGCATTCCAACCTTGCTCGGGTATTTGAGCATCGGGTTTGCGGCAGGTGTGCTGGAAAAGACCGCTGGGCTGAGCATCATGGAAATTGCCTTGATGAGCATTTTGCTGTACGCAGGCTCGGCGCAGTTTATTGCTGCGGGCATGATTGCCGCAGGAAGCTCGGCGATGGGAATTATCATTACGATTTTGTTTGTGAATTTGCGGCATATTTTGCTAAGCGCGGCTCTGTCGCCCTACTTCCGCCATCTGACGGCGTTTCGGAACATGCTCGTCGGTTCGCTTCTGACAGACGAGACGTTCGGGGTTGCGATCAACGAGGCGGCGAAGCGCAAGCAGATCGACGAAAAATGGATGCACGGTTTGAATGTGACGGCTTACCTGAACTGGATTGCGGCCAATTTGGCGGGAGCCTATTTCGGACAGTGGATCGCCAATCCCGAGCAGTTGGGCCTTGATTTCGCTCTGCCGGCGATGTTTATCGGCTTGCTGGTGCTGGCGATGATGAGCCGCAAGCAAATCCGGCTCGATATCGTCGTCGCCATCAGCGCAGTCGTCATTGCTGTAGGCGTGTCTGTCTTGTATCCGGGCAACCTTGGCGTCATCGTAGCTACGCTGTGCGCATCGACAATCGGGATGGTGATCGAAAGATGGAAGTGAGATGGGATATCTTCCTCATTATTGTAGGCAGTGCGCTGGTCACGTTTTTGCCGCGGGTGCTGCCCTTGATGGTGCTGTCGCGCATGGAGCTTCCCGCGTGGGGCGTCCGCTGGCTGCATTACGTGCCGATCGCGGTCATGGCTGCACTGGTCGGGCAGGAGCTGTTTTTGCAGGAGGGAAAGTTGTCGCTACTAGCCAATGTCGAGCTATTGGCGGCGATTCCGACGTTTCTGGTTGCGATCGTGACCCGCAGCCTGCTGGGCACGGTTGTCGTCGGGATGGTTTCGATCATGATCTTGCGCTACCTTTTCCCGCTCTTGTAGCAGGGAGAAAGCAGCCGGAAAATGGGTAAACTAGGAAAAAAGGGAGGCGGACGCGAATGACCGTGGAAGAAGTCATGCAACAGTTGGAAGCGTTGGGCACGGAGCAGACGAAGAAGACGTTCATGCGCCATGGTGCCAGGGAGCCGTTTTTTGGCGTGCGAATCGGCGACATGAAAAAGCTGGTGAAGGCAGTCAAGCGCGATCAAAAGCTGGTGCAAGCGTTGTACGAGACGGGCAATCACGACGCGATGTATTTGGCGGGCCTGGCGATCGACCCGCAGACGGTGACGAAGGAACAACTGCAAAGCTGGGTCAGGCAGGCGTACTGGTACATGCTGGCCGAGTACACGGTTGCGGGTGTTGCCGCCGAAAGCTCGTTCGCCCTGGAGCTGGTACGGGAGTGGATCGAAGCGGAGGAGGAGATGATTGCAGCTTGCGGCTGGAGCACGTACGCCAACTACTTGTCGATCACGCCTGACGAGCAGCTCGACCTGGCGGAAATCAGCGCCTTGCTTGCGCGGGTGAAGCAGACGATCCATCAGGAAAGAAACCGGGTACGCTATGTCATGAACCAGTTTGTCATCGCGGTTGGCGCGTCTGTCACGGAACTGCATGCGGAAGCGGTGCAGACAGCGGAAGCGATCGGAAAAGTCCAGGTGGATGTAGGCCAGACGGCGTGCAAGGTCCCGTTGGCGACGGAGTCTATCAAAAAAATCGAAGAGCGCGGCAAGATCGGACAAAAAAGAAAGACGTGCATCTGCTGATCGGCTGCAGGACGAAAGCGCCTGCAAGCCCGTCTCGCGCGCGAACAGGCAAAACGCTGGGGAATCCGGCGTTTTTTGTTTAGGAATGCTTTTCCTGTGCGCTTTTCTTTGCTAAAGTCTCGACTCTTTTTGGATGATGTGCTATCATGATACCTTGTTAACGTATTACCACTTTATCAGAGTAAAAACAAATAGAGACTAGCCGAACTAGGGGGAGAATCACGATGAAAAAATTTGCTTTGCTGTCACTGCTTTTCGGAGCTGTCTTTTCACTGGTAGTGGGCTGCTCCAGCGAGAAAACAGGCGCTGACGCCAATAAACTGATTATCGGAATCGACGACAAATTTGCGCCAATGGGCTTCCGCGATGAGAAAAACGAGCTGGTCGGCTTCGATATCGACTACGCTCGCGCCGCTGGCGAAAAGATGGGCAAGCAGGTCGAGTTTCAGCCTATCGACTGGGGTTCCAAAGAATCTGAATTGAACAGCGGCCGGATTGATCTGATCTGGAACGGATACACGATTACGGATGAGCGCAAACAAAAAGTGCTGTTCACGAAACCGTACTTGAAAAACGCGCAGGTCGTCGTGACGCTGGCCAATTCCGATATGACGAAGCTCGCGGATTTGTCTGGCAAAGTTGTCGGGCTGCAAAAGCTGTCCTCTGCCGCTGACGCTCTGAATGCAAGCGAGCTGAAAAACCAGGTGAAGACGATCACGGAGTTCCCGGACAACGTACTGGCTTTGAGCGACCTGAAAATCGGCCGCGTCGATGCCGTGGTCATCGACCAGGTCGTGGCGGATTACTACATGACCAAAGATCAGGGAACGTTCAAATTGTTGGACGAATCGTTGTCTCCTGAAGAGTACGGCGTAGGGGTGAAAAAAGGCAACGAAGCGCTGCTGAACGAGCTGCAAAAGGCGCTCGACGCGCTCAATCAGGATGGAACCGCCGCGAAAATCTCGGAAAAATGGTTTGGCGAGGATCGCGTATTGAAATAATGAAAGAAACGATGGCTTCGCCAGGAAGATGGGCGAAGCCACGCTTATGTCACGACGAAAAAACAAGGTCAGGCTCCTGCCAGGAAAGCCAAAGCCTGCCTAATCCACATAGGAGCATGAAATATGAGCGCAGACTACATCCTTTCGATTACAAAACCGATGCTGGAAGGAGCGCAGATGACGATCCTGCTGTTTTTGATCGCCATCGTGCTCTCGATCCCGTTGGGCTTTCTCATTACGTTAATGGCAAAAAGCAGCGTAAAGCCGCTGGCGTGGCTGGCACACACGTACGTGTACGTGATGCGCGGGACACCGCTGCTTTTGCAACTGCTGTTTATTTGCTTCGGGCTGCCGCTATTGCCCGGTATTGGCGAATATTTGGTGATGGATCGCTTTGTCGCTGCCTGCGTAGGCTTTGTGTTGAACTACGCGGCCTACTTTGCGGAAATTTTCCGGGGCGGGCTGTTGTCCATCGACAAAGGCCAGTACGAGGCGGCACAAGTGCTCGGCTTTAGCAAATGGCAGACGACGACCAAAATCATTTTGCCGCAAATGTTTCGCGTAGCGCTGCCCGCCGTGTCGAACGAATCGATCACGCTTGTGAAGGATACGGCGCTGCTCTATGCGGTCGCAGTGCCTGAGCTGTTGCATTACGCGCAAACGGCTGTGAACCGGGACTTTACGATCGTTCCCTTTTTTATCGCGGGCGTCATCTATTTGCTGATGACCCTCTTGTTGACTCTGTTCTTTAAATGGCTGGAAAAAAGATTTAAATTCGAATAAAGGACTGGCGTGAAATGGCGATCATTCAAGTAAGCAATCTGAAAAAATCGTTTGGCGAGCTGGAAGTTTTGAAAGATGTCTCGTTTGAGATTCAAAAGAACGATGTGGTCGCAGTGATTGGCCCGTCCGGTTCGGGAAAAAGCACGATGCTGCGCAGCCTGGTCTATCTGGAGCAGGTAAATGGCGGGAGCATCCGTGTCGCGGATGACTTTCTGGTGAAAGACGGCGTCTACAGCTCCAGCCAGCAGATCAAGCGGATCACGGGGAAGATGGGGATGGTGTTCCAGCACTTCAACTTGTTTCCGCATCTGACCGTGCGCGAAAATCTGGAGATTGCGCCGCAGGTGGTCAAGGGGGAGCCGGAAAACGTCATTCGCGCGCGAAGCGGGGAGTTGCTGGAGAAGGTCGGGCTATCAGACAAGGCAAACGTCTATCCCGCCAAGCTGTCAGGCGGCCAAAAGCAGCGCGTGGCGATTGCCAGAGCGCTCATGATGAACCCGGACATTTTGCTGTTCGACGAACCGACGTCTGCGCTCGATCCCGAACTGACGGGCGAAGTGCTCCAGGTCATCAAACAGCTTGCCTCCGAGCATATGACGATGATGGTGGTCACGCATGAGATGGGCTTTGCAAGAGAAGTAGCGAGCCGGATTATGTTTATGGATAATGGAGAATTTGTCGAGTCGGGAACGCCGGAAGAGCTGTTTACGAATGCGCAGCACGAGCGGACGCGCGCCTTTTTGCAGCGGGCGTTGAAATAACAAAGCAGCCCTCTGGAGGCTCCCGGAGGGCTGTTGCGTGCCCGGCCCACGGCTTGAATTACATGACCTGGTAGTGCAAATAGCGTTGGCTAATAAACGAGTGAAAATGCTCACTGAACGAATCGGCATTCAGGAAGGCGTTGTAGGCATAAGGGGAGACTTTGCAGTAGACAAATTCGCGGCCGTCGTGAAACTGGATGTAAAGGTGTTGCGACTCCAAGTCGTAGCGGGTGGCTTTGATGAGGTCGGAATCCAGTTGCTTGTACTTGGGCTCTTCTTCGGTCTTGTTTTTACGAGAAAACCATTGGCGAAAAAAAGATTTCACTTCGCGCCATACTCCTTTTTGTCTATTTCTCCGAGGCTTTTATTTTACTCAAAAACTTGTATTCGGAATATAAAAATAACGCACCGATGACAAAATGAGCCAAGAGAACCGTATGTAGAGCATAGTGTGGAAGGGTAGCAAGCATGTGTATTCCTCCTGTTTGAGAGAATGAAGTCACAAAATGAAAGGCGACTCGCGTGTGCTGCTCGGGACATCTTCCTTCTGCCCGGTTCTTCGGACCTGTATTCTAGTTGTGGAGTAAGGAGGAATTTTCTGAACCATCCTGTCGATCTATGGAAGTGCTTGTCGAAAATAGTCTATATTACCTATTTTATTTTTGCCAATAGTAATTTAGGATCAATAAATGTTGTCGTTTTTCTTTTTCAACTACCTTGTAACACGATGTATAATGTGCTACTCTCTACTCAGGCTTGGAAGGAGTTGTTACTGTGAACAAGGAGTTGCTGAAAGGGAGCATTGATCTTCTGCTGCTCTCGCTGATTGCGCAAAAGGATCAATACGGCTATGAGCTGGCGAAAAAGATCCGCGAGAAAAGCGAGGAAGTCTATGAAATCGGGGAAGGGACGCTGTACCCGGCTTTGAAGCGGCTGGAGAACCAGAAGGCCGTGGAATCGTACTGGGGCGAGTCGAAGGAAGGCGGTCGCCGCAAGTATTACCGCATCACCAGGGAGGGGCAAAAGCTTTTGGCAGACAAGATGAAAGACTGGCAGAGTCTGACGCGGCTGGTTGCGCTCTGCAACGAGGGAAGTGAGTAGGACCGTGAAACTGGAAGAATACGTCGATCAAGTCGTCAATGGTTTGCCCTGCTCCAGGCGGGAAAAGCAGGACGTGAAGGACGAGTTGCTCGATCATGTGACGAGCATGAAGCAAGAGTTGATGGAGGAGGGCTATGCGGAGCAGGAAGCGGCTGCGCTCGCTATCCAGCGCTTTGGCCCTGTGGCTGAGCTGAAAAGCCAGCTTGCTGCGTCCATGCCGCTCATCGACAAGTACGTGCGCAAATGGGTGCTGGCTTTGTTCGGCCTCTATGTAGCGGCTTGCAGCTATTTGCTGCTGCTCTCGCCGGACAGGTGGCACCGCAGACGGTTCACGCTCGAATGGAAGGAGCGGATGCTGCGGCACGGCGCCCCGGAGTACACGTATATTTTTCAAAATACGAAGCCGATGCGCACGCTATTCGACTACGTGTTCCACTACGAGCATTACAGCGCCTATACGATCGCGTACAACCTGCTTGGCAACATCGCGCTGTTCATGCCGCTCGGGCTGCTGCTGCCGTTGTTGTTTGCGTCGTTCCGAAATAGGCACCGCGTGTTTTTCACGGCGTTGTTCGCCAGTCTGGCGATTGAGTTTTTGCAGTTTTGGCTTGCTTTGGGCAGCTTCGATGTCGACGACCTGCTGCTCAACGTGCTGGGCGGCCTGTGTGGATACGGACTGTTCCGGGCGGGCGCGGCATTTGTGTACAGGCAGCGGAGCAGAGAAGCGGACAAGCCGTTTTCCACGCTTTCATGAGCAGAAAAAGGGGATGGCGGTCGAGCCTTTGCTGCCTGCCAGCGCAAGAAGATCGCGGGAGAAGAGGTTGCTGCTTTTCTCTACGCTTCTTGCGCTCATAAACATCGTAATACGAGGTATATAGTCATTCGATTGTGGAGGGAAATTATGAAAAGAATCGTTCTCGCTTTGCTGCTGCTTGTCATGAGCGGCTGCGACAGTGCGGCGCAAAACCAGCCGCAAACCAATCAACCGCTAATCGAAACCGGGCAGCAGCTCGCGGCGCCAAAGCAAGCGCTGCCCTTCTCCTTCGAGGTGAAGCCGGAGACGTTCGAGCTGTTTGTGGAGAGCGGCGGCAGCCGGGAGCGTGCGTCAGAGCCGCTGCCGGCGCGACGCGTCGAGCAGTTGCAAAAAAGCGAACAGGAAGTGAGCTGGAGCTATCCGGACGACAAGCTGCAGGTGCGGATCAGGCAAGCGGCCGATCACTTGCAAATCACCCTGACCTCGACGGGGACAGAGAGCTTTTCCTGGCCGCTTGTGAAGGCTCCTGCTTACATGCTGCCGCTCGGCGAAGGCAAATGGATTCCGGCAGGCGACAAAGTCTGGCAGTCGTTTTTGCGGGAGGAGAGCCTGACCTTTAGCGAATCGTTTTCCATGCGTTTTTTTGCGCTGAACCATGAGAAGTACGCGATCTTTTACATGGTGGACAACATGTTCAACAACACGCTCGATTTTGCCGTGGACCCGGAGATTTCGCTGCGATTCACGCATGAGTTTCCGACGATCAACCATGACAAGTCGTACAGCTTCCGGCTGTATGTCACGCAAAACGATCCGGTCCAGATCGCCGGACTGTATAAACACATCATCCAGCAGCAGGGCGAGTTCGCTACTCTGGCGCAAAAGGCGGCGGCAAACCCGAACGTGGAAAAGCTGTACGGCGCACCGCACTTTTATTTGTGGAACAAAACGTTTTTGAGCGAGGACGATGTGCAGTGGGACGCGCTTAAAAAAGCAGCTTGGCGACGGCTTTACGGACTGGCTCGTGCAGCTTTTGGCTGGCAACAAGGAGGACGGGCAGGAGGCCATCGCGCAACTGCGGGAAATCCAGCAGCAGGATTACATCGCGCCGTACCAGCGCAAGGCGATAGTGGACGGCCTCAACTACGCGCTGCGCTCCCGCGACTTTTACCATCCGCAGTTGTTCGCCCGCGTCGACGATCCAAAAGCGAAAGCGCTGATCCAAAAAGGCGTGAAGCAGCTTAACGAAGTCGAGTTGTACGAGTTGAACAAGCGGCTGCTGAAAAGCGTCTTGCAGGATGCCGTCCCCGCTGTCGAGCAATGGGCAGACAGTGATTCCACACGGTTGCTGGAAAAAATGAAGGCAGCGGGCATCGCTCGTGCCTGGATCGGCTTGCCGGACTGGACAGCCGCTTACATGAAGCCTGCGTTCATCCAGCAGGCAAACGATGCGGGCTATCTGATTGCGACGTACGATTCTTACCACTCGATCCACAAGGAAGAAAACCCGGACTGGAACACGGCTATTTTCGCGGACAAAAGCTTGTATGAAAACGCGACGATAGAAAAGAAAAACGGGGAGAAAAAAGGCGGCTTCCTGCAGCGGGGCAGGCTGTTGAACCCGACCTTGTCGCTGCCGAGCGTCAAACAGCGGATGAACGAGATCATGGGCAACGGCGTGGCCTTCAATTCCTGGTTCATTGACGTGGACGCGGCGGGGGAGTTCCACGACGACTACTCCCCGGAACATCCAACGACACAGGCAGAGGATATGCAGGCAAAGTTGGCGCGGATGGACTACATTCGCGACGAGTGGCACATGGTTATCGGCTCGGAGACGGGCAACGATTTCGCCAGCAGAAGCATCGCCTACGCGCACGGTATCGAAACGCCTGTCATCCGCTGGGCTGACCCGGACATGCGCGAGAACAAAGCAAGCCCGTACTACGTGGGCGGTTACTGGGCCCCGGCAGGAGACATTCCCGAGCGCTACGCCAAGCAGGTGCCGATCAAGGACGAGTATCGGCACGTCTACATCGACCCCGCGTACTCGCTGCCGTTGTTCAAGCTGGTGTACAACGATTCGGTCATCACCAGCCACCATTGGGAGTGGGACAGCCTGAAGATCAAAAGCGAGGTCGGCACACGCATGCTCTATGAGCTGCTCTACAACGTGCCGCCGCTCTACCATCTGAACAGTCGCGTCTGGGAGGCACACCACGAAAACATCAGGCAGCATCTGCAAGTCTGGGCGCCGTTCCATCAAAAAGCGGTGCAGCGCCCGCTGACCGATTTTGCCGTGCTGACCGCAGACAGGCTGGTGCAAAAGGCAGCGTACGGGGATGACCTGCAAGTCGTCGTCAACTTTTCCGAGCATGATTTCCGCTACGAAAACAAGCTGGTAAAGGCAAAATCGGCGCTCATCCTCGACGGCTCCGCTCGCTGCATCCGATGGGACGCCTCGGCAAGCCGGAGGAAGTAGCCAAGGCGGTTCTGTTCCTCGCCAGCGACGATGCGTCGTTTGTGACAGGGACAAGCCTGCTGGTGGACGGCGGCTACACCGCGCAATAAAGCGCACGGAAAAGCAGAAGAGAAGTCTCCTGCGCGGCGTCTGCCATACGGGAGGCTTTTTTGTGGCACCGACCTATCAACCATCGTCTAATCAGGCGCGTTTTGCCGTACATACTGTATAAGTAGTCCACGGCGAACGCGGGAAGGAGGGAGCGGGTTGGCGACATTTGTAGGAAACGTGCAAATTACGAACAACTCGGGTACCATCAATTTCGGTGATACGGCCAACAACTCTCCGAAAAGCGTGAGCAAAACGTTTTCCGGCTCCGGCGGCGAAAACAGCGGCAATGTCGTGAATGTCATCAACGGGCACAGCGAGACGAACACATATGGCAGCGGGGGAGCCGTGAGCGGGCTTTGCTGCAGCAAACGGTCCAGGCGGGCGAAAAGGCGAAAGCGGAAGTAACGTTTTGGCAGATAGCTTACTGAAGCAGCGCGGACAAGCCCAGGCTGGCAGCGCGGAGAAGTGTCGCCTGATCGCCTGTTGGACAGGCTTGTGGGGTTGTTCGTTTTTGCTCTGGAATTGACAGAGGGCAAGCTGAACGTATATGATTTTTTGTATTAATTTTCGAATAATTGCGTGACTACAGGCGGAGCCGCCAAAAACAGTGATTCGCACAGGAGAACGGTCCTGGCAAAGCAGGACGGGCCTTGGGCACAGCGGGCAAGCCAAAATGCGCCTGACGGCTTGGAGCACAGATAGAAAGGGAGAGGAAAGATGACGAAAGCACAGGAAGAAACTTTGCTCTTTACGCGCGTGAGCAAAAGTACGCAGGCACTGCCCGTTTCGATTGAAGATTGGGAGAAACAGGCGAGAGAAATCCTTCCGGACGGTCCGTTTGACTATATTGCCGGAGGCTCGGGAGCCGAAGAGACGCTTGCCGAAAACAGGAGGGCTTTTTCCCGCTGGGCAATCGTGCCGCGGATGATGCGCGATGTCACGAATCGCACCTCCGCGATTACGATGTTCGGCCGAAAGCTGAGCGCGCCGATCTTTTTGGCTCCTGTCGGCATGCAGTCCATCGCGCATCGTGACGCAGAGCTGGCGACGGCCAGAGCGGCGGCTGCTGCGGGTGTGCCGTTTGTCGCCAGCACGGTTTCCTCTACGAGCCTGGAGCAAATCGCCGAAGCGATGGGAGCGGCGGAGCGCTGGTTCCAGCTTTACTGGTCCAACGATCGCGAAGTAAGCGCGAGCATGGTCAAGCGCGCGGAAGCGGCTGGGTACTCCGCAATTGTGCTCACGGTAGATACCGTCATGCTCGGCTGGAAGCGCCGCGATTTCCGCAACGGCTATTCGCCGCTGCGTGAAGGCAGAGGGCTTGCCAACTACATCACGGACCCTGTCTTTTGCTCGCGGCTGGCCGAGGTGACGCCGGAGAATGCGGTCGAGGAAGTGTTGAAAAACATTTATCATCCGGCGCTGAACTGGAGCGATATCGGCTTTTTGCGCGAGCATACCCGCTTGCCGATCCTCGTCAAAGGTCTCTTGCACCCGGATGATGCGAGACTCGCCCTGGAGCACGGCGTGGATGGCATTATCGTTTCCAATCACGGCGGACGGCAGATGGATGGAGCGATTTCTACCCTTGACGCGCTGCCTGCGATTGCGGAGGTAGTAGCGGGAAGCATTCCTGTCCTGCTCGACAGCGGCGTGCGCACCGGCGCGGATGTCGTCAAGGCAATCGCATTGGGAGCCAATGCGGTGCTGATCGGACGCCCGTTTTTGTACGGACTGGCAGTAGCGGGAGAACAGGGCGTGTCCAGCGTCCTCGATACGCTGCTCCACGAATTTGACGTCGCGATGGCTCTGTCCGGCAGCCGCTCGGTCGAGGATCTGAACCGCAGCATCCTGGTGCGCTTGCCGTAGACGGTTTGCCAGCGGGAAACGCCCCTTTGGACTGGGCGCTGTCAGGAAGACCGAAGAGAAAAAGCACACAAGCAACCTGAGTTCGGTAATCATACTGGCTCAGGTTGTTTTAGGTTCGCTGTAAAAACGCGCGTGATGGATACGTGCTGCTTTCTTTTGCTGCACGTTTCGTTCGTTCGCGGCTGTTTTTTTGCACGCAGCGTCAGTTGCTCTGCGGATTTTCCGCTAAAAAACCCCTCTCGGAAGACAGAAGCAGGTGCCGACTTTGGCTGTCTACCAGAAGGGGGATGCGATTATGGCGCGGGCGTTTTCTGTTTACCGTCCCTGTACGGCTACTTCGTGTGCGGCCAGCAGCTCGTGCAACACTTTCGGCCAGCGCTCCAACACTTCCTTGCCGAAGATGACTTCGTCCACGTGACCGACGTGCAGCATGTCGACGATCCGGCAAAGATAAGATTTTCCCATGTTCCACCACGTATTGAAATCATCAATGAAATAAATGTGCTGGATGTTCTTTTGCGTTTCTTTCGAGATGGTATTGATCTCAAAGCCGTCCAACTGTGTTTCATACACCCCGTCTGCGATTCTGCTGCCGAACGTGGTGGTGTAGTAGTATTCTTTGACTTCCCAGATCGCGAGCGGATTTTCCGTACCGGGGTAGGCTCCGTCAAAACGTCTGGACATGATCCCTTGCAGCCTGCCTGCTTCGTCTGTAATATAGGACAAGCTTAGCGGGTTATCGTCAAACTTGACGTCGCGTCCGTACTGCAATCCGTTCTGCTTAGCATATGTGCGAAGAGTGTGTTCAGTCAAAATGTTGACGATGCCTGTAAAATAGGCGTAGTCTTTCTTTTCGCCTTTTTGCTTGTTAAACGGCAGCGCACAAGTATAGCCGTTCTTTTCATAAAGTTCTGCCTGCAGCTTGTAAAACACAGCTCGGGCCGTATGGACATCCATGAACAAGCGCTTGATGATTCCGTTCAGCAAATCTGCGCGATAGTCGAGGTACGCTTTTACTTCGCCGAGCATTTGCGGGTCAATGATAATCCCCAGCTCCTGCAGCTTGTAGACCATTTCTGTCTGCGAGTACTTTTTAATTTCGCCGTCCTTGGAGTAGTTGAGCTTTTCCGATATGAGCTTTGTGTACGCCCAAAAAGCAGAGCTGCGATTTAGAAACTGCGGATTCGGTCTCACGGTGGCTATTCCCCCTTTTCAATCAATAGAAATACGGAAGAGACATGGGTGCGTAAAGCGTTTGCCAGTTTTACGATGTTTTCCAATGACACATTTCTTTCTCCGCGTTCGACTTCGCTGATGTAGGTGCGATGCAGTCCGGTACGTCCCGCCAGCTCTTCTTGCGTCATTTTTTGTTCCATGCGCAGCTTTCTGATCGCTGCCCCAAATTGTTGCTTGATCTCTGTATGCTTCATCGGCTTCATCTGGTATCAACCACTTTGTATCGGTTTCTTTCTTTTTCCATTTGAAACAAAAGTACTATCATGTAGACTATTGGTCTACAGACTATAAGTGACATCATGGTTACTTTTTTCTCTCCATTCATGCTAAAATGGGGCATGGTTGTCAGTCGGAAAATCTAGAAGTTGTGTGAGGTTCTTCATGATGAGTCGATACGTACAAGACAAGCTGGAACGGCAAAAGCTGGCGGACGTCCCGCAATTGCTGAAATGGATCGGGAATAAACACCGTTTTGCGGAAGAGATCGTTTCCTACATGCCCGAAGAAATTCACACGTATGTAGAGCCGTTTTTGGGGAGCGGCGCCGTATTGGGAAAGCTGGCGGCAGAAAACCGGAACAGCTTGTTTCCCCGTTACAAGCAGGCCATCGGCGGCGATATTCTTCCTTTTCTGATCGGCATTTTTGAGTATGTGAAAAACGATCCGGACACATTGGTCCGCCATTACGAGGCTTGTATAAAAGATTACAACGACAACAGAGAACAAAAATATTTGGAAATCAGGGAAAGATTCAATCAAACGTTCAATGCGCTCGATTTTGCGGTTTTGACCAGAACGTGCTATTCCGGTGTCGTGCGCTTCCGAAAAAGCGATGGCTATATGAGCACACCGATTGGGCCGCACAAGCCGATTCCGCCCGAGGCGTTTGCCAAACGGGTAGAAATTTGGCATCAACTGGTGAAGGAAGTAACGTTTATGCATAAAGATTTCCGAGAAGTGATGGGACTGGCTGGCGAAGGCGACCTGGTTTACTGTGACCCGCCATACACGCACAGCCAAAGCATCCTGTACGGTTCGCAGACGTTCAGGATCGAAGACTTGTGGGATGCGATATACGCCTGCAAGCAAAGAGGCGCAAAAGTAATGCTCTCGATCAACGGCAAGAAAAAATCGAAAGCCGAAGACATCGGCGTGCAGCCGCCAGCCGGCTTGTTTGCGAGGAGCATATTGGTAAACTGCGGCATTTCCATGATAAACCGTCTGCAGAGAGCGGGCGAAGAAATGGTCAACGAAGATGTGCACGACAAACTGTTTCTCACCTGGTAAAAGAACCTGAAACGGGTTCTTTTTTTTTTGCGCCTTTGGTCCCTGTTTTCCCCGGAGTGTCAAGCCTCCCGCCAGCGAGCGCGAAGTTTGCAAAAATGTCGCTTCTAACACATGCGTGCTTATTGATCTTTAGCCGATACATGGTAAAATGAAGCAAACTTGTCGTTTTGCGAAAAGTCCGTGAGTAGCGACGCTGCTGCGAAGCATATCAGGGCGAGCATTTACGCAACGCGTCTCCCTACCAAAGAACTACTTTTTCTTTCCAGCACTTTGGCAAAGGCTTTGCTGCAACGCGCTTTACGACAGACAAGTGCTTTTACGAAAATTATCGGCGCCGTGCCTGCCGCATGAGCGCAAACGGGTGATAGATGATGAGAAACAAATTGATGGAAGTTTTGACTCCAGAAGAGTGGGAAGAGTTGCTGCAGGAAAAGGACGGGGAGCTGAAAGTCGTCCTGCGGGAGCTGGCTGACGTAAAGTATGCGCTCGACCAGTCGACGATCCTCGCGATTACCGATCACCGCGGGATTATTCTGCGGGCGAACGAGCAATTTTGCCGCATATCCAAATACAGCCGCAGCGAGCTGCTCGGGCAAGACCATCGGCTGCTCAACTCCGGGCACCATCCCAAGTCGTTTTTCCAGCAGATGTGGAAATGCATCGGCTCGGGCAAAGTGTGGCGGGGCGAAATCTGTAATCGGGCCAAAGACGGCAGCTTGTACTGGGTGGACACCACGATTGTGCCATTCGTCAATACTGCCGGGAAAATCTATCAGTACGTTTCCATTCGCAACGACATTACGGCGCGCAAGCATATGGAGGAAGAAGTCAGAAAAAGCGAGGAGCTGTACCGGATCATCGCTGAAAATACGTCCGATATCATCAGCATGATTAATGCCGAAGGCGACTTTTTGTACTTGTCTCCGTCGCATAAGGCTGTGTTTGAGCATGACATTCCAGATGAGCGCTTTCACAACATGTTCGAATGGATCGTGGAGAGCGACCGGGACGTTATGGCCTATGCGATTCAGCATACGTACTCGACGCGAAAAGAGTACACGGTGGAATGCCGCATCCTGACGCGCAAGGGCGACACGATCTGGACCGAGAGCAAAATCAATCCGGTTCTCGACGAGCAGGGGAACGTGAGCAAGCTGCTGCTCATCACGCGCGACATTACGGATCGCAAGCAGTCGGAGGAACTGATCCATCACCTGGCCTACCACGACGCTTTGACAGACTTGCCGAACCGCCGCATGTACGTCCAGCATCTGAGCAGGGAAATCATCCAAGCCAAGCGGTTCCAGTCCAATCTCGCCGTCCTGTTCCTCGATCTGGACCGCTTCAAGGACGTCAACGATTCCTTCGGGCATGACGTAGGGGATTTGCTGCTGGTGGAAGCGTCCAACCGTTTGCGGGAATGTCTCAGACCGGGCGATGTCGTGGCGCGGCTCGGCGGAGATGAGTTTACCGTCTTGCTCAGCCAACTGACTGACCGGGAGGAAGCGGCGGCACTGGCCGACCAGATCATGAATGCGCTGCAGAGGCCGTTTGAACTTCACGGGCATTCCTTCAACGTGTCGTGCAGCATCGGCATCGCGTTGTTTCCGCAGGATGGAGACAATGCCGACGACCTGCTCAAGCGGGCGGACACCGCGCTGTACACGGTCAAATCGCACGGCAAAAACAGGTACGAGTTTTTTGATCCGACGATGGAGGCGAAGTCGCTGGAGCGCATCCTGATGGAAAATGAGCTGCGCAAAGCGATCGAGCAGGAGCATTTCCAAATCTACTACCAGCCGAAAATAGACATTGTGACAGGGAAGCTGACCGGGATGGAAGCGCTCGTCCGCTGGGTTCATCCGGAGCTGGGCGTGATTTCGCCGATTCGGTTCATCCCGATCGCCGAAGAGACCGGAATGATTATCAGCCTGGGAGAGTGGATTCTGCGCCAGGCGTGCCGCCAAAACAAGCTGTGGCACGACCAGGGCTTCCCGCTGAAAGTGTCCGTCAATCTGTCTGCGAGGCAAATCTACCAGAAAGACCTCGTAGACATGATAAAAAATGTGTTGGAGGAAACCGGGCTGCCACCGGAATGGCTGGAGCTGGAGATTACCGAAAGCATTTTCGTGAAGCTGGAAGAAGCTACGGCTATTTTGCAGCAAATTCGCGACATCGGCATCCGCATTTCCATCGACGACTTCGGGACAGGCTACAGCTCGTTTAGCTACATCAAAAGCTTGCCGGTGGACACGATCAAAATTGACGCGTCCTTTATTCGCGATATTCACCACAATCAAGAGAGCCAGGCAATCGTAAAAGCGATCGTGACGATTGCGCAAAGCTTGAACATGAACGTGATCGCAGAAGGCATCGAGCTGGACGATCAGGTAGCGGCCTTGCAGGAAAATGGCTGCGATCTCGGCCAAGGCTACTTGTTCAGCCGCCCGTTGGCTACGGATGACTTCGACCGCTATTTGCGCAAAGATTTGGCGCGATAGCATGACCTGTAGCACCAAAAGCGCACACAAAAAGCCGGGGAGCACTGGTCATAGCCCCGTCAAGTAGACAGTAAAAAAAGACATTGTATTAAGCGGCGATCGATTCCCGGTACTCTATTGGGGAGAGGTCGCCAAGTTTTTTCTGGAACCGCTCTGTATTGTAAAACTGAAATGTATTCAGCGATCAGTTTGCGGGCGTGAGCCAGATCCCTCGGTTTTTCTAAATACAACTTTTCCGTCTTCAAATGGGAGAAAAACGATTCTACACAGGCATTGTCGAAGCAGTTGCCACGTTGTGCAGATCGAGCACCACAGACAGATACAGGAATCCATCGACGACGCGAATGTAGGTAATATCGGTGACCAATTTCTTTCCGGCCTCCTGTGCAGTGAACTGGCGGTGAAGAACATTGTCAAATACAACGGAAGGCTTACGGCCGACAAATGGACGTTTCTTGCGGATCACCGATCGGATACCTAATTCTCGCATTAGTCGGCGAACTTTCTTGCTGTTCACGTTACGTCCCTCTTTACGCAGGGCGGTGTGCATGCGTTTATATCCAAAGTAAGGGCGAAGGCGGTGGATCGAAAGGATATGCTCCTTTAGATCGGCATCCTGCACTGCTCGTAACCTACGAGCCGTTTCCGTCGCTTTCCACTTGTAGAACCCTGCCCGTGAGACTTCTGCTATTTCGCACAGCATGATGATGGCGTACCGATGGCTCATTTCTTCGATGGTCCTGAACCGGGTTTGCTTATCCAACTTCCCTCTTTGTTCCTTCGTCATACCGCTGCTGCTTTTGCCCTTTATGTGGTGGCATAAAAAATCCCCTCCGGTCAACAGTGTTCCTCTCATGATACCATGAGGGCTTTTCTCACAGTCTACCGTAAGGGGATAATACCACACACACCCGGCTTTTTTGCGTTGGGAGAAAAGTCAAACCCGCTGCTCGCGGTAAATGCCCTGCTCGTAAATGTACGCCAGGCACGCATCCGGCAGCAGGAAGCTGGGATCGCCGCCTTTGCGGATTTCATCGCGGATGTACGTCGAACTGATGCCCATGTTGATGCCTTTGCTCATAATCAGGAAATGTTCGTCATGGTTGCGCAGCAGCGGGTCTTCCGCGATCAGATCGGCCGTCGGGTAGCCTTCCCGCGTCATGACGATGAAGTTGAACCGGGAGACCAGCTTTTCGGCATTGCCCCAGTTCGACAGCCCGACGAGCAAATCCGAGCCCATGATGAAAAACAGCTCATCCTGCGGGTACTTTTTTTGCAGGTGGACCATTGTGTCGTACGTGTAAGTTTCGCCAGGTAGCGCGTCCATCTCTACGGTGGAGATTTCAAACAGCGGCTCCCCGAATTGGTTCGTCTTGTGCTGACACGTCGCCAGCGCTAGCTTCAGCATGTGCAGGCGATGAACGTCCTCCGTCTGCATTTTTTTGTCGTGGCGCTTGGACGAGCAGGGGACGAAGATGACTTTGTCCAGGCGTCTGCGATGAGCGACGGTGGCCGCCGTGAACAGGTGGCTGTAAGTGATGGGATCAAAGCTGCTGCCGTAAATGCCGATGCGCATGATCGTACCTCCCGTATATCTGGCATGACAAGCCTGCCAACGCTTATTTTTTCACGACGGACATGCCCAACTGGTTTTGAAAATGTCCCAAAGCCCACTCGTGTCCGACCGGATTGAAGCTGGCGACGGCATCCTCGTGAATGACGACGCGAAAACCGTGATAAAAGCCTTCGATCGCCGTGTGCAGGACGCAAATGTCCGTGCAGACGCCGACCAGGTGAATTTCCGCAATGCCGCGCGAGCGAAGCTGCAGCGCGAGGTCTGTGCCCTGAAAGGCGCTGTAGCGCGTTTTGTCCATCCAGTAAATCGTGTCCTCAAATTCCTCGTAAATGTCCTGAATGCTGCCGTACAGGTTGCGGCCAGCGGTGCCGATGATGTTGTGCGGCGGGTACAGTCCGGTTTCCGGGTGGTACGGGTCCTGCTCCTTGTGGGCGTCCACCGCCATCACGACAAAGTCGCCTTCTGCGAGAAAATCGCGAATCAATTCGCCGATGCGCCCTTCGATAACTTGCCCAGGCTCCTTGCAGGTCAGCGCTCCGTCCGTCGCGACAAAGTCATTCGTGTAGTCGATCACAATCAACGCTTTCATGGACAACAACCTCCTGAAATGAGTGTGGTCGTGCTTTTAATAAATCATGGCAGTCGGGGTGTAATCGGTAAAGCGGTACAGCTTGGCGGGAGAGTTGGAATACTCCGTGGAGTAGACAGGCTTGCCGTCAGCGTCTACTACCGCTTCGAGGATGCCTTGCCGTCTCGTGGTCGCGAGCAGGCGCCGCTCAAAATTGCCGCGATCGCTCACCTTGAAGCTGGGGACGACCGTTTCGATGACCTGCAGCAGCTCGCTCAGCGTGAACTCGTCAGGGAGAAACGCTTTGGCGATGTTGGTCTGGAGCATTTTTTCCCGCACGCGCTGCAAGGCGTCCGTCAGTATCTCCCGGTGATCGAAGGCCAGGTCGAGAGCGAATGCTTCCTCGATGGGAAACAGCCGGGCATCGGAGGCGTCGTCGGCTGCCCGCGCGTGCTTGAGCAGGTCCTCGTGCACGAGCGAGACGTAGGCGACGCTCGGAATCCAGCCGCGCGGATCGCGTCCCGGCTTGTAGTAAGTTTTGAGCTGCTCGATGTGGACGTTGCGGTCGATGTTCGTCTCTTCCTTCAACTCGCGGTAGGCGCATTCGTCGAGCGTCTCGCTTTCTTTGGAAAAGCCGCCGGGCAAAGCCCACTGCTGCCCGTACGTGTCGCTTTTTCGCTCGATCAGCAGGACGGCGAGCTGCTTGTGCGGCAACGATCTTGTTTTGGTCGGGCGCGGCACGGAAAGGATGGTAAAGAGGCAAATATCCGTCGGCAGCCCGTCTGGCGAGCGGTGTTTTTTGGTGCGAAACCGGATGCGTTTGGCTTGCAGGCGATGCATGCTCACAACGCCCTCCTTTCTGTATGCGCAGTTCGTTAGGTTGCTTTTATATTATGATATCGTTTTAACAATGTCAATGTGACAATATAAAAATTTACCAATAAAAAACGCCTGAGAGACTCAGACGTCGGTTAAAGCGGAGAGGCTGCTTCCAGCAGGGCGGTAATCGGCTTGAGGCGCTGCTGCAGCGAGTGGGCAGGTTGGCTGGACTGAAAGGCTTCCTCCCAAAAAACAGTTGGCTGTTGAACGGGGAGGGGCTTCTCGGCTGCACGCGCACATACGTGCCGTCCGCCATGAGCGTGGCTGTCAATGTCTTCGCGATTCCTTCCTCGTCCAGTCGTCCAGCGTGCAGGTGGTTGCTGAGACGCAAGCTGTATTTGATGTTGTCTACTTCCGTTACCATTCCTGAATCGTCTTGCTCGTAAATGACCAATCTGGCTGTATTGGAGCCAAGATCAATGACACCGATGCTCTTTTTCATGCGATTTTCCACTTTTTTTCATGTGAAAAACGTCCCTGTTTGCGGGCCGCCGTTTTTCGTCCGAAGGTAAAATTGGCCGCTTGCCTCAACAAAACAGTCGTGCCTGCTTTGTCCGAAAAGCTGTCGATCTTTTCATTATGCCATACAACATGCGTCCTTCCACCCAGGAAGTTGTCGGTTGACAACGGCCGAAAACCTTTTTATAATCTGAGACATTCAACCAAACAGTTCATACGCATACGATACATGGCTGTGAAAAGGAAAGTAAAAAAGGGATTTGACGTCCAGAGAGCTGCCTGATTGCTGGGAGGGCGGCCGCGAACTCTTTTTGAAAGCCACCTTGGAGCTCTGCTTTTGAACAATCAGTAGAAAGCAGCGGACTTTCCCCACGTTACGGGGCGCATGTCTTTTTGACAAGACTGCACGAGTTTGCCTTTTGCGAGAAAGGCAAAAAAGCTGAGTGGTACCGCGATACCTTCGCCTCAGCAATCCGATTCATGAAATCATGAGTTGGGTTGCTGGGGCTTTTTGATTTTTGCCAAAAAGAAAAAAACGGGAGTGGTAGGGAATGGATCGCTTGAAGCAAAGGGAACTGTTGCACCTATTGGAAGAGGACAGCCGCATGAGCGCCGAGCAGATCGGCAAAATGCTGGCGGAGCCGACAGAGGCAATCGAGCAGGCGATTGCGGAGCTGGAAGCCGAGAAGGTGATTGTGAAATACCCGGCGCTGGTCAACTGGGAGCGCGTGGAGGACCATCCGTACGTCAACGCCATGATCGACGTCAAGGTGACGCCCAAGCGCGACGTCGGCTTTGATGAGGTGGCCCAGCGCATTTGTCGCTTCCCGGAAGTGAAGGCCGTCTACCTGATGTCCGGTGCCAGCTACGATTTGTCGATCATCCTGGAAGGAAAGACGATGAAGGAGGTCGCCACCTTCGTATCGCAAAAGCTGGCGACGCTCGACTCCGTAGTATCGACAGCCACGCACTTTATTTTGAAACGCTACAAGCACGACGGCATTGAGCTGGAAGATCGTGACGAAGATCGCAGGATGGTGGTTACGCCGTGAATACGCAACTGACAGTCAAAAAAAATCGCTTGTCTTCTACAGTCGCATCCTTGAAGCCATCGGGCATTCGCCGCTTTTTCGACCTGGCGGCGTCGATGGAAGGGGTCATCTCCCTGGGAGTTGGGGAGCCGGATTTCGTGACGCCCTGGCGCATGCGCGAAGCTTCGATTTCCTCCCTGGAGCGCGGACACACCGCGTACACGTCCAACGCAGGGATGCTGCCGCTGCGCGTGGAGATTCAAAAATATTTGGAGGAGCGCTTTTCCGTCAGCTATCATCCCGAGACGGAGATTCTCGTGACCGTCGGGGCCAGCGAAGCGATTGACATTGCGCTGCGCGCCATTCTCGATCCGGGCGACGAGGTGCTGGTAGTAGAGCCGTGCTACGTCTCCTACGAGCCGGTGATTCGTCTGGCAGGCGGCGTGCCGAAGTTTTTGAAAACGACGATGGAGAACCAGTTCAAGCTGACGCCGCAGGAGCTTGAGGCCAACATCTCCGAACGCACGAAGGCGATCATCTTCTGCTATCCGAACAACCCGACAGGGGGCACGATGACGGCGGATGAGTGGAAAACGCTTTTGCCGATCATCGAAAAGCACGACCTCTTGGTGATCTCCGACGAGATTTACGCCGAGCTGACTTACGGACGCATGCACGACAGCATCGCCGCCCTGCCCGGGATGAAGGAGCGGACGATTTTGATTTCCGGCTTCTCCAAGGCGTTTGCCATGACTGGCTGGCGTCTCGGGTACGTGTGCGCGACGCCTGACCTCTTGGCGGGCATGCTGAAAATTCACCAGTACACGATGCTGTGTGCGCCGACGATGGCACAGATGGCGGCGCTCGAAGCTTTGCGCCATGGCCGCGCCGATATGGAGCGGATGGTCGAGAGCTACCGCCAGCGCCGCAACTACGTGGTCGACGGTTTCCGCCAGATCGGGCTTGCGTGCCATGAGCCGGACGGAGCGTTCTACGCCTTCCCTTCTGTGGCGGCGACAGGACTTAGCTCGGCTGAGTTCGCGGAAAAGCTGCTGCTGGAGGAAAAAGTGGCAGTCGTGCCGGGGGACGTGTTCGGCGAGAGCGGGCAAGGACACATTCGCTGCTCGTACGCGACGTCCATGGAACAGTTGAAAAAGGCGCTGGAGCGGATGGAGCGGATGATGGGCAAACTGTCGTAGCTCGCCCGGTGCATGAAGACATAAGCGAAACGAGAACGAAAAACGGCAATCCGAACGTCTAACGGGACGGTCAGGATTGTCGTTTTTTTTCGCAGACCACAAGATAGGGGAACCCACCTATACGATGAACGCGCTGCAACCAGTATGATTAGGCTTGGCTCAGGAGGAAAGCACGGGGGCCAAAGTGACACTTGTTCGCCCCCTCTCTGGCTCTGTAACGTAAAATACGTACAAGGGCAGACAAGAAAATGACCTGGAATCCAAGCTGCGTGGAGGACCTACGATGGATCAAAATCGCTTGTTTTTTGAACGGCACGGAAACGATGGATTAGGGATGGAAGGCGGCTATTTGAGGCAGATTTTCGACCACCTGCAGGACGGGATTATCCTCATGAACGAAGAGCGGAAAATTTTGCTGATGAATCCGTCCGCAGAGAGGATTACCGGCTGGAAATTGGGCGAAAAGGTTCCGTACTGTTCTTATTGCCAAACGAGAAAGCTGGAGCCGGGCGAAGAACGCTGCTATTTGATGGCGAAACGGGAGATTCCCTATTTCCTCTCGTCGATGCCCACCTATGAAGGCCGATACGTTGACATGGAGATGAGCACGGCGATCATCTACGAGAATGGCGAACAGCGCAAGCAAGAAATTCTTTTGGTGCTGAAAGACTTGACGGCCAAGCGAAAAGAAGAAGAGGCCAGAATCTCCAAGCTCGTGTTGCAAAAAACGTTGGAGGCGCAGGAGAGCGAGCACAAACGACTGGCTCAGGAGCTGCACGACGGCGTGGGCCAATTTGTATCGCGTTGACGAGGAAGCAATTGTGGCCTTGTTTGCCTTGTTGGAGAAGCTGCCGAAGCTGGTCAAATATGTAAACGCGATCGAACAGGTCGCTGATTTCCTGGAAAGCGTCGGCCAAGACAAACAGTCTCAGCAGTATTTGCTCGACGGAGTGAAAGCGTACATCACGCCTGTCGCTGCCCAGATGGAAAACGGCGTAGCCGTCCTCCGCGAAGCAAAAGAGCGAGCGGAGCGCAGGCACGAAACGGTTTCCGTTTTCACCCTGCTGCGCCTGATGAAAGATCCTGCCGTGCAAAAGGCGCTGCGCTTTGCCCAATCGCTGTTGGAAGTGCTCGCCGAAAAAAATCGGAAATCTTGAAGAAAAGGGAGGACGTTTCCATGCTGTTGCGTTACTTTTACGATGAAAAGCTGGCCCACGCATCTTATCTGGTGGGCTGCCAAAAAACGGGCGAAGCGATCGTGATTGATCCGGGCCGCAATCTGCAGCCGTACTTCCAGGTCGCGCAAGCGGAAGGCGTGTCGATCGTCGCCGCCACAGAAACCCATATTCATGCAGACTTTGTCTCCGGCGTCCGCGAGCTGGGCGTTGCCCATCAAGCGAAGCTGTACCTGTCCGACGAAGGCGATGCGGACTGGAAATACCAGTATGCCGATGGGCTCAATCATCAAGATGTTCAACTGGGCGATGCAGTACACCGATGAGGAGGAATTTGTCCATGCTCTGCTCGACGGTCAGCCGGAGCCGCCGAAATACTTCGCTGTGATGAAGCACGTCAACAAAGTCGGACCTGCCCTGTTGCGCGACCTGCCTGCGGTAACGGAAGAAACGGAGGCGGAAAAGCTGAAACGGTGGCTGGCGGAAGGACAGCAGGTCGTCGATACGCGTTCTGCCCGGGCGTTTGCGCAAGGACATGTAGCGGGAACGGTCAACATTCCGTTTAACAAAGCCTTTCCCAACTGGGCAGGCTGGCTCGTCGACTACAACCGTCCCGTGTACTTTTTGACCAATCCAGGCGAGCTGGACGAGTTGCTGCAGGCGCTTCGCTCCGTAGGAATCGACAATGCAGCAGGAGTGATGGACGTGAACCGGATTTTGCCGGAAGGCGTCTTTGAACTCGAATCGTACGCGGAAATCACCCCGCTGGAAGCAGCGAGACAGGTAGAAAGCGGAGAAGTACACGTCGTGGACGTACGCAATTTGACTGAATGGCAGGAAGGACACATTCCAAACGCGCAGCACATCATGCTGGGAACATTGCCTGGAAGGCTGGATGAGATACCAGAAGACAAGCCGATCCTCGTGCAATGCCGCTCCGGGGCGCGCTCTGCCATCGGTGCCAGCATCCTGCAGGCAAACGGCTTCAAGCAGGTGCTGAACTTGAGCGGCGGCTTTGTCCAGTGGCAAAAAGACGGATTGGAGAGCGTATGACGTTCAGCCTTGCTCTCACCCTGTTTTTGATCGGCTTTGCGGGGTCGTTCATCTCCGGGCTTGTCGGAATCGGCGGCTCGATCATCAAGTACCCGATGCTCCTCTACATTCCAGCGGCACTCGGACTGGCTGCCTACACGGCCCACGAAGTTTCCGGAATCAGTGCTGTGCAAGTGTTTTTTGCCACCTTATCCGCGGTCTGGGCTTTGCGAAAAGACAAGCTGATTCATTATCAGCTTGTTTTGTACATGGGCAGCGCGATCGTTGTCGGCAGCCTGGTCGGCGGATATGGGGGCAAATATCTCTCGGCTGACGCCATCAACGTCGTCTATGCTATTTTGGCGACGATTGCCGTACTGATGATGTTTATGCCCAAAAAAGCGATCGACGACAAGGAAATGGCCGACATCGCGTTCCATAAGCCTACGGCCGTAACCTCCGCGCTGATTGTCGGAGCCGCTTCCGGCATTGTCGGAGCGGCGGGCGCATTCATTCTCGTGCCGATTATGCTTGTCGTCCTTAAAATTCCTACGCGAGTTACTATAGCGTCTTCGCTTGCGATCACCTTTCTGTCTTCCATCGGCGCGACGATCGGCAAACTGATGGCGGGAGACGTCTTGTTCTGGCCTTCCCTCATCATGGTAATCGCCAGCGTGTTGGCTGCGCCGCTCGGAACTGCGGTCAGCAAGCGGTTGAACACGAAAAGCCTTCAGGCGATTTTAGCGCTCCTGATTTTGGGCACGACGATCAAAATCTGGACAGACCTCATCATGTGAAAAACGGACAGGTTTTCCGCGAAAGGGGGGACCTGTCCGTTTACGATCATCTGTTGCATCTGGTGTCAGCCAGCCAACGGGCTGTTAGACGAGAAGCGTCGTCGCCAATTGCGTGACCAGCGCCGCCAAAATCATGGAAATGCTCGAAACCGTCCCTGTAATCGGACTAATCTCAAACGCCTTGGACGTTCCGGCTCCATGTGCGCTCGTGCCGAGCAGCACGCCGCGGGCGATATCGTCGGAGATGCGCAAATAGGAGATGATGTACGGCCCGATGATCGAGCCGAGCAGTCCGGTCATCAGGACGAGCACAGCGGTGATCGAAGGGACGCCCCCGATCATTTGCGAGACGTTCATCGCAATCGGCGTCGTGATTGAGCGCGGCAAAAGGCTGTACAGCACCTGCTCGTCTGTGTGCAGCAAAAGGGCGAGTACGGCAGAAGAAACGACGGCCACCGCTGAGCCGGACACTACGCTAATCATGATTTGCGCAGCGTGTTTCTTCAATAAAGAGTAGTGTTTGTACAGCGGCACGGCAAACGCGATGGTCGCGGGCTGAAGCATGTACGCCAGCCATTTGCCGCCTTCATTGTAATCACGGTAAGAAAGATGAGTGCAAAGCAGCAGCACGACCAAAACGATTGGCGTAAACAATAGCGGCGAAAACAAGAGAATCGGTCTGTAGCGGTAAAGCCGCTTGGCGATCAGGTAAAGCGCGATGGTGAATAGAAAGCCGAGCAGTCCGATCATCATGAGCGCGAATGCTCCTTTCGCTTGGAAATGCTTTGGGCGATCAAGCCGCTGCACGCCATGACAAACGCCGTGCCGATGACGATAATCAGGACAATTTGCAGCCCTTCATGCAGCATCAAGCTTTGATACGAGACGATGCCGACAGACGGCGGAATGAAAAACAGTAGCAGCTCGGCCATAAGCCAGGCCGCGCCCGATTCGATCCACTCCAGGCGCAGCACTTTTGCCTGGAGCAGCAAAAACACGACAAACATCCCCAAAATGCTGCCGGGGATTTTCCAGCCAAGGACGGAGACGAGCAGGTTCATCAACGCGGACACGATGATGAAAAACGCCACTTGCCCCACGATGATAAGCAGTCTTTTCATGTTGGTCCTCTCCCTTTGTGAAAAGTGTACATCACCTCTTTTCATAGGTAAAATGCATATATAGAATGAGTATCATTCATCATATCTATAGATGAAGCGGAGGGAGCAGCGGGATGGACATTCGCCATTTGCAATATTTTTTGGAGGTAGCCCGCCACAGCAGCTTCACCAAGGCGGCAGAGGCGCTGTACATTACCCAGCCGACGATCAGCAAGATGGTGCGGAACCTGGAAGAAGAAATCGGTGTCGAGCTGTTTGAGCGAGTCGGCAAGCGGATTACGTTGACCGACGCGGGCTGGGTCTTGTTTTCCCAGGCAGAGGTGATGGTGAAGTCGTTTGAAAACATGAAGCTGCATCTCGACGATTTGATGGAGCTGAAGCGGGGGAGAATCCGCATCGGGCTGCCGCCGATGGTAGGGGCGAGCTTTTTTCCGCAAGTGATCGGGAAGTTTTGCGAGCAGTATCCGGGGATCGTGCTGGAGCTGCTGGAGGTCGGCTCCAAAAAAGTCGAGGCGGACGTGGCGTCAGGGATGCTGGACAGCGGCGTTGTTTTGCTGCCGACGAGTGAGGAGCTGTTTGAGTCTTACTCTTTTGTCAACGAACAGATTCGCGTAGTCGTCCACCCTACGCATGCGCTGGCCGGGCGGCAGGAGGTGTCGCTGGCCGAACTGGCAAACGAGCGGTTTTTGCTGTTTCACGAAGATTTTTCCTTGCACAACCGGATCATTGACGAGTGCGTGCGCGTAGGCTTCCACCCGACGGTCATCTACAAAAGCTCGCAGTGGGATTTTCTCTCGGAAATGGTGGCGGCCAACGTCGGGATCACCCTGTTGCCGCAGACGATTTGCCGGGAGCTCGATCCGCGGCGCTTTCACAGCCTCGCGCTGGTCAATCCGACGATCAAATGGCATCTGGGGATGATCTGGCGCAAAAACGCCTATTTGTCGTACGCCACCCGCGAGTGGATTCGCTTTACAAAAGAAATGCTGCCTTCTATAGAAAGAAAGGCTTCATCGCGAGGATGAAGCCTTTCGTTGCGCGGTCGGCCACAGCAGAACGACTGCAGGCTGACGACTGCTTCTTTGATTTATATAAAGGCAGCTTGGCCTTGAAAAGACGCCTGTCAAAGCTGGCGTAAAGCTTGGAAAAAGGAAGGAAAAATGAGATCGAATATTTCGTAACGCGAAATATTAAAGGCCAACCGATTGATTCAAGGTGCTGACAGCGATGTTGTATTGATAGAGAGAATCGGCTGCTTTTGTTTCAGAATCAAACAATTCAGCTTCTGTTTCGATCAGGTCGTTCAGAGATACTTTTTTGTTCGCATAATCGGTGAGTGTGGCGTGATAAGTTTTCCATGCTTCGTCTTTTGCGGCGGTGCTTTCATCCAGCGCTTTTTTTGCTGCGACCGCTTTTTCGTAGGCGTCGCTCACTTCCTGATCGACTTTTTGCTTGAGCTTTTGCAGCAGCAGCTCAGCTTTGCGCAATTCGTTGAGTGCGATTCTTCCTTTGTATGTGCTGATAGCGGCATACTCGGAGGTGTAGTCCAATTTTACCTGGGCAAACGCTCTCTCTGCTTCCGCTTTGACCATGTCAGGGCGTTTTTGGTAGGCGAGAGCTTTGGTTTCTTCCAGCGTTGGCAGCGGGGTATAGGAGAGTTTGCTGGTTTCCAGCAGCCATTGTCTGTCCCTTTTTTCGTTCAGCAATTCATTGAGCTTGGTTAATGCTTGCTTGAAGCTGTTTTCCAGCTCGGACAGCTTTTCTTTCGCAGCGCTGTCCTGGGCCCAGGTTTGGCGTCTGATGCTGTTCTTTTGCAGCTTGATTTTTTCTTCGAGCGCCCGCGCTTCAAAGTACGCTTTTTGTACTTGCATTTGCAAGCTGATTTTCGAAGCGTTATAGGATGCCTCGTCTACGAGCAATGTTTTTTGCGCCTTGGCTGTTTCTTCGTATTTTTTCTTTGCTTCATCCAGAGTATTGATGTCATCTTTCTTGATGGCGGCCTTATCGCGCAGCGTCATGAGGGTTTCGTAGCGGGTGTTGTCATACGTCAGCCGCAGCAGTTCCAGATCAACGTCGTTTTTCAGTGCCTGCTCTACGGCATGGTCGAGGGACAAGGGAACGATTTGGGTCTGTTCCGCTGCTGCGACGAGAGGTTCTTCCGCCAGAGCGAGATGAGCATTGCCTGCCAACAGCGCGGCAACCAGCGTGGTGCTGTAAATGTGCTTGGACAACCTGGATTTCATTATGCTACCTCCTATAAAAAGTAAGAAAATATAATGATAACGATTATCATTATCAAATTTCATGAACAGTATATATTTCCATGCGTTATTCGTCAATACGAAATATGAAAATGTGATAGGAAATATAGTTTGCGCCAAAAAAAAGATTCCCTGCGACGAGGGAATCTTGTAGAGAGTTGTTGCAACGCTATTTTTATTTTTCGTCCATGCTGAGATCGACTTTGTTCAGTGGTACCAGCTTGCTTTTTTTCGTGTATTTGTAAACCAGCCAGACGATCAAAAACAGCGGCAGTCCGATGTAGGAGACGAAAACGCCGTTCCAGTCGATTTCTCCGCCGATGAACGCGGAGTAGTTTTGGCCGATGATGACGATGCAGCAAATGATGAAGGCGAAGATCGGGCCAAACGGGAACAGCTTCGCCCGGTACGGCAAATCGCGCAGATCGCGGCCTTGCGCCAAGTAAGCTTTGCGGAAGCGATAGTGGCTGACGGCGATGCCGAGCCAGGCGATGAAGCCAGACATACCGGAGGCGTTCAGCAGCCACACGTACACTTCGCCATCGCCGAACAGCGAGGACAAAAACGCCAGCGCGCCGATGGCAGCCGTCATGATGAGGGCATTGACGGGGACGCCGTTGCGTGTCACTTTGGAAAACCATTTCGGAGCTTTGCCTTCCTTCGCCAGCACCCACAGCATACGGGTGGAAGCGTACATGCCGGAGTTCCCCGCCGACAGGACGGAAGTGAGAATGACTGCGTTCATTACGGAGGCGGCAAAGGCAAAGCCGGCTTTTTCAAACACGATCGTAAACGGACTGATGGCAATATCGGTAATGTCTCCGCTGATGAGATTCGGATTGTCGTACGGAACGAGCAGCCCGATAATCAGGATCGCGAAAATATAGAACAGCAAGATGCGCCAAAAAATCTGGCGAATCGCTTTCGGGATGTTGCGGGCAGGGTCTTCGCTCTCCCCGGCGGCCACACCGACCAGCTCAGTTCCCTGGAACGAGAACCCGGCAATCATGAACACACCGAGAAGGGCCATGAAGCCGCCGTTGAATGGCGCGTCGCCTTTGGTGAAGTTTTGGAAGCCGACTGCTTCGCCGCCCATGATGCCGAAAATCATCAGGACACCGATCACGATAAAGACGATGACCGTCATGACTTTAATCAAGGCAAACCAGTATTCGGATTCGCCGTAGCTTTTGACAGACAACAAATTCAGAGCAACCATCAGGCAGAGGAACAGGGTACTCCACAAAATGGCGGGAGTATCCGGGAACCAGTATTTCATAATCAGCGCCGCGGCAGATAGCTCGACGGCAATCGTAATCGCCCAGTTGTACCAGTAATTCCAGCCCAGCGCAAAGCCGAGGGACGGATCGACGAATTTGGTGGCGTAGGTGGAAAAGGAGCCGGATACAGGCATGAAGGCAGCCATTTCCCCCAGGCTGGTCATCAAAAAGTAAACCATGATGCTGATGGCGATGTAGGCGACCAAGGCTCCGCCCGGTCCGGCCTCGTGAATCGAGCCTCCACTTGCCAGGAACAGGCCCGTCCCGATGGAGCCGCCGATGGCGATCATCGTCAGATGGCGGGCTTTCAAACCACGTTGCAGTTGATTCTGTGACATATGCTGCTTGCACGACCTTTCTAAAAATTTGAGAAGGTCGGTCGGAAAAGAAAAAACCGCCAATAGCCAAAAAACGGCACAGGGCGGTATGATCCAATCCCCACCAAGCCTTCACTGAAGATAGCACACCACGTTTGCCCGGCAAGCAAACGTGACAGTTCTGTCCCTTTCGGGTACAGCCCCAGCCCATGCGCACAGAGATACGCCATGAGCTTCGGCGGCTTTTCCCTTTCCTGGAGTCATTGATTTCTTCTGAATCTCGTACAGGATGACATAAAAGCCGCGACCTCTACCCTCACCGTGAATGATGAGGATAACATGTATGAAATTGATTTATTTATCAACTATATAAGATTGACGGTTATTTATCAACGAAAAAAGTTGCGCTGCAAAATATTGGCATGGAGCGGTTTTGCTACAAAAAGGATCGGCGTGCAGGCCAGGAGCCTTGCAACTTGCGGATCTGCACGATTTGCCCTGTGTGAAAAGCGTCGTGCAAAATAATGCTCATCACGCTTTGCCCGGCAGGGATGCTCGGAAGCGGCTGGTCGAACGCTTCGTCTGACAGAGCGACGAGCTTTTCATGAATTTGGCGATGGACGGTTTCCATCCGCTGTACGGTGGCCTGCCAGGCTGCTTCGTCGTCGGGCGATCCCGAAGGCTGGAACGTGTCGTCGTTCGTCTCGGCGGTATTGATAAATTCCGTGCCGACGTGCATTCCCATTCGTGAACAAGCAGTTCCATCCGATTCATGTGGTTCCTCCTCGTCTGTCAAACAGATTGGTGAAACGTTATAATGGCAATAAGAAGCAGCTTGTAACCACCTAAATATTTTATGTTGGTTACGGATAGAGAATACCATACACAGGCTGAGCATACAAGAAGCAAAAGAAACGAAAAGCAGATGGGGGAAGAGTGGAGTGAACTGGCTGTGCATTGATTTTTTAAACAGTGATTGGCGCGATTGGCGCGGGTCTGGCCGCAGGGAAAATCGGCTGGCGAAGCAGGAATGGCTGGAGCAGCTTTTGCGGGAATACGCTTTGCACGCCCCATTGCCTATTGATGAGGCGAGTGCAGTGGCGCTGTTGCGTTTGCGCGAATATATGCGCAGTCTGCTGGAGCGGGTCGTGCGCGGGGAAGCGTTGCGGCAGGAGGAACTGGAGGAGCTGAATCAGACGCTCGCGAAGGCGCCTTTTCACGTTCGCGTCATCTCTGCGGGCAAGGAGAGCGGGTATGAGCAGGAGCTGGTCAGCGCCTCCAGCGGCTGGGAGCTGGTGATGGCCCGCATCGCGGCTTCCTTTGCCACGCTGCTGCTTCCTGAGCACGTGCAGCGCATCAAGATTTGCGACAACGAGGACTGCCGATGGGTGTTTTACGATGAAAGCCGCAATCGGGTACGCCGCTGGTGCGATGACAAAATGTGCGGCAATCTCATGAAGGTGCGCCGTTTTCGGGAGCGGCAAAAGGAGAAAAAGTAAGGAATCGGCCGTAAGCTTGCCGACGGAGAGATTCATCGGTTCCGAGAACGCAAACAGCGTGCCCAGGACGGATTCGGACAGCGCTGTTTTGGCCGAGACGCTAATTTTGCTGCCATTCAAAAAAGCGCCCTGTCTTGCAATGGCAGTAAACATCTCATCCCGGCAAGGGTCGTACACAAAGGAAACGGCCGTCTGACCGTCGCGGACGAGGCAGAGAGAGACGGCCCACATCGGCATGCCTTGCAAAAAGTAGACGGCTCCGTCGATGGCATCGCAAATCCAGTACGGGGTCGAGTATTCCGGCTGTTTTTGCAGGGAGGCATCAAATTCTGCATCGGACCAGCGATACGCGGGAAAGCGCTCCGCCAAGCCGTGCCGGAGCAACTCTTCTGCTTGCGGATTTAAGGCGTGAAAACGTTCGTTCATCGCTTGCTTGCTCGTGCAGGCTGGCTCCTGCGCAAATTCGGCAAACAGTCTCTGGCCGACTTTTCGCAGCAAAGCTTCGCAGTACAACACATCGTCTTGCTTCATAACGGTTCCCCAACCTTTCTTGTTTGGATCGTGTCCTTCGGCGCATCGACAGCGCACGTTCCGCGTTCAAGAGCGGTCTGGCCCATTGGTTTGAAAGCTGTTCAGCCAAGGGCAAACGACACGATTTTTATTAGTAGTATGTAAAAGTACTACTAATAAAACAGGTTGCCGTCAATACATGTGCACGCTTTTTGACGGGAATGGGCAAATGGCGCACATGGAAAGGAAGATTGAGACATAATAAGAAGCAAGCAACAAGGGAACGGAAGCGAGGTGGCGGAATGAGTCGGAAACGGAAACGATGGTGGAGGGTGCTGGTCTTGCTGTTGCTCGCCGGAGCTTGTACAGCGATCTGGTATTTGCGGCCGTATCAGCCCGATCAGGCGGCAAAAGACGCGATGCAGGGAGGCGAAGGGATCACGGTGATCGACACGGGCGACTGGATTGCTTTTGAAGGTGGGGAAGCGCGTGAGCCTGGCTTGATTTTGTATCCGGGCGCTCTGGTCACGCCAGAGAGTTATGCGCCGCTCGCACGCACCCTGGCTGGTTCCGGCTATCGGGTATTCATCGCGCGGATGCCGCTGAATTTGGCGATCACCGACGTCGAGCGGGCCAATCAAGTGTTAAAAGCGTATCCGCAGCAGTCGTTCGTCATCGGCGGGCACTCTCTCGGCGGCGCGATGGCAGCCAGATACGCAGCCAGCCAGCTCGAGCGGATTGACGGCGTCATTTTCCTGGGGGCGTATCCAGACAAGCGCGGGGATTTGAAGGAAGCGGATGTCCCCGTGCTGTCGCTGCTCGGCTCGCGGGATGGAGTCATCGACCGGAAAAAATACGAAGAGAACAAGCAATTTTTGCCTGAGCGCACGGTGTACATGTCGATCGAGGGCGGCAATCATGCGCAGTTCGGAAGCTACGGGGCGCAGGAGGGCGACCAGCCTGCCGCCATCACTCCCCAGGAGCAGTGGCAGCAGACCGTGGCGGCGATCAAGGACTGGCTACTGACCGACGTCATTGCCCGTTAGCGAGACGATGCCAGATACGACGCCGGTGATGCGGATGTTTTCGGATGGCAACAGCAGCGGCTCGTCCTCTGCGCGAGTAGTCGTAAACAGGCACTCTACGGGATTGACGTCCGCCGCGATCCGGACGAGAAACTGCCCTTCCTGCCTGACCAGAACGGGCCTGTTGTGGATCGGTTCCGCGGAAAAGTCGGAAATGAGCAGCGCATCGCCCGGCAAGATGCCGAGGCCGCGCAAACCGTCGTCGCGCATGATGAGAGCAAAGCGCGCGACGTGGTAATTCGCCACCGCAATCGACGGCCGCAGCGACAGCTCCTCGTCTTGGTCGAGGGGCAGCTCGAAAAAATGGCGGCTGTATGCGTCTCCGGCTATGAAAATACGTTTCACGAAAATCGCCTCCGAAAAGATGGTCAAAAAACGAACGGCCTGCTAATCGTAGACGGGAAACCCTTTGGCGTAGAGGCGGCTGAGAATCCGGTCAAACCGGGTGCGGGCAAGGGCGAGCGGCACCTGAAAGCGGGTGGCCAACAGCGCGGGTGCCTGGTAGCGCGAGCAATCCGCCAGCACGGAGCCCATCATGTAGAGTGGCAACAGCAGGTGCTCGGCGAAGTGGTTCGCCTGTGATTCCTGCCAGTCGATCATCCATTCGCTGCATTGGGGCTGTACCCCTTCGTGCAGCAGCAGGTGTCCCAGCTCATGGGCGATTTTGACCCGCTGCGTCGCGGGGTCCAGCCGTTCGTCGACCGCGATGATGTAGCGGTTTGGCAGGGTGGGATGGGCGTGGGCGCGGCTTCGGCCCTGGATGAAATGGATTTCGATGCCGTACGTCTCGCAAAGCTGTTGCAGGTTGATGTGCTCCGGCCGCTCCATGCCGTGATGGCGAAGCAACAGGTATACGCGGCTCTCCAGCCATGTTTGCGGTTTGCCGATTTCTTGCAAAAAAGAGAAGTGCATCAAGGACCTCCTGAAACGACTGGAACATACGTTCTGTTTGATTTCGAAAAGAAAACCCCCGCCCAGGGGTTATTTTTTTTTCAGCTCTTCCGTGATGTCAAACAAGGAAGGAGGACGTGTCTCGCGCACCTGGCGCGTTTTCCACTGCTTTTTCAAGTCGTACCAGTAGCGGCGGATTTCTTTTTTTTCCTCCTCGGATGCCTCCAGATAGCCATCCAAAAAATAGTAGTCATCCGGATCGTCGATTTTCTCCTGCAACAGTTCGTCCAGCGAGCGCTGACCAGCCTGGGCAGATGCGGTCGCGACATAAGCTGCCCCATCGTCGGTCCGTCCCAGCAGCCAATCGGTCGTGACCTCCAAAATGTCTGCCAGCTGCATCAGCATGTCATTGGGAGGGGTGCTGTGATTGTTTTCGTAGTTGCTGATCGTTCCCTTGGTCGTGCGGACACGTTCTGCCAGCTCTTCCTGGGTCAGACCTTTTGCCTTGCGAGCTGTGCGTAAGCGCTGAGATAGCATGAGCGCGCCAGTCCTTCCGTTGCATATGTACAACTATATTGTACTAGAGTGAAAGCAAGAAGGAAAGGTTGTATGTGATTTTTATATTTTTTCATTTGACATACAAGAATGTTGTACATTAAGATGCTTGTATAAACAAAACAAGAACATTTGTTCTGTTTTGCGCGAAAGGAGGGAGACATTTTGGAGGGACAAGTGCCTGACGCCGATGGTCTGTTTCAGAAGCGATCCGGATTTGCTGCGAGAGCAGGACATGGATGAAGACCAGACAGGAAGCAAAAAAGGAAGAGGGGAGAATACATGAGAGGAAAACCGGTTGTTTTCCTGCTGCTGTTGGCTGTATTCGCTGTTGCTTGTTTTCCTGGGCGAACGGCTACAGCAGGAGAAGATCCGCTCGCTGCCATCTATGAAATGGATCAGGAGCTGTTGAAGCTTTCGCAGACGTTTGCCTTTTTCCAGGAGGTCGCGTCGCGCAAAAATCATCTGTCGCTCGCCAAGCAAATAGACGAGGAAGCGTCCGCGCTGTTGCGGCAGGCCAAGGAGCTGCACCACATCGAGGCAGCATCGGGCGAGGCGGAGCGGGCTGTTCAGCAAGCGGCAGTAGAGCAGCAGTTGTTGGCCCAAAAAGCGCCGCTTGCCGATTTGCTGCGTACGTACAACGAAAAGGCGGACGCTTACTGGGAGCAACTTCTGCCAGAACTGTCCGCCGCCCGAACGAGCAAAAGCAGCGCGAAGCAGACGAGTCTGCGCGCAACAAGCGCCGTCCTGGATCCGTTCGAGCCGAATGACGATGTCGATACCGCTTACCCGATCACGAGAGGCAATCTGTACAACTCCAAGCTCACCTGGAAAGAGGACATCGACGGATATCGCTACGATTCGGGAGCGCAAGCCGGACAAGCCACGGTCACCTTGTACGTCCCCAACGACGTGAACTATGACCTGATCGTCGTCGAGGCCCCGAACAAGGTGCTTGGCACGAGCATGAGTTCGGCATTGGGACAAGACGAGATCATCACGTTCCAGGTCCAGCCGAACAAGACGTATTATTTTTTCGTATTCAGCATGGATCGCCACTACAGCGAAACTTCGGAATACACGCTCGCCCTCAGCGAAGTGACGGCCGTACTGGGACTCAATCAGCCTGTCGATATCAGCCTGCCTGCCGGGGAGATCCCCACGTATCGCTTCACGGCTCCGATCACAGGCCAGTACCGGATTTACACCAGTCCGTACGGCGGGTTTGGGCCGTTGTTTGACACCTACCTGTTCCTGTCTCGCGACGAGCAACTGAAGCAGATCGTGACCTTCAACGACGAAGCGACGCCAGGCTCGCTTTTTTCCGCCATCGACGTTTCGCTTGAGGCAGGGGTGACTTATTATGCCTACGTCGCCTCCTACGACAAGACAAAAGGCGTTCACGCCAGACTGACTGCCGCGCTGGATACACAGGCAGCAGTTGCCTCGCCTGTCCTGCATGAATCCGCCGCCAACGATGGAAGCGTCACGGAGCAGCAGACCATCACGATCACGAACGGAATGCTTGCAGCGGATGCGGCAAACGCGGTATCCGTCAGCAACGTGCCGCCCGGACTGACGCCACTGGTAACAAGGGAGAGCGATTCCCGGCTCACGATTCAGTTCGCGGGAAAAGCGCTCGCTCATGAGCAAAAGCACAGCGCAGACAATTTGTTCGTGACGATTCCCAAAGCGAAGGTGGCCGGGATGGATGCAGATGTGATCGCGGGTCCTTTTGCCATCGCATTTGCCGATACAGAAAGCTTTTTCATACACGCGCCGCAAGATGTCCATCTGGAGCCAGGGGGCAAAAAAATCGTGAAGTTTACGCCGCCGTCTTCGGGCAGCTTCGAAATTTTTACGAGTTTTTACGGCGGCAATCCTGCGGAGGGAGCGAGCAATACGCAGCTTGCCGTCTATGAAGATTACGCAGGCACGCGGCTTTTGGCGGCCAACGACGACGGCGATCAGCCGCCTTTTTCCAAGGTGAGCCTGTCCATGCAAAAGGGAGAGGATTATTACCTCGTCCTGTCAGCGGCAGACAATGGCGCGGTGCATGCGCGGCTTGCGGCCCGTTACCTGGGCGTGGAATACGTCTACAACGCCAAAGGTCAGCTCGTGCAGATCAAGCAAAACGGCAAAATTTTGGCGGAGTTTACGTATGACGGCAACGGAAATCTCATGCGCAAGCTGATTCATCCATAAGCAGCACAAAGAGGAGGGATAGGATGCGATACAATCGCTGGATGAAGAAAATGGCAGCCGTGGTGTTGAGCGGCACGCTGCTTTTGCCGAACATGGCTTTTGCAGAGGCGAGCCTGCCCGCGAAGCCGCAAGCTTCCTACGCTTCGGGCGAAAGCGCCACGACCAAGAAATGGCTTTCCGCTTATCAGGCTGCCGTGCAGGCGGAAGCGGGGAAAAAGGAACAACGGCCGGATGAGAAGCCGACCTACAGCAAAGCAGAGGTGATGAAGCGGGACTGGACGCCGCTTCCGGCAGAAAGCGTCTGGCAGTTGTACCAGACAGGCAACAGAAAATTGCTGCAACTTGCGGCGTATGTGTATCCGCAAGTCGATCAACTTTTGTCTCATAACGAGCAGGTCGACAAGTACCAATGGGAGGGAGAGACGTTCCAGCAGAAAATGGACGGGCTGTCCGCTGCCGAGAAACAGCAACTGGAAGCGTCCGTGCCGCAGGTCGTCGCCTTGTACGAAAAAGGCAAGCAGGCGGCGGCGGAAAATCAAGCTGCCACGTCAAGCAAGGCGAAAGCGACAGATAGCCTGACGCCAACCGCGGCCGCGACGGCAAGCATCCCTGACGCCATGTTTGAAACCGAAGGCCTGACTTACAAATACCAGCGCACCAACACGGACAATCCGGTGGACGAGCTGTATCGGGCAGCCAACGTGCGGGAAGTCGACGTCCACCTGGAAGGCAAGCACGGCATGGACCTGACCATTGAGCGGCGCTATTCGTCGCTCGATGCGATGACCGAAAACATTTACTTGTCTTCGTCCGGCAAAAACAAGACGTATCCGCTGCAAGGGGACCCCAATCCGTTGCCGACGGGCTGGAGCTACAATTTTCCCCGCTTTCAGGAAGTCTCGAAGGAAGACGCGAAGTGCGGCTTCCGCGCGGATGGATCCAGATATACGTGCGGGGCGTCCGGCGAAGGCAAACGGTACATTTTCACGCTGGAAGACGGGACGATTCTGGAGTCTTCGTCCATCAAAGGGGAATGGGTAAACACGCCGTATCAGCCAAATGGCGGCATGCATTTCTATCGCAAACGCTACGGGGAGTTTGGCGACAACCATATCGTCACCCTTTCCGTGGATGGCATGACCTATGAATTTGGCGAGGAGAGTTACTACCGGAACGAAGAATTGTACGTGACCCATCTGGTCAAAAAGACGAACGTCTACGGAGATACGATCCGCTACCGCATTCCCGAAGACTGGGACGAGCCAATCGAAATCACCGACAGCGTCGGTCGCCTGGTCGTCCTGGAGCGCAACTGGGACATTGATCTCAAGGTGTACCAGGACAGCAGCAAGACGAAGCTGCTCAAGCATTTGCAATACGAAAAAGGAGTCGCGGTGAGCGACAAGGACCGGGTTATCGAGTATAGCGTCACGGGCGGGGAGAGCAAGGTGATCGCCGAGTACACCTACCTCAATCCGCGGACGTACGGCACGACCGAGTTCAACCTGCATCCCGCCTACACCTTCCCGGCTCCGGACGGCGTCATCGCCTTTGACGACGGCGGCCTGGAGTCGACGGCGTACACGAGCCTGGACCAATCGCGAAAAGCGACCGTCAATTACCGCCTGCTCAAACAAGTCACCTATCCGGTGGAAGGCTTGTCCATGACCTATACGTACAGCATCTACCAGCCGGATGCGCCGGGCTTTCTCGACCGGGGGGTGACCCGGATTTATCACGACAGGGAAGCGTTGACGTACACCAGCTATTTGCCGGTCACGGCGGTCAACTTCCGCTTTGCGAAGACGCCGCATCCCGACCAGCCTGCGACGGAGTGGTATTCGTACACGAAATACTACCCGCACATCACGAAAGAAATCTGGAAGTCGCCGAAGTCGCAATCGGGGCGCCTGGCGAAGCAGTCGCTGGATCGGGACGGTTCGATCGTCGTTTCGCGGATGGTACAGGCAGGACTGCCGAGTGAAGACAAGACGTACCGCGCCAACGAAGACCGCAACTTCGTGCTGCAATCGGTGAAAACGTACGTCGGCAACGGAGCCGATGACGACACGATCCAGGGCGCGCTTTCCGTGACGGAAGACGGCAAGACGTATCAGTATGCGCCCGCGAGCTACACGAGCTACTTGTACGAAGACCGTGCCACCAAACCCGCCTATGTGTACCACTTCCTCGGCCGCCCGTCTTCCTTGACCGCGGATGCGGACGTGTACGCGTTCCTGCTCGCCCCGACGTCCGGACGATTGGACAAGGTGCAGGCAAGGCTCGGCCGCTACGCGCACATCATCCAGTACCGCTACAATGAATACGGCGATGTAACCAAGGAAGTCGATCCGAAAGGCAACGTCACACTGTGGCAATACCTCAATCTGTCCGGGCTGCGCGTTCCATCGAGCGTGAAGAAAACGGCGGCGGACAACCCGAACCATTTTCATCACGAGACGTACACATACGGGAGCAATCTCCTGGTAGCGACGGAAAAAATCGTCGACTCGTACCCGGATGGCGCCGGAACCAAAGTAGTGCAGGTCGACCGCACGTACACCTACAACGACAAAAAGCAGCTCACCTCGATGACGGAAACGAGCACCGGACCCGATGCCAAAACGGTCACGCAAGACATTTCGCGCTACGATGCGCTCGGCTTGTACCCGGCCGACATCATCCTGGACGTCGAGGTCGCACCTGGGGAGAAGGACATTTTGCATCACGTTTTTGCCTACGACGGACTCGGCCGCCTGATAGCCCGCGCCTATCCGGACAACACCGTCGTCCTGTACGAGTACGACCTGCTCGGCCGGCGGACCAAGGAAAGCGTGACGAGCAAACAGCAGACGCGGACAACGACCTACGCCTACGACGATGACGCGCGCAAAGTCACGATGACGCTCCCGGACGGCAGCAAGCAGGTCACGCAGTTTACGCCATACGGGGAAGTCGAGTACAAAGCACAGGTCGGCACAGACGGCAGCGTTCGCCCGCTTTTGTACAACACGTATTCCCTGGACGGCAACCATTTGTTGTCCAGCGCGCCGTACGCCGACAACAATCGGGCGACGACCTACGTCTATAATGCAGACGGCAGCGTCTGGCAGCAAAAAGACCCGGTTGGCACCACCGTCTACCTGACAGCCAACGCCGTCCGCGACGAAACCAGCTACGTGCCGGCGCTCACCCGCCTGACGCTCGCGCCTAACGGCTTGCAAACCGTTCAATACCACGACCGCCACGGCCAGGTGGAAAAAGAAGTCCGGCGAACCGGGGACGGTACGCAAAGCTTGACGACGAAGCTCGTCCGCAACACGTTTGACCAGGTCATCCAAAAAACGGAGACCGACCAGACCGGAAAAAGCCGCACCTGGACGTATCGCTACACCAATGACGGCAAGATCACCGATTTGCGCGATCCGGAACAAAACCACTACCAGTACGAGTATGACGCGCTCGGCAACCTGGTGACGGTCAAGGAAAACCAGGTGCTGACGACGAAAAACCATTACAACGCTCTGTCCTGGAAGCTGAGCGAGCAGGATGTCCCGTCTGGCGCCACCGAATCGTCCGCCTACAACCCCAACGGGACGCTGAACACGTTTACCGACAAGGCAGGCAACCGCCATACGTACAGTTATACGCCTTTCGGGGAGTTGGCAAGCATCACGACCCGCAACGCAGCAGGCACGGTGACCAACCTGGAGACGAAAGACTACGTTCCGAACACGTCGCTGGTGCAAAAGGAAACGAACAGCAACGGCGCAGACACCTTCCCGACAGCGAGCCACTACCGGGAGATAACGTACAGCTACGATGCGTTCCAACGCTTGCAAAGCCAGACCGTGTTCGGCCGCACGTACCGATTGGGCTACACGGATCGCGACGATCTCATGGATTCGCTGACGTATCCGGACGGGACGAAGGTGGACTATCGCTATGATCGTGCCGGGCGTCTCACGGAAGTCAACAGCAGCCTGACAGGGAAAATCGCATATGCGTACACGGTGGACAACACCGGAGAGCAAACACAGACGACCTATCCGAACGGCCGCGTCAACAAGCGCAAGACCGATTCTTTCGGACAAGTCGAAACCGTGGCGCACGAGCAAAACCAGGCCGCGATCTGGCAAGAGACCAACCGGTATGAATTTGGCAACGTGGTTTCCATCCAGCGCAACGGCGTCACTCATCAGTTCGCATACGACAAAATCGACCGTTTGACCAAGGAAGTCGTTCCCGGTACGACGAATCAATATTCGTATGACGGCCGTGGCAACCGCTCGGCTTTCGCCGGCACCTTGCCAACCGACTCAGCCAGCTTCACCTACACCTTCGACGAGCGCAACCGCCTGCGCGGCGTTTTGAACGAAACAACAGGCGAGACGTCGACGTACACGTATTTCGGAGACGGCCTACGCGCAACCAAAACCGAAAACGGTGCGCAAACCAAGTACGTCTACCTGAGCGGCAAAGTCATCGAAGAACTGGACGGCACGAACCAACTAAAGGCGCGCAACGTCTGGGGCAACGAACTGCTGTTCCGCCAGGACGCTTCGTCCGGCAAAAACGGCTATTACCACTACAATAGCCACGGGGATGTCGTCACCATCTCAGACGCAAACGGCCAGGAGCTGAACCGCTACGACTACGACACCTGGGGCAATGTCCTTTCCAAAACAGAGGGGATGTCCAATCCGTTCCTGTACAGCGGCGAAATGTACGACGAGCAGACAGGTTTTTACTACTTGCGGGCGCGGTATTACGATCCGAAGGTAGGGCGGTTTATTTCGGAGGATACGTATAAAGGACAGGTTGACAATCCGCTTAGTTTGAATCGGTATACGTATGTGCATAACAATCCTCTCAACAATGTTGACCCAACAGGGCATTGGTGCGAATCTAAGGACGGTAAATGGGCACATGCAGGTAGTTGCAGCAGCAAGGGAAGTAAATTCGAAGCTGATTATAAGCATGATAATGACTTTATTAAAGAAAATGGTGTCATAACAGGAGTCTACGAGCACATTGAAGGTGCAAGAGAAGATGTGGCATTAGAGGTCAACACCTTCTTACTGTTTGCTCCATTGCCCAAATTCTTATGGGGAGGGAAAGCGGCGGCGGCAGGAAAAACGGCTGTTACCGTTTGGGACTCGATTAAAGTTACACAAGCCGCAGTTGCAGGAACAAACATTCCTAAATCGTTTGTACTGAACGGGTTAAAAGCAGGTGGACATGAACTATGGGTACATCCAAACGCAACAAAACATATGGTTGAATACATGTTGAAAAATCCAGAAGTGATTAACCTTAGCACGAAGAGCAAGCAGATGATTGAACAAGCAATGCTGACTAGTTTTAGGACTGCGGTTGAGAAAGCAATTCCTAATCTTAAATCTGGAAGAAACTTCATGACAATAGGACAATGGGAGATAGGAATAAATGTTACTGAGACGGAGGCAGTAATATATCACGCATTGTTCAAGTAATTGGGGGAGTGTTTTTTGAAATTACTTAGCACGTCATCTACCAATAGTTTTGTTTCTGTTTCTCACGAAATCGAATATATGGGAGACAAATTTGTTCTTGTAACTATCACTGTAGATATTCCTGCACCTGAAAAATCATACCTTTATAGGGGAGGTTTTCAATGGAGACTGTATGGTGAAGCAGAACCGTTGGCAGTATCGTTGGATTTTAGGGATGATATTTCTCATGGTGGTGGGGTATTGAAAGAAATCAGATTCTTTATTAGTGAAACTGTTACTCAAGAAATATGTGGGATTAATTTCCATAAGAAGATAAACGGACTCCCAGTGTTAAGTTTGGATAACCAAGAAACTCATCATGGATATTTTCATGAGGAAAAGGGAACTTTCCGCCTCCATCTCGTAGACAAATCTTTATATTGTCTATTTGAAAATATTGAAAGTGATATGGAGGTAGAAATAAATGAACATTTAAGTTGCCTTTTTGATAGTGAAAAAGTATTTTCTGGTTTCGTAATACGAAATCTAGTTGATGAAGAGATAAACGTAATCAAAGAAGCAAACTTAATTTAGTTCACATACCTTACCCCAAACGAGTAACCAATCTCGTCTGGGGTTTCTTTTTGCATTTTTTGACTGGGCGGCAATTGAGATAGACCCCACCCAGTGCCGAATGAACCGCTTTATCTCCCAAAAGACAATATAACCCTTGTAATACCCGTACATTATTTTCATGAAAGTTGTGTTCGGACAAACAATGTTGCAAAAAGTACCCCTAATTCCCCTTTCTTCCCCATTGTTTATTCCATCAAAATAGCCAGATACCATCAATTTTTACCGCAAAAACCTTATCTTCGTTTTCTCCCTGTTTTTTGGAAATCCAATAAGAACGCAACTAACCTATCCCCCATTTCGATAGGGACGGTGAAAGGATAAAAATTTTCTGCAACAATCCGCAAGGATGGAACGATTACTAAGATGCAGAGGGACATGAAGTAAAGGAATCTTGCAACTAATGGGTATGATGTCCCGACTATGAAGAGTGTAAGGAAAAAAATCTGGTAACGTGCCAGTTTACATATAGCAATTGGGAAGGTCATGTGGTAATGGCTAGCCGCCCTCCCCTCTAATTAAGCCAGAAATTCATCAAAATTTTTGGAGGGGGAAGAAAATGAGTAACATCAAGCTGTCGATTGATAAGATGGTCATTGAATACAAGGATGTGCATTGGAAATTCTTTAATCCATTTAAACGAAATATCTGCGACTACTACGGTATCACCGAGTCTATTGGAAAGACAGATTGGGGATTTAAGTATCATCTTCACATCGAATTGTCTGATGAGACCTACCTACATATCTCCTATCAGCCATACCATGAGCCGAAATCACTCAAACACTCTTTGCGTATCGAAACGCACCCAGACTATCTGCCAGAGTTCAAGCACCTATTAGATACGCTTTATCAGAACGCAAGTTCGATATGGTTTGCTCGCTGTGATGTCGCATTTGATATTCCTAGCCCGATAACTAACGTGTTTACTTCATCCAAGACGGGACGGCGAATGAATCTGTACGAGGGGACGAGATACTTTGGTAGAAAAAGTAAACGTCAACAGGCAGGCTACTGTAGGGTGTATGACAAGAGGAAAGAGCAAGAGGAGCGGAAAAGGAAGAATACGGTGGGGGAACTAACTAGAGTGGAAATCGTCTACAAACCAGACGAGAAAATCCCAATGGAGGATTTAGTTCAACATCCCCCAAGATTCAATCAACTATACTTCTGCTCGGTATTGCATGACATAACTCCATTGAAGCCAGAGAAACGAGCAATCGTGTTGGCAATTCAAAACGGTTTGATGACAATGGATGAGTTTACTCCCCACCATAAAAGAACGATTGCTGAATTGCTAAAGTCACAGGAAGTCGTAGACTTCGATAGCATAGCAATCGAACAATGGGAAGAGACTGTACTGCTCCCCTGTGCGTTAGTGTGTGGAAGGGTGAACAGAACTGCCAAAGATGAAGCGTGTTGACCTTTAATCAATCTCAATCAGTTCTTCAATGCTGATATTCAGCGTCTTGCAAATAAGTTCCAAAGTCTCTAAATATACCCTGTCTACCTTATCAGAACAAAGATGATTGACAGTGCTTGCTCTTAACCCTGTAAGTCTTGCTAATTCCCGTTGAGAGATACCTCTTTGTTCAAGAATCTCTCTCAGTTTTACCCGAATTGCCATGTTATTTCCTCCTGAATAGGTAACGCTTAAGCGTACTAGACTTGTCTCATTATAGCATCTCATTAAGAAGAAGTCATTGTGTGTTACGGTTAAACGGTATATAATCAGAGTATGTCGTTTCGGTTAAGCGTTACGTAAATCTCAATTTCTGTAACGATGGGGGAGGAAATGACCATGAACGTCATCGGATATGTCAGAGTTTCTACGCAAGGACAAGCAAAAGACGGCTACAGTCTAGCGTACCAACAGGATGAAATTCTAGCATACTGCAAGGAACAGGGATGGAATCTCCTGCATATGTTCTGCGATGAAGGCATATCAGGGGCAAAAGTGGATGAGGAAGCCCTAGAAGTGGACAGGGAGGGCTTTCAGGACATGCTAGCCGCCCTCTCTACTCATCAGGTGGATTACGTAGTTGTGTTGAATACAAGCCGTTTATGGCGGTCTGACATCGTGAAGGTATTGGTGCATCGGGAGTTCAAGAAGTACGGAGTAGATGTCAGAAGCATTGAACAGCCCACGTACAGTATCCACAAGAAAGACCCTAGCGATTTCTTGATTAACGGTTTAATGGAACTGCTTGACCAATACCAACGACTTGAAATAGCGATGAAACTTGGAAGGGGGCGGAATAAGAAAGCCCAACAAGGCGGCTATGCAGGAGGAAGGGCAACCTTTGGCTATACAGTACCAAAAGGTCAGAAGGCTTTACAGATAGACCAGAAACAGGCAGAAACGGTTCGTAGACTGTTTTCGTTACGTGAGCAGTATCCAACTTGGTCACTCTCCCGAATGGCTCTACAGCTTAATGTGGAGGGCTACAGAACAGCACAGGGCAAGTCATTTACAAAAGTGCAAGTGAAGCGAATCCTAGACCGTGAGGGATTTTACAAAGGGCAATACACATACGGTCATATCGAATCACAAGGTATTCACCAACCGATAATTTAGAACCTTTTCAGTTGTCTAACAGAGAATGTACAAGCTGACGTGTCCGTGCGTGGTCATCTATATGATTAACGCTTGTTCGGAGGGTGCTGACATTCTTTGCATAGATAACTGAAAACAACTAAGATGAGGGGGAAAGAATCATGAATCGTAAATTGACATTGCTTTACATTGGCGTAGACCTGCATAAAAACCATCACACAGCCATCATGATGAATTGTCTGCATGAAAAACTGGGTGAATTGAAGTTTGAAAACAAGCCTTCCGCTTTCCCTGTGTTTCTGAAAGAGGTAAACAAGATTGCCAAGAAGGAAGGTCTGACACCTGTTTTCGGTCTGGAAGATGTGGGCGGCTACGGAAGAGGACTCGCCATGTACCTTATCGAAAACAAGTATGAGGTAAAAGCTGTCAATCCTGCACTAACGGTATCCATGCGGAGAAGCAGTCCAAACAACAAGAAAACAGATGCTTGGGATGCGGAATGTGTGGCTCGTATCCTGATTTCCAACTTGGATACCTTGCCAGACGCCAATCCGCTTGACCTCTACTAATTTCCCAACTGGTAACGAGAAGAGCAAATATCGTTAGCGTTTTGACTGGTTTGAAACTTCAACTCCACCAACAGCTTGGCTACCATTACCCAAGCTACAAGAAGTTCTTTTCACAGGTGGATGGGAAAACAGCATTAGCCTTTTGGCGTAAATATCCTTCCCCAAGCTGTTTGAAAGGGGTGGGGGTGGAGAAACTAGCCGAATTTCTACGTAAGAAAAGCAATTACTGTCTGTCAACCAAGAAGGCAGAAGAAATTCTTTCTCTTGTGGAACAGGACGGTGACACATCAAAGGACTACCAAGAAGCTAATGATTTCCTAGTGAAAGATGTTGTTCGAGACATCATCATTCGTGAGCATCAGCTAGACCAGATTGACGCTGAGTTGAAGAAACATTTGGCTTTACTCGATTACAAGCTAGAAACGATGCACGGAATCAGTACAGTAACGGCGGCGGAGTTGATAGCGGAGATTGGCGACATTTCACGCTTCTCTAATGCAGACAAGCTAGCTAACTTTGCAGGAATCGCACCTGTTCAGCACAGTTCAGGGAACAAGCAGAAAGCTAAAAAGAGCAAGCTAGGCAACCGTAGCTTGTATGACATATTCTACAACCTCGCTATTCGTATGCTTGGCGTATCGAGGGGGGAAAAGAAGCCGAATCATCCAATGTACCATGCTTACTATGAGAAGAAGCTAGCAGAGGGCAAAACCAAGTGGCAAGCAATCATCTGTGTCATGCGGAAACTGGTCAACGTCATCTACAGCATGATGAAGTACAAGACGGAGTATAAAATGCCAGTCCTTACAGAACAGGCGGCGTAATCAGCAGGGTGGTAGCTTTTACGAGTTGCCACCTAACCTTTATCCATTGAGCGCTTTATCATGGAGGATGCGTATAAGGGGCAAGTGGAGAATCCGTTGACGTTGAATCGGTATGTATATACCGCAAACAATCCGTTGAGGTATAGCGATCCAACTGGTCATAGCTATACTTGGTCTCTAAATCTTATTTCGCAAGGTTACAATAGCGGACTATTCTCCGCTGCTGATGCATCTATGATGGTATTTGGATCAAGTGCATTGTCATTTTTGGCACCGGATTTTACTGATACACCTGATCCTGGTGAACCAAATTTTAGAGAGTTATATACTCCTTTCCATGAGATTGCACAGATTAATGTAGCAAAACAACTTTATCAGAAGTACGGGCAGAATGCCGAACTCGAGAAAAAATTAGCCACAGGAGAAACAGAATGGTTTGGACTCAAGAATAAATACTATGAGGCTGACATTGTTTTAGGAAATAAAGTTTGGGAGGTTAAGCCTCTAAATGGACAAGACCCTAAAGCGCAACTAGAATTATATAAGAAGCTTGGTAACCTAAAAGAGGGCGAAAAGTTAAAAACCATGACCAACATTCCAGTTTTTGATAATGTAAAAATGGAGATAACTTTCCCAGAAGCAGGGGTTGCGCGCTATCAAATGTACGCTCAAGGTGATGGCGGTGTGAGAAGAAATTTAAGTACTGTTGGGGCAGCCATAGCTGTGGCACGAGCCTTATTAAAGTCAACTCCAGCTGGTAGAAGACTATCGCCAGGTTTTTAGAAGGGAGACGAACTTGTCTATGGGCATTAGCTGGGATAATATCAACGATGTGTACTCTGTACCCAACTTTGAAGTGAAAAAAGGTACAGTGGTAAAAATTAAGGTGTCTGTGGAAGGTGATTTAAAGGAGTTTGAAAGGAGTCCACTCGGAACAAGGACTATATTAAACAATTGGTCATATCATACAGACAATGGTAAGGAAATAAAACCTTTCAAATTAGTAAATTACTTAGGTTCAGACAGTTATTTTGAAGCAGAGTTAATGTATGTAAAAAAAGACAAAGAAAAAGATGAACTCAAACTTTTGTGCCAAGATTTAATGGACGTTTACAACATGGAGCAAATCAGTATTAAAAAATGGGAAGCTAAAACTATTTAGAAGTTGAACTAGAGCATTGAACCCCAAGCGAATTCACCTACTCGTCTGGGGTTTCTTTTTGCTCTGAGGTTGGGCTACAATAACCCTTTTTATTCATCAATGAGAAGTCGTATGGACTCCCAAGACTTGAAATTCTTCGTCGTATTAATCTTTATCAACGTGAAACAGAAGGATTGAGGGAAACGATACAGTTTGACAAAGTATCCTTGGCATTCGGCACCAGTTTACCTGCAATCCGGCTGATTCCCCATTCTTCTGTCTCCCCATGCGCACATTGCCTGTAAAATTTCGCGCAAACTTTCTCCTTCTTCCGTTAGCGAGTACTCTACTTTAGGGGGAACATCATCGTAAACTCTCCGGCTGATGATTCCGTCTTCCTCTAATTCTCTTAACTGCTGGGAAAGCATTTTTTTCGTAATCAGTGGTATGCCTCTTTGCAGTTCACTGAAGCGTTTTTCTCCTTCTTTTAACAGGCATAAAATGACAACTTTCCATTTTCCTCCGATTACTTCCAGCGTTGCTTCCACTGGTACATTGTATTTTGGCGTAGTCAACGTTGATCCCCCACGTGAAAGTTCTTGGTTTTGCCCACATATAGCCAAGTAAACATGAACGATGGTTACGATTAGGGTACCTGGTTACATGAAAGTGCCGACTTTCCATTCCAACATGTCCTTCATTATACTGAAAAAGAACGAAAGGTAAAAAGGAGAAGAGAAAAAATGACGAACACATATCCTCGTTCATTTTCCCATATTGGATTATCTGTTCCGGATGTACAGAAAGCTGTTGCGTTTTATACAGAGGTATTAGGATGGTATGCCATTATGAAACCGTCTGAAATTCGAGAAGACGATAGCCCGATTGGACAAATGTGCACAGATGTATTTGGAAGGGGCTGGGGAAAATTGAAAATCGCTCACTTGGCAACATCTGATAAAGTCGGTGTATAAATATTTGAATTTTCAGCAAATGGAACTCCTGAAAATAACTTTGAATTTTGGAAAACGGGGATTTTTCATTTTTGTGCACAAGATCCTGATATTGAAGGGCTTGTTGAAAAAGTGGTAGCTCACGGAGGGAAGCAACGTATGCCTATTCGTGAATATTATCCAAATGAAAAGCCGTATAAAATGGTGTATTGCGAAGACCCGTTCGGGAATGTACTCGAAATTTATACACACAGTTATGAGTTAACGTATTCACAAGGTGCTTATTAAAGGGGGGAGCTTACATTGAAGGCATTACTGCTCGAAGAAAAAGCAAACGTATTTGAAATGAAAGTAGGGGATGTAGAAAAACCGTCGCCGAAGCCAGGTGAAATCCTGGTCAAAATAAAAGCTACTGCATGTAACCCTGTAGACTATCAAACAGGGATCAGAGGAAATCCCAATTGGGTATACCCGCATGTTTTGGGGTTGGATTCCGCTGGCGTGGTTGAAGAAGTAGGCGAAAAGGTAACAAATATCCAAGCGGGAGACAGAGTTGTCTATCACAGTGATTTGACGAAAAAAGGCGGATATGCTGAATATGGTGTGACAACCGCTCATACAGTATCGGTCATTCCAGAAGGCGTGTCCTTTGAAGAAGCTGCTGCTCTTCCATGTGCCGGATATACAGCGTATCAAGCCCTGTTCCATAAAATGCGAGCTTCCCGAGGGGAGACGATTCTCGTTCATGCAGGAGCAGGCGGAGTAGGCGGCTTTGCTATTCAACTGGCGAAAAACGCAGGACTGACGGTGTTAACAACCGCCTCTTCTATGAATCATGCGTATGTAAAGAGCTTGGGAGCCGATTATGCCATCGACTACCAAAAAGAAGACTTTGTAGAGAAAGCTTTGGAAATCACGAACGGACGAGGGGTAGATTTGGTCCTTGATACAGTAGGACGTGAAAATGCTGAAAAATCTTTGAAGGCTCTTGCTTTTAACGGACAAATTGCGTTTATTGCCGGAGCTCCTGATGTGAATGATGCGATTTCATTTGCACGTCCCCTGTCTTTTCACCAAGTAGCACTTGGAAGCGTGCATCAGTCCGGTCATGTACGTGAACAGCAAAAACTCTCAGAAATCGGAAACCATATGCTCTTCCTTCTTCAAGAGGGCAAACTGAATCCGCTTGTTGAGAAAATCATTGCAATGGAGGAAGTCCCGGCAGCATTGGCTGAACTGGCTACTCGTAAAGGGAAAGGAAAAGTGGTAGCGAAAATTGGCTGACAAAAATGCGTTTTTCGATGACGTTTGACCATGATGGACTCCAGGCGAGTTGTTGCAGCTCGTCTGGGGTTTTTTCTTGGCGCTTGTTGCCATAAAGCGCTAAAGCGCTGAGGCCAAGCGAACTTCTTGACGCTCTCTCTTTTTCCTCCGACTTGCAACAAAGCCAACTCTGCCTGTATGCTTATAATCGGCAGGAAGGGCTTGCCATCGACAAGCTCGTCGCCGCCAACGAAACCAGTATGACTGCTCGTAACAAGAACGTATTTCCTTGCGAATCGGAGGGTACAGCATGAAATGGACAATCAGAAAGAAAATCATTGGCGGATTTTTAGCGGTGTCTCTGCTTATGGTGATCGTGAGTGGACTGTCGTTCGCCTTTCTGAAGGAAGTGGACACCTCGTACACGGAGCTGGTAGACGTACAGGCGAAAGTGCTCCTGAACGCCAAGGCGATTCAGGTACAGGCAACGCAGATGAACAGCAGTTTGCGGGATTACCTGCTGACGCAAGATCCGGAAGCCGCGAAAAAAATGGAGGAGGCAAGCAAGGAGCTATCTGCTCTCGTGTCCTCCACCATGGAAATCGCCTCAACGCCAGAGACCAAGGATGCGCTGGGCAAAATCGAGACTTTGAACAAGCAATACGATGAAGTGAAAAACCAGATTCTCTCCGTGAGCAGCGACCGGGCTCTGGAAATCGCCACGACCACGTTGTTTCCGCTTTCCAGGGACATTCGGGCGGTAGCTGACGAAATCAATGAGCGGGAACAAGCACAAATGACGCAAGCCTCGCAAGAAAACTCCATTCGGGTAGACGGCGTCATCACAACCGGACTCATCATCAGTGCGATCGCAGTCGTTTTGGCACTTTGCATTGGCTATTTTGTCTCGCGCTGGATTGCGAGACCCGTCGTCTTGTTGGCCTCTTCTGCACAAAAAATGGCGGCGGGAGACCTGACTGTGGAAGATATCGTGGTAAAGAACAAGGACGAGATCGGAGAACTGGCGCGTTCCTTTACCGTCATGAAAAACAACTTGCGTACCCTGATACATCAAGTGGGCGTCAATGCAGAACAGGTTGCCGCATCTGCGGAAGAGTTAACGGCAAGCGCTGAACAAACAAGCAGAGCCACCGAGCAAGTCGCTTCCATCATGCAAGAAGTAGCCTCGGGCTCCGAGCAACAAGCCTCCAGCGTAGACCAGAGTGCCCAGACACTTAACGAAATGGCGCAAGAAATTGAAAAAATTGCGGCCAACGCCCAGAAAGTATCCGCTTCCGCCGTACAAGCAGCGCAAGTGGCAGAGGAAGGAAATCAGGCGCTCCAAACCGCAAACGAACAAATGGGTTCCATTCACGCCAAGACGCATGACCTGGCAAATGCAATCCAAGATTTGGGCGATCGTTCAGAGGAAATTGGCGAAATTGTTCAAGTGATTACCGACATTGCTGCTCAAACGAATTTGCTGGCTTTGAATGCAGCTATTGAAGCGGCAAGGGCAGGGGAACACGGCAGGGGATTTGCTGTCGTTGCAGAGGAAGTAAGAAAGCTTGCGGAGCAGTCAGCCGGATCGGCAAGTAAAATCAGCGATTTAATTTCGATGATCCGCGAACAGATGCAAAAAGCGGTAGCTTCCATGGCTCAAGTGAAAAACGAAGTAAGCGAAGGTATGGTAGTAGCAACCCAGGCAGAAACTTCCTTCGCGCACATCCAACGCTCAGTGGGCGATGTTGTTGTTCAGATTCAAGCGGTGTCAGGCAGTGCGCAGCGGGTCGCAGGGTCGATGGAAGACATTGTGCAATCGGTGGCAACCATACGGGAAGTAGCCAGAGAAATAGCAGCCGGAACGCAAAATGTTTCTGCTGCTACGGAAGAGCAGTTGGCTTCCATGGAAGAAATTGCTTCGTCAGCTTTGGCTCTGTCCAAGATGTCCGAAGAACTGCAGAAGATCGTTTCGAATTTCAGGTATTGAGGAAATAATCGTTTGTGTAGGACACTGACAACTCCCTTAAGTATAGGCATGCTTGGGGGAGATTTTCATATAAGGGAGTTAGCTCGTTTTTTTGGCTATCGCGAAAGTCGTCAGCGTTTGTGCGCCTAAATTCCTCGTTTTCAAGGGGGACGAGTTATATTATCATTGAGGGTACATTCCATAAAATTCTACTTTTTGTGAAAAGGGGAATACATAGCGCAATGTTTAATGAACGGAAAGCGTTGCAGATGACACTGCAGGCCATGCTGGAGCAGCGAATGGCTCTGCGCCGGCAATACGTAGACCAGGACAAGCAGTTGGGAGCAGACATCAAGCAAATTCTGAACCGGATTCGGGAAATGGATGCCGAGGCAGGCTTTGATGCAACTGAGCTGTCTGACGAAGTAGCGGTGGCGACTGAGGAGCTTCCGACAGATATGGTGAAGCGGATCAAGGTACGAAAGACCCACATTCGTCACAATTATCAGGAAGTGGCCAATCACATCGAGAACATCTTGCGGGAAAGCATGTCTCCGATGTCCCTGGCCGATCTTTGTTCGATTTTGAAGGAACGGCATGACGTAGAGTTCGCCAGCCCGTACATCGGCGTACAAAAGTCATTGAAGTATCTGCCTCAGGTAAAAGTGGGAAAAGATGGAAGAAAGCTGATTTTTTCACTGGCGTAGACAGAAAAGACGGCTTGCCTGCTTCGGACTTGGACTGGGTAGCCGCTTGATTCACAGCAAAAAAGGCGACGTGCAAGCACGATCGCCTTTTTGTATGGGATGGTAACGGGCAAGCTGTTATTGCAGGAAAGCGTTGAGCATCCAGATGTGTTTTTCCAGACCGCTGCGAATTTCCAGGAGCATGTCCGCTGTCGCCTCGTCGTCTGCTTGTTCGGCAGCCTCGATTGCCAGTTTCAGCTCGTCGACGAGGATCGCGAAGTCGCGGGCGACGGTTTCCACCATTTGCTCGGCGGTTTCATTGCCTTCCGCTTCTGTGATGCTCGCTGTATTCAGACATGCGCTCAATGTGCCTACAGGTTTGCCGCCAATTGCCAACACGCGCTCTGCCAATGCGTCGATGTGCGCCGAAGCTTCGTTGTACAGCTCTTCAAACTTCGCGTGCAGGGTGAAGAAGTGAGGGCCTTTTACATTCCAGTGAAAGTTGTGCAGCTTGGTGTACAGAACTGTCCAGTTTGCCACTTGTTTATTCAAAACGTTGAACATAGTGTTTTCCATAATCGTAACCTCTCCTTTTTTAAAATGATTTCTTATTTATAATTATTATAAACTAATAGTGGTTATTGTCAACCCTTGCAGGAAAAAATCTTGGAGACGGCAGGAGATGTTTATGCAGCCAAACGTACACGCGGTCATTCTGGCTGGCGGAAAAAGCAGCCGGATGGGCGTCGCGAAAGACCAGCTTCCATGGCGCGAAGGCACCTTGGTGACAGAGCTGGGAACAGAAATTTTGGCGATGGGGATGCCTTGCCTGATCGTGTGCAACGAGCCTGAGCGCATCCCGGCAGAGCTTGTCAAACGAGACGGCGTGAGCGTGACGGCCGATCTGGTGCCGTCAGCGGGACCCGTGAGCGGCCTGGTGACGGCGTTTCGCCTGTGTAGGAAGGACGTGCTGCTCGTGCTCTCCTGCGACTTGCCGTTTATGGACCGGACGCAGCTCGCAAGCCTGCTCGCCTATGCCGCCGGAAAAGACGGTTGGGACGCGGTCATTCCTTCGGCACAGGGGCGGATTCATCCGCTGTGCGCCTTGTACCGCAAAAGCACGCAGCCCGTCTGGGAACAAGCGTTGGAGCAGGGCGAGCTGCGGCTGATGAATACGATTCGCAAGCTGTCCGTCCTGGAAGTGCCGGACGGCTGGCTCGACCCGTGGGCGCTGTTCAATGCCAATACTCCGGAAGAGTACGCGGCTGCCATCCGCGAAGAGCAACGCAGAAAAACAGGACGGCCGTAAGCTTGTCCTGTTTTTCACGCAAGAAGCGGAGCTAGGGCAAAATGATCCGCTCCGGATGCGTGTACACATTCATTTTGTTTTGGCGGATGAAGCCGACGGCCGTGATTTGCAGTTCCTCTGCCAGTTGCAGGGCGAGGTCGGTCGGAGCCGATTTGGACAGGATGATGCCTGCGCCGATCTTGGCGGCTTTCAACAAAACTTCAGACGAGAGCCGTCCGCTGAACACGAGAATCTTGTCCGCGGTCGAGATATTATCCCGCAAGCACTTCCCGTAAATTTTGTCCAGCGCGTTGTGGCGTCCGATATCCGAATATTGCAAGAGAACTTGGTCAGGCGTGCACAGAGCCGCGTTGTGAACGCCTCCTGTCTGCTGATGGATAACGGAGGAGGCTTGCAGCTCGTCCATGAGTCTGGTGCATTGGGCAGAGGTGACGGTGGTGGTGCCGCTCGCCGGCTTTGCTGTGCGGGCATCGCTGAAAAAGTAGAAGGACTGTCTGCTTTTGCCGCAGCACGACGTAATTCTGCGCTTGGAGTAAAAGCTCTGGGACAAAATCGTTTCTTTGTGCAGGTCTACGTAGGCCAGCCCTTTTGCCTCGTCTATCGTGATCTGCCTGATCTCCCCGAAGCTTTGGATGGCTCCCTCCGCTGCGAGAAAACCGATCACCATCTCGTCCAGATCGGCTGGCGTGCAGACGACGGTGGCGAACTCTTCGTCATTGAGAAAAATCGTGAGCGGGTACTCCGTGACGATCTCGTCGTCTTCCCAGTGGTGCTGGTCAGCCGTCACTTTCAGGACGCGCAGGCGGGTTGTTTTGCTCAGTTTTGACATGCGAACCTCCCGTATCATGTTCATGCGTGGAGAAATGACAAGTTGTGAATAGATTTTGACAGAGAAAATATTGTCGAGTGAGCGCTTACATGGTAGTATACTATGTGAGGGTGAAAGTGTCATAAAATTTTCTACTTTCAGTAACTTCCTGCGCGTATAGAGCGAAAAGACACGGAACAGCGAACCTGTCACCGAATCTCTCGCTGTGAATCGCCAATTGAATACGATGGCACGTGCTTGTTGATGCTGACGTAGCGTTCCTGCTGATGATTAACTGCTGTGTTTCATTGATACCTTTGTTTCCGTGTGTGCGGAAAAAGCGGGGGGTGTCGATGAAATCAGCAGTTTTTCTTTTTGCTTTCGGAGTGGCGCACCAGTGATTGGGCTTCATTCCAACCAAGACCATTTTAAAGGAGATGAACATGATGGAGCAACAAGTGAAAAACCGTTGGCTGATTGCACTGGCTGCGGTGGGGATCCACATCTCGATTGGATCGGTGTACGCGTGGAGTGTATTTACCAAGCCGATCACCCAGCAATTTGGCTGGGAACTGCCCGATGTGCAGTTCACTTTCAGCATCGCGATTTTGTTTCTCGGGCTGTCCGCGGCTTTTCTCGGACACTACGTAGAAAAGCACGGGCCGCGAAAAGCGGGAACGCTCGCCTCGATCTTTTTCGGCGTCGGGATTGTCGGCTCCGGGCTTGCCATCCAGCTTGCCAGCTTGCCGCTTTTGTACATTTGTTATGGCGTGCTGGGCGGAATCGGCCTTGGGGTCGGGTATATTACCCCGGTGTCTACGCTTGTGAAGTGGTTCCCGGATCGCCGCGGACTGGCGACAGGACTTGCGATCATGGGCTTTGGCTTCGCTTCGATGATCGCCAGCCCGATCATGAACGCGCTGATTGAGAGTGTCGGCATTGCGAACACCTTTTACATTTTAGGTATCATTTATTTCGTCGTCATGTTTGCATCTGCGCAATATTTGTCTCCGCCGCCAAAAGGCTGGGTGCCCGCAGGTTTTTCGACCGAAGGGGCAGCAGGCGACAAGCAAATCAAAAAAGACTTGTGCCAGCTTACCGCCAACGAAGCGATCAAGACGCGCCGTTTTTACTGGCTGTGGCTGATGCTGTTCATCAACGTGACTTGTGGAATTGCTGTCATCTCCGTCGCTTCGCCGATGGCGCAGGAAATGGTCGGCATGTCCGTGCAAACCGCTGCGCTGATGGTGGGCCTGAACGGCTTGTTCAATGGCGGCGGACGAATCGGCTGGGCTTCGCTGTCTGACTACATCGGGCGGGCGAATACGTACACGGCTTTCTTCGCGATCCAGATGGTGCTGTTCTTCCTGTTGCCGAACATGAGCAACCCGGTGCTGTTCATGATCGCGATGTTCATCATCATGACCTGCTACGGAGGCGGCTTCGCCTCGATTCCTGCCTACATTGGCGACCTGTTTGGCACGCGCCAGCTCGGGGCGATTCACGGCTACATTTTGACCGCATGGGCGGCGGCAGGGCTGGCAGGCCCGATCTTCGCCGCATGGGTGCGCGAGACGACGCAAAGCTACACAGGAACGATGAGCGTGTTCGCTGCGATGTTCATTGTAGCCTTCTTTATTTCCCTCTTAATCCGGTTGGATATTAAAAAATTGAAGGAAGAAGCCAGACAAAGAGAAAAGTCAGTTGAATTGGCTAGTTAATCAATGGTAAAGTCTTAGTAGAGAATGATTGGAATAAAGGTGAGTACCGTCGATGAATAAGTTCGAAGCAGAGTTCAGTAATTTGGTCAGAGCTTTCCGGAAGCGCCATATGGGGAAAGGACCTAGCAAGATCAGCACCACGTTTTGCAAAAACTGGGCGATCTGCGAAATGGAGGGCAATCTTTCGCCGGTGGAAAAGTTCATTGCCACTTCGGAAGATGGAAAGCAGACACTACGAGCTGCCAGAACCGAAATGGTCAAGGAGATGTATCGGAAACACCAGCCAGTTGACATGGAAGCGTTTCTGGGCGCAAAACTCGTCGACCTGTTCGTCGACATTGACATTGAACGTGATTTTGGGATGTCCATCTTTGTTTTCGATCAGGACATCGAGAAAAAATGGAAAAACGAACCGTAAGTCTAAGCGAAGCAGCGTTCCTGTTCACCGGTTAGACAAAGCGGACTTCGCAAGCAAACACGACGTTGAGACTAGGTAGCGAACCTGCCGGAGACAACCACCGTGAACGCGCTCTCTTCCTATCAGGGATCAGGGACGGTTTCATGGTGGTTTTTTTAATCTCACGCGTGTTTGACCAGAGAGGAGCGTAAAAACAAATGGGCAAGACCAAGCATAATGGACCCGTCAAACTGGACACGTCGCTGAAGCCTTCCTTGTGGGCTTCCATGATACCCATGGGACTTGGCAAAATCAAGCCGCATCACATCATTGACACGATGAAGGTCGTGTATGACAACCGGGACAACCTGGGCTACGCCTACCGGATTTTGACCCAGGGAGTATGCGACGGCTGCGCGCTCGGCGTATCCGGTCTGTACGACCAGACTCTCACAGGCCCGCATTTGTGCACGACGCGCCTGAACGTGCTGCGCCTCAATACAATGCCTGCCATGGATGACAAATGGCTCGAAGATGTAAGCGCTCTAAAACAGATGTCGAGCGTGGAGTTGCGCAAGCTGGGCAGGATTCCTTATCCGCTGTCGCGCAAGCCGGGCGAAAACAAATTCACGCGGATCAGTTGGAACGACGCTCTGGACCGGATCGCGAACAAGATCAAAGGCATCAGTCCTAAGCAGCTCGCGTTTTTCTTGACTGCGCGGGGAATTACTAACGAAGTGTACTATACGGCAGCAAAAATGGCCCGTTTTCTGGGGACGAACAACATCGACAACGCCTCCCGCATTTGCCACTCGCCGAGCAAGACAGCCTTGAAGCGGTCGCTTGGCATCGGGGCGTCAAGCTGCAACTACCAGGACTGGATCGGCACGGATGTGCTCGTCTTCTTCGGCTCGGTTCCGGCGAACAACCAGCCTGTCTCCACGAAGTACATGTACGCGGCCAAAAAAGCGGGAACGAAGATCATCCTGATTAACCCTTACAAAGAGCCGGCGATGGAAAAATACTGGATTCCGTCGGTGCCGGAGAGCGCTGTGTTCGGCACGAAGCTCGCGGACGATTTTTACCAGGTCAACATCGGCGGCGACATCGCCTTCATGAACGGCGTGATGAAGCACTGGTTTGAGATGGAGGAGGCCAATCCGGGCTCGGCGATCAACCGCGAGTTTGTCCGGGAGCATGCAAACGGCATCGAGGAGCTGCGGGGGCATGTGACCAATCTGCCGTGGGATCAGATCGAGCAATCCTCTGGCTTGAGCAGGGAGCGGCTGAAAGAATTTGCGCTTTTGCTCGCCAATGCCAAATCAGGCGTATTTGTATGGAGCATGGGACTGACCCAGCACCGCTTTGGGACCGACAACATTTCCTCCGTTGCCAATCTGGCGATTCTGCGCGGCTTTTTGGGCCGGAAGCACTGCGGCGTGATGCCGATTCGCGGCCACTCCGGCGTGCAAGGCTCCGGGGAGATGGGAGCGGACCCGTTCAGCTTGCCTGGCGGCGATTTTGACGAAAAGAACTGGACGAGAATCGAAAAGCTGTGGAAGTTCCCGATCCCGAAATGGCAAGGCGATATTGTCGGCATCTCGCTCGAAAACGCCCTGCTGCCCGATGGACACGAGCGCAAGACGCGGCTGTTTTACACGAGCGGCGGCAACTTCCTGGAGACGATGCCTGACCCTGACTTCATGGAAAAATGTTTGGAGAATGTCGAGCTGCGCGTCCATCAGGACATCATTTTCAACACGTCTACCCTCGTCGATGCCAAGGAAGAGGTAATCGTCCTGCCGGCGATGACGCGCTACGAGCAGCCGGGCGGCGGCACGTCGACCAGTACGGAGCGGATGGTGTACTTCAGCGCCGAGATCGAGGGACCACGGATTGAAGAGGCGCGGGCCGAGTGGCAGATTTACGTCGATTTGGCTGCGCGCGTGCATCCGGACAAAAAGCACCTCATGCATTTTGCCAGCGCGGAGGAAATTCGTGCGGAAATCGCGCAGGCGAATCCGAACTACGACGGCATCCAGCATTTGAAAAAACGCGGAGATGTGTTTCAATGGGGAGGGGCCTGGCTGTGCGAGGACGGAGTGTGCCCGACGCCAGACGGCCGAGCGAATCTGCTGCCGATCGAAATTCCGCAGCTTGACAAGCCGGAAGGGCATTTTTACGTGACCACCCGCCGCGGCAAGCAGTTCAACTCGATGATCTACAGCAACAAAGACCCGTTCAACAACGCGGATCGCTACGATATTTTAATCAATCCGGAAGACGCGCGGGAACTGCGCATTGCGGAAGGCGAAACGATTGTCGTGTATAATAGCTATGGCACCTACCAAGGGCGCGCCAAGTTTGAAGATACGAGAAGAGGGAATATCCAGGTGTACTGGCCGGAAGGAAACGTGCTGATTCCAAAAGGCGTGTACGAAGCGTTCGCGGGTATCCCGGAATACAATACGGCAGTGAAGATCGAAAAGGCGGATTCGTTCACTGCTAATAAAGATTTGAAATACAAGGAAAAACCGATAGAAGATCTGGAAGTAAACGTCGGCTGACAAAAACGGCGTGATGGGCGGTCACAATTAGGAGGAACGGACGATGCGTTTTGCGCGACAAACAGTCTCGGTAGAGGAAGCGATGGGCAAATGGCTCGCGGCATTGCCTACGCTGGAAACAGAACGGGTGCACATCGGGGAGGCTTACGGGCGAATTTTGGCTTGCGATTTGTACGCAACGTACGATTTGCCGCACTTTGACCGCTCGCCGCTGGACGGCTTTGCCGTAAGGGCGGCGGATACGGTCGGGGCTACGATCGCGAGCCCGCTCGCCCTCAAGGTGATCGAAACCGTAGCGGCGGGACAGGTGCCTGAGCGAACCGTGACGGAAGGCTGCGCTACGCGGATCATGACCGGAGCGATGATGCCGGAAGGCGCCGATGCCGTGATTATGTTTGAGCAAACGCAAAACCCTGGCGAGCACGCGGAAACCGTCTGGATCAAGCGGGCGATGCAGCCTGGGGAAAATGTCTCCCGCCGCGGCGAGGAGATGGCAAAAGGAACGGTGATCGCCAAGGCTGGCGAGAGGATCAACGCAGGCACGATCGCCAGTCTGGCTACGTTTGGCTACGCGCAAGTCGATGTTTTCCGCCGGCCGCGAGTCGGTCTTCTGGCGACGGGCAGCGAGCTGTTAGGCATTGACGAGCCGCTCGTCCCGGGAAAAATTCGCAACAGCAATATGGTGATGCTGACCGCTCTCATTGCCGAGGCGGGGGGCATCCCTGTTTGCTTTTCCGGCCTGCCCGATGAACTCGCCGTGGCGAAGCAAAAAATCAGCGAATACATGCAGCAAGTGGATGTGCTCGTCTCCAGCGGAGGGGTGTCAGTGGGCGATTTCGATGTGATCGCGCTCCTGACGGACGAGCCGGACGTGGAACTTTTGTTCAACCGGGTAGCGATGCGCCCGGCCAGTCCGACGACGAGCATGCTCGTTGGAGGCAAGCCGTACTTGGCGCTGTCGGGAAATCCCGGAGCCTGTTTCCTCGGCTTTGAGCTGTTCGCGCGGACGGCGATCCGGCGCCTTTCCGGGGCGGCAGAAGTCGTCCCGCACGCAATCCGGGCGAGGCTGGCCGTTTCTTATCAAAAGCCGTGCCCGTTCCCGCGCTATTTGCGCGGCAGGCTGCTGGAACAAGACGGCGGACTTTTGGCGGTGCCTGATTTCAATGAAAAGGCGGGCAATCTCGGAACGCTCAAGGACAGCGAATGCTTCATCGTCATTCCGCCGGGCGGAAGCGGCAAGCAGGCGGGCGAGCTGGTCGAAGTTTTAACCCATGCGGCCCCGACCTGGAGGAAGGAAGGATAGCGAATGGACCTGGACAAACAGCCGTGCGTGTTGCAAATCGTCGGCTATTCCAACAGTGGCAAGACGACGCTGTTGACGAAGCTCATTCCTCTGCTGGAGGGCGCCGGGCTGCGGGTTGGCGTCATCAAGCACGATGGCGGCCACGATTTTGAATGGGATCAGCCTGGAAAAGACACGTGGCGCTATCGCGAGGCAGGAGCTTCGATCGTGGCAATCACCTCGCGGACGAAGACGGCAATCGTCGAGCAGCGCCCGCAAGAGCTGGCCGTACTCGTACAGCGTCTCGCGGCCGCCGGAGCGAACCTCGTCCTCGTGGAAGGCTTCAAGCGGGAAGGCTACCCCAAGCTCGTGCTGTTGCGGCGGCCGGAAGATGCTGAATTGCTCCGGTCCGTGTCCAACCTGGTCGGAGTGGTAAGCTGGGGAGAGCAGAAGCAGGCGGAGCTGCCCTGTTTTCACGTAGACGACATAGACGGCATCGCCCGGTTTGTGCGAGAGCGGATCGAGGAAGCGCCGCCAACTATTTAATAGAAGCAAAAAGATCATCCCGGCCGAGGCGAGGGATGATCTTTTTTTGGATCGGGGCCGCGAAGGCTTGTCGCCAGTGCCTGGTGCAGCCAGGTTTTCTAATAGGCAAAACGTTTCGACTGGCACAAACGTTTGCTCACGACTCAGGCTGTTGCCGCTCGAACAAATAAAGCGCGCCGTTGCTCGCAATTTTGAACTTCGGTCCGTTGAAGCCTCGGCGAATCAGAATCGCCCAGAGCAAAAACGGCAGCCTAAGCCGTGCAGGCAAGGCAGGCGGCGCGATTTCCTTTAGCTCGGCCATTTGCGTAATCGGTCCCTGAAAGATCAGCTCCGCCGTTTTTACCGCACGCGAAAGCGAGCTGGAATAGCATCTGCTCCACTCAATTCCTTTCAGGTCGGTCCGGCCTGCCTCAATGTCGGCCAGGTCGTACGTTTGAAACCATGCATTCACGTCCCGGCCGCATATGAACGCACCTTTTGGATAATCTTGCTTGACTTTGTAATGTCTTACTAAACCTATTTTCAATGTCAGTTCCATTCCTTCCCCGTTGAACCGGATGGCAGGAGACAGGAGCTTTGCGCACGGTGCTGCAGAAACATAGAGTCGCAGACTGCCAGACTGCCGACGGGGAACGCGTCATGCCCGGTGCTTTTTTCGGCTGTTCACAAGTAAGACTGAACCCTGTTCATATCTGTCAGCAAGTATGGATTGTCCTTTTTCATCGCTGCAATCAATGTCTCCGCCTGCGCAGGGTCGTCCTTCAACGCTTCCAGTTCCTTTTGCGTAATGCCGACCAGTTGCAAAAACTCTACTCTGCCATGGACGGTGTCGATTCCTTTTGCTTCTGTATCCTCTACAATGAGCAGGGCCGTAATCGCCGAATCTGTGCCAATATGAATCGACGTGCCGTTCCCTGCGACAAACTGGTTAGGCTCGAAAAACCGTTTCTGGGTGTATGTATAGCGCGCCAGGTTGGACAGCATGTCGATCGCCCACATACATTCCTCGTTGGAATCTTTCTTTAACTTGATCGTCATCTCATAGCCCCAACGGCTCCATTCGCCGCCGTATGCCTCTTCGTCCGTGTACAGCTCCGTCATGCCGTAGGTCAAAATGTGCTTGTAGCCGTTCGGAGATTGATAAATGCTGAAGCCATCCAAATAGGCGTCCCCGCCAAACATGGCGCGATTCACCATATTTGTCGCATAATGTGCAGGCTCCTGTGCAGGATAAAGCTGATGGAACACTTCGTCGATCGCGTCCCAGCCCGGTGCCCAGTCGTCCTGCTCGGATGCGCGTTGTTTGTATTCTTCCAAAGTCAAGCAGCATACCCCCTCCAATTTTGGTTATATCTTACTATAGCGCAGGACGGAGCAACAGGGCCAAATCTCGTAAAACTTTTATGATTAACCAGCTTCAGCAGGCAGGAAGCTCTTTTTTTGTTGTCACAAATCGTTTCTTTTTCCTGTGATTACAATCACAGGAGGCAAAAGCTTTGCTCCGGTACACTAGTGACATAGATCACAGGTTGATTTTTCAAGGAGGGCCAATATGCTGAACCAAAAAACGATCGATATTATCAAATCCACCGTGCCTGTACTGGAAGTGCACGGGACAACGATAACCAAACGCTTTTATCAACGGATGTTTGCCAACCATCCAGAGTTGTTGAACATTTTCAATCACGCTAACCAAAAACAAGGCAGACAGCAAACGGCACTGGCTAATGCGGTGTATGCGGCTGCCCTGTACATCGACAAGCTGGAAACGATTTTGCCCGTCGTCAAACAGATCGGACACAAGCACCGCAGCTTGGGCATCAAGCCGGAGCATTATCCGATTGTCGGGGAAAACTTGCTCGGTGCGATCAAAGAGGTGCTGGGCGATGCCGCGACAGACGAGATCATCGAGGCTTGGGCGGAAGCGTACGGGGTAATCGCAGACGCGTTCATCAGCGTGGAGGCGGAAATGTACGAACAGGCGGAGAATCAGCCAGGCGGCTGGGCCGACTTCCGGGAGTTTGTCGTGGAGCGCAAAGTAAAAGAGAGCGATGTCATCACGTCCTTTTACCTCGTACCGAAGGACGGGAAAGAGATTGCGAGCTACGAGCCAGGTCAGTATGTAAGCGTCAAAATGGAGATCCCGGGAGAGGAAAATACGCACATTCGCCAATACAGCCTCTCGGATGCGCCGGGCAATCCGTACTACCGCATCTCCGTCAAACGGGAGGACGCGATTGGCGACAAGCCAGCCGGAAAAGTATCCGTGTACTTGTGGGAGCACGTTAACGAAGGAGACATTTTGCCTCTGTCCGCGCCAGCAGGCGACTTCATTCTTGACCAGCAGGATGACAGACCTGTCGTGCTCATCAGTGGCGGCGTAGGGCTGACACCGATGATGAGCATGCTGAAAACGCTGGTGAAAACGGGCTCGAACCGCCCGGTGACGTTCATTCACGCAGCGCAAAACGGAAACGTGCATGCGATGAGAGACAGTGTGGAGGAGTTGGCTGCCCAGCATCCGCAAGTAAAAGCGTTCTGGTGCTACGAAAAGCCGACCGAGCAGGATCGGGCAGCGCAAGCCTTTCACAAAGAGGGCTACATTGACTTGCCTTGGCTGCAAAGCGTCATTGCCGACAAAAACGCGAGCTTCTATTTCTGTGGCCCGGTTCCTTTCATGAAAACAGTCAATCGGGCCCTGAAGGAGTGGGGAGTGCCTGCGCAGGACATTCACTTTGAGTTTTTCGGTCCTGCCGGAACGCTGGACTAAGAGCTGGAAGCAAGCTCGCAGCGCTTACTTGCGGGCGCCTGACTGGGCACGCAGCAAGCGGTTGACCGTTTCCCGGCGCAGCCCGATGAACTGGCCGATTTCGTCCTGGGTCAGCACTTCGGACAGGGAAGCGACGGGAACGAACGACTGGAACCAGAGTTGCAGCTTGCGCAGTCTTTCCGCCGGAGATACTTCGGACAACTGGTCGATGCGCTGCTGCATCATGCGCAGCTTTCCTTGCAACTGCAAGGCGATCTCCCGGCATTTCTCGTGGTTTTCTTCCAGTTCGCGGTACCAGTCGGCCGCGGACAGCACTTCGACCTCACAGGTGACGAGCGCGACGGCTGTTCCGTAGTAAGGATTCGGGCTGAGCAGCGAGTGATGCGGGATCGTCTCGCCTGGCACGATGACGTTGACCAGCGTGAGCGTCCCGTCTGCGTGCACCCGGTTGATTTTGAGCATGCCGCTTTTCAGATGGTAGAGCGGCCCTGTCTCGCCTTGGCGGAACAGCGTTTCCCCTTTGTGCAAAATCATTGGTTTTCCTCCTTGTTCAAACGATCCATACGGCAGTAGCAGTATATCACAATCTGCTTTGCCAGCACCTGCTTTCCGCGACTGGAGGGCAGGTGCTTTTTCGCGTAGTGGACAGGTGCGGTTTTATGTGGAAATCAGCAGTTTCCGGCATGTTTTGCCCTTGCGTTCCAGACGGAATCGTTTGCTATAATGAGACAATCACGTTATGGAAAAAGGTGTTCTCTGATGCAAAGTACGATCCTCATCTGGCTTGGCTACCTGCTCGGACTGCTCGTTGTGGGCTTTTTTGGCTACGTGGCGTACCGTTACTGGTACCATATGGGACAGCTTCCGAAGCCGCCGTTTCGAGAGCTGGATGCGAAGCCTGCGCCTGAGAACTGGTCTGATGATGAGGTGACGTTTACGTGGATAGGCCACTCGACGATTCTGTTGAATGTTTACGGAACCAAAATCTTGACTGACCCGGTATTAGGCGAAAAATTGGGACTTCGCGTCGCAGGGCTGCTGCATTTTGGCCCCAGGCGCTTCACGCCTCCCGCTCTTGATTTTGACGAGATCGGCAGCGTGGATTTGATTTTATTGTCCCATGCCCATATGGACCATGTCGACCTGCCGACGCTGCGCCGGCTGGCTCATCCGTACACACACGTCATCACGGCCAGCAATACCGGAAAACTGCTTCGCCGCATGCCGTTTGCCTCCTGCAAGGAGCTTGCCCCGGGGCAAGCCACGACGACAAAAGACGGAGTGACCGTCACGGCGATTCCGGTCAGACACTGGGGCAACCGTTTCCCGTGGAACCATGACTACGGTTACAACGGCTACGTCATCGAGAAAAACGGCGTGCGCATTTTGTACCCTGGCGACACTGCCTACATGTCGATGGAGAGTTTGCCGCAAGAGTTTGGACAGTTTGACCTCGTGTTCATGCCGATCGGAGCCTACAAGCCCGATTCCTACCAGGCTGCGCATTGCACGCCCGAGCAGGCGTGGCAAATGTTCAAGGAGAGCCGGGGCAAATGGCTGGCGCCGATTCATTGGAACACGTTCGTCCTCTCGCGCGAGCCGGTAGACGAACCGATGCAGCGTTTGCTTGCGGCAGCGGGCGAGGAAAAAAATCGGATTATCGTCGAGCGGCAAGGAGAGACGTTCACCTTGCCCGTGCGATAGCAGCGATTGCTTGCGTGAAAAAGCAAGGTTGGAAGCGACTGCTTGCGGGCAGTCGTTTTTTCGTACAAATAAGAATTGATAAGATTTTTATCCGGTATAAGGCAAGGAAGGTTGCACCAATGCAATGGCTTGGCGCAGCCAGGCTTTCTACTGCTCGCGGCAGCTTTTGGCAGGCGCGGGATGGCTGGCGACGTGCCGCGATGATAGCCGCCCGGACGAACTGCATAAACTAGAAGGAATCACCTGCTTCTTATAGAAATTATTTTATCAAGAGTTTTGGAGGAGGGATACATATGACGAAAGCATTGCCGCAGCGTTGGGATTTGGATGTATTATTTCCCGGTGGAAGCGAGTCGACTGCGTTTTTGGCTTTTCTGGAGCAGTTGGAAAAAGATATTTCGCAACTGAAAGCCCGCGTAGAGGATGCCGCACTCGCCTTGCAGGAAAAGGACGCGTTTTTGGAGGTTGTCTCCGAGGTGCAAAGCATCGCGGTGCGGATGAGACAGGCGGGCGCGTTCATTTCGTGCCTGACCGCGCAAAATGTGAAGGACGAACCAGCCAAGCTGCTCGGCGGACGGGTGAAAACGATCTCCGCTGCATTCGGCGCCGTGCTGACGCGCTGGGATGAACAGTTGCTGCGCATCGACGAAGCGGCATGGAACAGCTTGCTGGAGGACGGGGAGCTGCAGCCGCTCGCGTTTGTGCTGAACGAGCGCCGTCGCCGCGCCCAGGAAAAGCTGTCGCCGGAGCAGGAAGTGCTGGCGAGCGACCTCGCTGTGGACGGCTACCACGCCTGGCAAGATTTGTACAACGCCGTGGTGGGCCGGATGACGATCGAAGTGGAGCTGGACGGGGAGACGAAGCAGTTGTCCGTAGGGCAAGCCTCCAACCTGATGAGCCATCCGGACCGCGCCGTTCGCAGCCAAGTATTTGCCAAATGGAAAGAAGCATGGGGCAAGGAAACCGAGCTGTGCGCGCAAGCACTCAACCACCTGGGCGGCTTCCGTCTCGCCCTGTACCGCCATCGTGGCTGGGATTCCGTGCTGCGCGAGCCGCTCGACATCGGGCGGATGCAGGAAAAAACGCTCGAAGCGATGTGGCAGGCGATCGACAATCGCAAAGACCGTCTCGTCGCTTACCTGGAACGCAAGGCGAAGCTGCTCGGCATCGACAAGCTGAGCTGGTCTGACGTATCCGCTCCGGTCGGAAGCGTGCACAAAAAAGTGTCGTACGACGAGGCCGCTGCCTTGATCGTCGAGCACTTCAACCGTTTCAATCCGAGCATGGCGCAGTTCGCCCAAAAGGCGTTTGAAGAAGGCTGGATCGAGGCGGAGGACCGCCCGGGAAAACGTCCGGGCGGCTTCTGCACGAGCTTCCCTGTGAGCAAGCAGTCCCGCGTCTTCATGACGTATGCGGGAAGCGCAAGCAACGTCTCCACGCTCGCGCACGAACTGGGGCACGCGTACCACCAGCAGGTGATGTGGGATTTGCCGCCGCTCGCCCAAAACTACGCGATGAACGTAGCGGAAACCGCCTCGACGTTTGCCGAGATGATTCTCGCCGACGCTGCCGTGAAAAACGCGGCCAACGACGAAGAGCGCCTCGTGCTGCTCGAAGACAAGCTGCAATCCGTCGTCGCGTTCTTCATGAACATTCACGCGCGCTTCCTGTTCGAGAAAAACTTCTACGAGCAGCGCAAAAAAGGTCTGGTGAGCGCAGCCGAGCTGGACCGCATCATGGAAGAGGCGCAAAAGACGGCGTTCAAAGACGCCCTCGCGGAGTACGAGCCGCACTTCTGGGCGTCCAAGTTGCATTTTTACATCACGAGCTATCCGTTCTACAACTTCCCGTACACTTTCGGCTACTTGTTCAGCTTGAGCGTGTACGCGCGTGCGCTGGAAGAAGGCGAGAGCTTCGCGGCAAAATACGATGCGCTCCTGCAGGACACCGGCCGTCTGATGGTCGAGGATTTGGCGAAGAAGCATCTGGGCGAAGACATGACGACCGTCGAGTTTTGGCAAAAAGCAGTCGACCTGGCTGTGGCAGACATCGACGAGTTCCTGCGCCTGACGTAAAAAAGCAATTAGAAAACCTTGCGTATAGATTGGTGAGTCAAGCAGCCTGTTGCTTCGGTGACAGGTTGCTTTTTTTATGCGGAAAAGAATTGGCCCGCTTCTCTCTCGTATAAAGGCCGTTTTTGCCTCCATTCGTAGAGATTTTGTAAAGCTGCCGTCAAAAGCTTCGGATAACTTTTACCTGCGCTTTACCGAAATCCCGCTGTTCGTTTCGTACAGTAAAAGCGAAAGGGATAGCATGCAAAGGGAGGGATTATCATGGACACTGCCAGCCATCTTTTGCTCGGGGTCACGCTCGCGGGCCTGGCCCAGCTCACTCCTGCCGTTGCGCACGATCCGGTGTTGGCGCAAGCGGTCATGGTCGCAACGGTAGTCGGCTCTCACGCCCCCGATTTTGACACGGTGGCCAGACTTCGCGGCATCTCTTTTTACATCCGTTTTCATCGGGGAATCACTCATTCGCTTCCCGCCTTGTTCCTCTGGCCGCTCCTCATCTCGCTTCCCGTCGCCTGGGGCTTCGGGCAGATGGAGTATTGGGGCATGTTGTACGGCTGGACGTTGTTGGCCGTCGTGCTACACGTCTTCCTCGACATGCTGAATGCGTACGGTGTCCAGTGCATCCGGCCGTTCAGCCGCCGCTGGGTGCACCTCGACGTGCTGGCGATTTTCGAACCGTTTTTGTTTGCGCTTCATTTGACGGCGGCCGTTTGGTGGATCGGCTTCGGCGGGGAAGCTGCCGTGCTGTTTCCTGCCGCCTACGCCATTACGTTTGCGTACATCGGCGTGCGCGCCTGGCAGCACCAGCGCCAGGTCAAACGGGTGAAAAGCGCCTTGAACACAGACGGCGTCTGCCATGTTTTGCCCAGCTTCCATCCGTTTCGCTGGCGATTCGTGATTGAGGCGGAGCAGCGGTTTTATACGGGAAGAATCGAGTATGACCACGTGCTCTTGGAGGACGTCTACCCGAAGCAGTACCGCGACGAGATCATTCAGGCGACTGTCGGCGTGGACGGCGTGCGCGCTTTTCTCGGCTTCGCCCAACGAATCCACGTCACCTGGAAGGAGCGCCAGGACGGGTATGAGGTCACCTGGAGCGACGTGCGCTTCTGGTACGACCGGAAGCTGCCGTTTGGCGTCGACGTGGTGCTCGATCGCGAGCTGAACGTGGTGGAATATCGGCTCGGCTGGCGCAAAAAAGCGTGGGACCCGCCTTTTGTCTGAGCAAAAACAGGTTCGCTTGCTGCTAACTCCGTCAGAAACCTGGCGGGGTTTTTTGCTGGGGAAAGGTGCACTTGCTGTCTGCTTGGGGGAAGGGCTCGAGAAGGGGCACTCGCTGTCAACTTGCACCCCTCCCTCCCCTTGCAAGCAAAGCCGCGAAAAAACCGCGTACTCCAATCCCCCAATAGCCATGCTCTTTTCAAAAGCAAACAGAAGTGATACACTGAAAAAAATAAAAAGTTCGATGGTGATCGAATGAACAACTCATATTCAATAAAAATCGAATGGTCTGTCGTTTATGAATGCATCATCAGCCTGTATGCATTTATTCACGAGAAGGAAAGAAAGCATTTGCAGCTCGGCAACGCCTGGATGGAAGAGACGAAGAAGCAGCTCCCGGACGCTTTTGCCGACGAGCTGGCGGACGAGCGCTGGGAGGTGCTGCACAGGCTGGTGCTCCTGGTTGCGCAAAGCCCGCAGAAAAAATCGGTCGATGATTTTCTCGGGTGGCTGGGAAGCATTCCGCCGGGAGAAATCTACGAGCGGCTGGCTCCGTGGGTGGACACGATTCCGCTCAACCTCGGCGAACTTCGCGACCATAGCGTGTCGCTTTTGGCGCGGTGGAACGAGCATTACTTTTCCAAGCTCGCGCCGGCGATTTTGGCAAGCCTGGAGCGAAGCGCCGCCGAAATGGCAAAGCAGGCGCAAAACATGTCGCCCATCGAGCTGGTCGACCATGCCTCAAATGGGCTCTGGATCGAGCCGGTCCCGGAACTGCGGGAGGTGGTGCTCATTCCCCAGTACCATTGCGCTCCGACCTCGGTGCTCGACTTTTACCGCGGCCTCGCCACTTGCTTGTATCCGGTAAAAGATGCCGGACAGGCACAGTCGCAGCCGCTAACGGAGCTGTTGCCACTCACCCAGTGTCTCGCGGATGAAAAGCGGCTGCACATCCTGCGCTGCCTCGCTGAAAAAAACTGCACGCTGGGAGAGTTGCAGCAGCAAGTGTCGCTTGCGAAAAGCACCGTCCATCATCACGTGACGGCGCTTCGCCGGGCCGGGCTGATTCGCGCGCACTACGCAGGCAGCACGACCGTTTCCTCCTACAGTCTGCGCGAATCGTTTGTCGATCGCCTGCCTGTTTTGCTGCGTTCGTTTTTGCACAGCCGTAAGTAAGGAAACAGGCTCATCCGAGCGGATTGGGCCTAAGAGAAGGCAGGGAGAACAAAAGATGAGCAAGTGGAGAACGGCTTTTGCGGCGTATCATCCGATTGTGCATTTGCTGATGGCGGGAACGGTATTTGTCAGCCTGACGCAGTCGATGAGCATGCCATTTTTGGCGATTTATCTCAGCGAAACGACGACGCTCACGCCTGCCTACATCGGGCTGATTATTGGTGCGGGGCCTTTGGCCGGGACTGTCGGCGGTTTTCTGGGCGGGATTTTATCGGATTTGTTCGGGCGGCAGAAGCTGATGCTGCTCTCCATGCTGTTGATGGCCGCAGCGTTTGCGGGGTTTGTCTTTTTGGCGCATCCGCTTTTCCTCCTGCTCATCAGCCTGTTGCTCGGGTTGGCGGCGTCGTTTTACGGCACAGTGTCGAAGGCGATGATGGGAGATTTGACAGCGGAAGAAAAACGGTCTCGCGTGTTTTCCAATCGCTATTTGGCGATTAACCTGGGGGTAGCCGTCGGCCCGATGCTGGGGGCGTTTTTGGGGATTTCCGGCAGCGGGATCGCGTTTATGCTGACGGCGTGTTCTACGGTGCTGTTTGCGGCCGTGCTGGGGATCGCCTGCCAAAAGTATCAGGTGTCCGCTCATGCAGCCGCCGGGCAGAGCGCTGAAAAAGCGAGCTTGCCGCAAATCTGGAACGTGCTGAAACGAGATGTCGCTCTGCTCGCTTTTGTCGTGGGGGGAATCTTGCTGGTTACGGTGCACGGGCAAATGTCCGTCACGCTGTCCCAGTATTTGCGCGAAAATATGGCAGAAGGCGTGGCCCTGTTCGGAGTGATGATGAGCGCCAACGGCATTACGGTGCTGCTGTTGCAGGTGCCGTTGACGAGGCTGGTCGAGCGCTACTCCCTGTTTTCGCGGATTGCCGGGGGAGCCGCGCTGATGGCAGTCGGCGAGCTGGGCTTCGCTTTTTCTGCCACCTGGAGCTGGTTCGTGGCGGCGATGATCGTGTTTACGTTGGGCGAAATCTTGATTGTGCCTGCCGAGTACGCGCAAATCGACCAGATCAGCCCGGCGAACATGCGAGGCACCTACTACGGCGCGCAAAGCGTCAGCATGCTGGGCAGCTTTCTCGGGCCTTGGGCGGGAGGCATGGTGCTTCACGCTTACGGCGGGCCGCCGATGTTTGTGCTGATGGCCGCTCTCGCCATGATTAGCGTCATTTTTTACGGGCTGGGCCGCAGGCTGCACGAAAAGCGGAGCAGGCAGGACGGCGTCCAGATGAAGACCGTCAGTTAGGGGAGAGGCTGAAGATTGCCTTTTTTCACCAATTGTCATACAATAAAAAGCAATTCTTTTCAAAAGGGGAAATGTTGATGTCGGTGTGTGTTCTTAACTAGGCAAAATTGGATAAGGTTCTCCCGTGCTTTTGCAGCAAAAAAGCCACGAATTTGGTGGTTTGTTTTGCGATGCCAAAAAGGGAGACTCCATTAGTTAAGAACATCGGTCATCCACCTACCCAATCTCATCAACTGCCGGAACCGTGCTCTTTGGCGCGGTTTTTTTGTACAGATAAGAATGGATAAAATTCTTATTCAGTATAAAGGCAACGAAGGCTGCGGCAATGACTTGGCGCAGCCAGGTTGTCTAACGCCATTGGCGGCGTTGTCAGCGGCAGCGAATTTCTGCTAGCAAGGCAGAGGGGAGCCATTTTGTTCTTCTCTGCCTTTTTGCGTGGGAGAGGGGAGGAATCATCCCTTATGAAAAGAGGCTTACTCATGCGTAACTATATCGAAGAAATCTATCAAAACGTGCAACTGCAGGAAGGACCAACCGCAATCGAGCAGTTTCTCGTGCATTGCTATTTCCAGCCGGGAATGCCGACCAAAGAGCTGGTGAGAAAACTCATGCTGCCCGTTCCGGTTGCGACGGCGATCAAAAAAGAGCTGATCCGGGCCGGGGCGCTGCAAGCGACAAACGGCTTGGCTTGCACCGAAGACGGCCGGGCTTACACGGAAAACGTATTGGGCTTCGGCGGACTGGACCGGAAGCTGTTCGACAGACTGATGCAGGACGAAGCCGCCTGGAAAATAGAGCTGCCCGAGCTGTCTCAGGAACTGCGACAAATTTTGTCCCGGCGCCCACAAGCCAACGTGCAGCTCGACCAGGCGAAGTGTACGGCAGAGACGAGTTTGCGCCGGGCGATCCTTTGCCTGCGAAACCATGCGCTCGTCGGCAAAAAAATATTGTGTGTGGGCGACGACGATTTGGTCAGCGTCTCGCTTGCCTTGCTGCTCAAACGGCTGTTTCCGGGGAAGGAAGTAGCCTCCGGGCGGATCGAGGTAGTCGATATCGACGAGCGCTTCCTGCAATTCATCACAGGGGTGGCGAAGCAGCATGCCTTGCCGATCCGCTGCCATCGCGCCGATTTGCGCCAGCCGCTGCCGAAGAAATTGCAGCGGCAATACGACTGCTTTTTTACCGATCCGCCCTATACGCTGCAAGGGATGTCCCTGTTTTTGTCGCGGGGAATCAGCGGCTTGCAAAAACGCAAAGGACTGCCGATTTTCCTCTCCTTTGACCACAAGTCTCCTGATTTTGCGTTGCGCATGCAGCAGCAGTTCGTGCAGGCGGGGGTGAGCGTCCGCGAAGTCATCAGCCATTTCAACGAGTACGAAGGGGCGCAAATGCTGGGCGGAAAAGGGCAAATGATCGTGCTTGCCACTACCGAACAGACGGCGCCGATCGTGGAGCATGCCTTCACGGAGCCGCTTTACACCGGAGAAGAAGCGCGCTCGCAGCGTTTGTACCGTTGCCAAAAATGCGCCCACGTCAGCAAGGTCGGGGCCAGAGAACAGGTAGCGACGATCGAAGTGTTGAAAAGCAAGGGCTGCCCGCGCTGCCGCCATGCGCGCTTTGCGCTGATTGCGCGACGCCCTTCCAATCGCGACTGATTGTCCAGCGTCCGGCATATGGTAGAAGTGAGGGGGGCGACTATGGCCTACGAAAAGGCGTTCACTGTCTTGCGGATGACGACAGGCTTGCTGTTTTTGCTGCACGGACTGGCGAAGCTGCAAAAGGGGATGGACCCTGTCACGCAAATGTTTGGCGATCTCGGCTTGCCGTGGTGGCTCGCCTATTTGGTGCTGGGGATCGAGCTGATCGGCGGGCTCGCCTTCCTGCTCGGCATCGGGGCGAAATACGCGGCCTGGGGGCTGGCGGGGGTCATGACAGGGGCGATTGTGACCGTGAAGTGGAAGCAAGGATTTATCGGCGGATACAATTTGGACCTGATATTGCTTGCGGTCACGATCTGCGTCGGCTTTCAGCAGACAAAAGCAAGACCCGGCTAGGGAAAAGGCGCAGCCGGGTCTTTTGCATTTATTGGTCCGTCTCCAGATGCTCGTAGCTGTCGGCAGATACAGCGGCAAGCAAAGGCGTTTTTTCCTGGCAGTAGTACAGGTGCAACTCGTGCATGGCCCGCGTGCAGGCGGTGTAAAACAGCTTGCGCTCGCTTTCCTCGCTGTAGCTTGCCGAGGACGCGTCGTAAATGATGACGGCGTCGAACTCGACTCCTTTTGCCAAGTACGCCGGGATGACGAGACAGCCGGTATCGTAGGACAAGGTCGAGGTCGTAATCAACCGGATCGGCATGCGGCTGGCCAGCCGTTCATGGGCTTGCTCGGCTTCTGCTGCCGTTTTCGTAATGACGGCAATCGTCTTGTGCCCGTTTGCCAGCAGCTTTTGGATGCGCTCTTCAATCTGCTTCGCGAGAGCGTCGCGGCTGTGCACCTTCGTCACAGTGGGCACCAGCCCCGCGCGGTTGAACGGCTCAATCCGCTCGCCGCCTTCCACCAACTGCCGCGTGAACTGGACGATGGGCAAGGTCGAGCGGTAGCTTTTCGTCAGGACGAACGTCTCCGTCTCCTGCGGTTCAAACAGCGACGCGACAGTGCCGAAGCTCTCGTTGTGGAACGCGTGCGCGTAAATCGCCTGGTTCCAGTCGCCGAGCACCGTCATTTTGGCGCGCGGAAACAGGCTCTTGATGAGCGCAAACTGGAAGGCAGAGTAGTCCTGGGCTTCATCGAGGAAAACGTGGCGGACGAGATTATTCGTCTGCTGGCCTTCCAGCCGCTCCTGCAAGTACAGGTAGGGCGGAATGTCTTCCTGGGCAAGCTGTGCCTGTTTGGTTTGCGCAAGCGTCATGGAGCAGATTGCGGGCCACGCCTCCGGAATTTGACTTTGTTCGTCCGGCAGCAGTTGAGGATTGGCATAAAACTGCTCGTAAGTGGCCTTCGTATCAATAAATTGCAGCGCGGCAACAAAGTCGCGAATCGGCTGGAAATGCTGTTTGACGATCCGCTTTGCCAACAGCTCCTGTTCGCGGTCAAAGTCGTCGAACGAGTCCTCGCGAAACTGCTTTTTGCGGCGCAATTGCTGGTAGGCGGCGGCGAATGCGTCTTTGTCGAGCATTTCCATTTCGTCCTCGACCCACGGCTGCGTCCGTTCACGCCGCTCCAGTTGCTTGACTTCTGCCAGCAATGCTCGGGCTACCAGGCTCATCCGGTTTGGAATCGGCAGGGAGGTGTCCAGCGCATAAAACAGCTCGTGGATGTGCGCGGCGGATATAAGCGTCCGGTTGCGGAATACAATCGGGCGAAACACAATGCCGGCCTGCATCAGCCGCTTGGCGTACTGATCCATGACCCGCAAAAACAGCCCGGACGATTTGAAGCGGATGGCGGCCAGCCGCGCCGCGTACTCCGGCTGGTCTTTTGCCGTAAGCACGTACTCCATCTGTTCCAGCGGGTCTTCCAGGCGAAAGTCGTCGCCAAGCCGATGCTCCGCATATTCCTGGAAGGTCGTCTGCTGCATGTTTTCCTCGCCCAGCTCCGGCAAAACCGTCGAGATGTAGCTGTTGAACAGCGAGTTGGGGGAGAACAGGACGATCTGCTCCGCAGTCAACGTCTTGCGGTAGCGGTAGAGCAAATAGGCGACGCGCTGCAGCGCCGCAGACGTTTTGCCGCTGCCAGCCGCCCCGGAGACGATCAGCAGCCGGCTTTTTTCGTTGCGGATGATCCGGTTCTGATCGCGCTGGATCGTGGCGACGATGCTGCGCATTTGCGAGTCGGCTTGTTTACCCAACACTTCCTGCAGCAGCTCGTCGCCAATCGTCACGCCTGTATCGAACATGTGGAGCAGCTTCCCGTCGCGGATGATGTATTGCCGTTTACACGTAATCTCGCCGGAAACGACTCCGCTTGGCGTATCGTACTGGGCAGGGCCCGGCGAATAGTCGTAGTACAGGCTGGAAATCGGCGCGCGCCAGTCGTAGACGAGAAAATGCTCGTCGTTTTTGTCCAATAGCGACGCGATGCCTAAATAAATGCGTTCGGAGCGAGGCTCCGTTTCTTCGCGAAAATCAATTCGGCCAAAATAGGGAGAGTGCAACAACCGCTGCATGGTACGCAACTGATGCAGGGCATGACGGTGGCTGCGCTCCCGCTCGGACAATACTTCAGCCTGCTGCTTGATGCTGACGTAAGTTTCGATCGCCTCGGTGGCATCCTCGAAGTTGACTGTCACATCGTCCCAAAAATGCTTGCGGATTCCGACAATATCTTCACTCACGACTTTTACCTGCTCCTTGAGCTCGGAAATCCGTTTGCTGATTTCTGCGACGACTGTCTCAACCCGTTGTTGCTCGTTTTGCCTGTCTTGCTCAGTAGCGCTCATGGTACCGCTCCTTTTTCATTCCCCATTTTTGATCTGAAGGTTTGACAAATGAAATCCAATGTGGTACTATTATATTGGGATTATAGTGAACATATATCGAGAAGTGACCTAAAGACCAATTTCCATTGTAGCAGACGGGAATTGGATTTTCAACATGCGTGTGTAGAAAAAATAACGGAGTCGATAACGAAGACGGTGCGAGAGGCATGCGTCTTCGTTTTTTTGTGTTTGGGTTGGGGGAAGGGGGCGGTTGGTCGCTGCTCGGCAGGGTGTAGCTTGTGGGGCTGGGTCTCGTCCTGCGCATATTTGTGCCTCGTCCGCACGATTGCATCGCGCCCGCACAAATGCGCCGTTCGCAGGATTGGGCCTCGTCCGCACAAATGCGCCCCGTCCCGCACAATTGCACCGCGTCCGCAGGATTGCACCGCGCCCGCACGATTGCGCCCCCCACGCCCGTTTGCTCCACATCCCGCACATCTGCTTCTACCCACCAAAACGTATGTAATGGGAAAAAGCATCGGGCTTTTTCCTTTTTTACTGTCATGCCTCATACAAAGGCTGCTCCCACCAGTTCACGCAAAACGAAAAGGACGACTTTTCCCCTGCATCCGGCACACGGACGACCATCGCCATTCCCGGACCGATCACCCACTGACCGTGCGGCTCGGCGCCTGTCGTTGTCAGCGGCGGGATGATCCGGGTGGACGCGAATACGCCATCCCGTTCGCCGTGAGCGCTGCCTGAGCCGAACATGATTTGCCCCTGGGCGGCGGGACAGGCAGCGAGCTGGATGTAGCCGGATGTCACCTGGCTGGACGTCTTCGCCTTGCCGATGCTGCTCGCTTTGCCAAACCAGATGTGCGCTTCGAGGGGAGCGGGAGAGAAGTTGGTGAGGAGCCACTGGTTTACGTATAAAAGGACGCTGGAGCGCAGCGGGTTGACCAGGGAAGCGAAGCCGTGCTCGCCGTCCGAAGCTTCTATTTTTTCCGTTTGTCCCATGTACGATTTGCACGGATCGGCTAGCGGGTGGGCGTAAGGGCTGTTTCTGCTCAGTTGGGCCGGGGGAGGCGGCGTGGGAAAAGGAAAGTATCCCATCTGCATGTACATGTCAGGCAGGCCGTAATAGTAGGAGGGACGCGCGTAGGGGGGCTTTGTCATGATTTCCTCTCCTTAGCGATTCAGTTAGTGCCAGCCCTACAGCATATGGCATACGTCCAGCGAGGGTGCCGCCGGGCTGAGAGGACAGAGCGGCGTGCTGGTCAGCATGCTCTCCTGAAACAAAAGAAAAACGCCCAAATCGTCGAGGATTGGGCGTAAGTGCGCAGCAAGACAGGGGTTACGAGACAACTTTCCAGGCATGGATGGCGAGCAGCGCCCAGCCCGCGAGGAACAGTACGCCGCCAATCGGCGTAATCGCGCCAAGCACCTTGATACCGGTCATCGCCAGCGTGTAAAGGCTGCCGGAGAAAATCAGCGTCCCGGCGGCAAAGCACCATCCGGCCCAGACGAGGCCCGAAGAGTCCGGGTACCATTTGAGCAACAAGGCGACGAGCACGAGCGCCAGAGCGTGAGTCGTCTGGTAGGTCACCCCGGTATGGAAAATGCCAAGTGAATATTCGTCCAGCTTTTCTTTCAGGGCGTGAGCGCCAAATGCGCCAAGCGCGACAGAAAGAAAGCCGCTAATACTGCCCAGCAGCAAAAACAGCTTCATGCGTGATTCACTCCTTCTACGTTCTCCATTATGCACATGTGTCCACCTTTATTGTACCGCACAACGATGGCCCATGCCCAATTGCAATTTGATGAACAGCACGCCGGACAATCGTACAGACCGCTTGTCAGCTTCCGACATAGAGTGAAGTAGTGCAGCGGCTTCATTTTCAGGCTGTTGTCTAGGGAGGTGACGTGGACATGAGCAAATGGCTTTCCTTGGCAGGTGGTCTTCTCGGTGGCTACGCTTTGCTGGAAACTCCGTTGGATGGCACGTTCTTGAATGGGCTGAATCCGGTTGTGGATGGAATTGGCCTCATCACCATGCTGGTCTTCTCGGGCGCACTTATTTATACTGGCGTGCGCGACTGGTTCCAGAAATAAGGACAACACAAAACGATAACAAAGGCGCTTCCTGATGTGAGGGCGCTTTTTCTTGCTCCCAAAAACAGACAAAGACCGTTTTTTCACAAGAACGCTGGCGTCTTTTCCCCATCAGCCCCATATACATAAAGTAGGCTTTGGCGAATGGAGGGGGAAATGCAATGACAGGCGACGAGCGCAAAGAACTGGAGCGATCCATTGATGAGATCACGGAGATAGCCAAGGGGTTCAACCTTGATTTTTATCCGATGCGATACGAAATTTGCCCGGCGGATATCATTTATACGTTTGGCGCGTACGGAATGCCGACCAGGTTTTCGCACTGGAGCTTCGGGAAGAGCTTCTACCGCATGAAACTCCAATACGACCTGAACCTGAGCAAAATTTACGAGCTGGTCATAAACTCCAACCCGTGCTACGCGTTTTTGCTCGACGGCAACTCCCTGATCCAAAACAAGCTGATCGTAGCCCACGTGCTGGCCCACTGCGATTTTTTCAAAAACAACATGCGCTTCTCCAACACGAATCGCGACATGGTCGAGAGCATGGCCGCCAGCAGCGAGCGGATTCGCCAGTACGAGATCGAGTACGGCAAGGAAGCGGTGGAAAACCTTCTGGATGCGAGCCTGGCGATTCAGGAGCACATTGATCCGGGCCTGCTTCGTCCCAAGCTCAGATGGAAGCGGGAGTCTGAGGAGCCGACGAAAAAAGGCAAGGTCGAGCGCACTTCGCCATACGACGACCTGTGGCGACTGGACCGCAAAGAAAAAGTCGAGGCCGATCCGGCCAAGCAAGTGCGCAAATTCCCGCCCGAGCCGGAAAAAGATTTGCTGCTGTTCATCATGGAGTACAGCGATGTGCTGGACGATTGGCAGCGCGATGTGCTGACGATTATCCGCGACGAGATGCTCTATTTCTGGCCGCAGTTGGAGACGAAGATCATGAACGAAGGCTGGGCGACCTACTGGCATATGCGCATCTTGCGCGAGCTGGATCTGACGGAGTCGGAGACGATTGAATTTGCCAAGCTGCATTCCTCGGTCATCCAGCCGTCGACGACGAGCATTAATCCATATCATTTGGGCTTGAAAATTTTCGAAGACATTGAACGACGCTGGGACAATCCGACAAAAGAAGAGCAGGAGCGCTTCGGACGCAAGCCGGGAGAGGGACGGACGAAAATTTTTGAAGTGCGCGAGCTGGAGTCGGACATCAGCTTCATTCGCAACTTCCTGACGAAAGACCTGGTGAGCGATCTGGACCTGTACATGTTCGGCAAGCAGGGCAACGACTGGGTCGTGACCGAAAAGCAGTGGGAGCAGGTGCGCGACGGGCTTGCTGCCACGCGGGTCAACGGCGGCTTCCCGTATGTGCTGGTGCACGATGGAGACTACTTGCGGACTGGCGAGCTGCTGCTCAAGCATCACTTTGAAGGACTGGAGCTGGACGTGAAGTACGTGGAGAAGACGCTGCCCTACATTTACACGCTGTGGGGAAAAAATATCCACCTGGAGACGACAGTGGAAGATCGGCAAGTGATATTTACGTACGATGGCAAAAAGGTGCACCGCCGCTTTTTGTGAAGCGAAAGAAAGCCGTACGTCCGGTGGAAGGCATAGCCGGATGTACAGCTTTTCTGCTGCGCCGGGCAGGATTTAGCCGCGGATTGTGGAAATTTTTCGAAGAAAGAGCGGTTTACCTACTTCCCGGGAGGTTCTTCACATGACAAAGCACGTAGCGGTTATCGGATCAGGGGTTATGGGGCATGGGATCGCCCAGCTTTATGCGCTGGCAGGCTTCCCTGTTTCGCTGTATGACCTGCAGGAAGAATTGCTGCACAAAGCAAAGGCGAGCATCGAACAGAGTCTGGCGCTGCTGGAACAAGAGGGAGTCATTACCGGACAAGACAAGTCCAATGCGCTGGAGCGGATTACGCTGACTACCGATTTGCAGCAGGCGGTGGCCGATGCCGATGTGATTACAGAAGCGGTGCCGGAAGTGATCGAGCTGAAGTGGCAGTTGTTTGCGACGCTGGAGCAGTACGCGAAGCCGGAGGCGATCATCGCGTCCAACACCTCGACGTTTTCGATTGCGCGGCTGATTGAAAAAGCACAGTCGCCGCACCGTTTTATCATCACCCACTTTTTCAACCCGGCGCAGCTCGTGCCGCTGGTCGAGATTGTCCGCCACGAAAAGACGGCGGAGGAAGTCGTCAGAGCGACAGTCGAGCTGATGAAGCGGATTGGCAAGGCGCCTGTGCTCCTGAAAAAAGATGTGCCAGGCTTTATCGCCAACAGGCTGCAAGCGGCGCTGATGAGAGAGGCGTTTCATTTGCTGGCGGAAGGCGTGGCTGACGCGGAGGAAATCGACACGGTCATGAAAGAAGGCATCGGGTTTCGCTGGGCGTTTGTCGGTCCGATCGAAACGGCGGACTTCGGCGGCCTCGATACGTGGAAGCGGGTTATGGACAATTTGGCGCCAGAGCTGGACCAGTCCACAACGGCTCCGGCGATCATCGCCGAGCGCGTGGAAAAAGGCGAGCTGGGAACCAAATCCGGAACGGGCATCTACGCGTACGAGCGCACCTCTGTCGCAGAAAAGCTGCATGCCAGAGATGAGCAGTTCATCCGTTTGGCCAAGCTGAAAAAAAGTCGCTAGAGCGAAAGCTGGGCACAAAAAGGTCGGGGTTGATCCCGGCCTTTTTGCGCCGAAGATGAGCAATTTTCTTGCGCCATCTGCCAAAAGCACGTTGATTTTCGCCCGGTTCACGGTTGCGATATAAATGACGTATCCGCTTCTCGATACGACAGTACGCCAGTTTCGATCGAATTCCGAACGCAGAACCCGGCTGGAGTACACTTGATTTTCCACGCGTGTCGCCGTTTTTTTCATAGAGATCAACACCTCCTGTCCCTTTCACTGTATGCAGCAGCATGGCAATGGTGTGGACAAGTGTGCGTAGATAAGCCCCTATTTTTGTTGCATCGGACTGGCAAGCGTACTATGATAGCAGCAAGGACGGCAACTGCAGTGCTATAGCCTGCAGGCGTGCCGGGGAAAAAGGAGTGAGCGAGCATGGCAAAAAGCAACGCACGCAAGCAGCGGGAAAAGCTGGCGCGGGAAGGCAAGCGCAACCCGGAGCTGAACAGAAGCATCTTCGCCTTTGCCGACATGAGGCAGCGGACGACGAAGACCAAAGCGGAAAAACTGAATCAGCAAAAGCACAAGAGGTCGTTATCCTGGCAAAGTGATGACGGCCTTTTTCGTTGCCGTTTTTCTGTCCCCTGTTTTGTGATAGCATGTAGCCAATAGCCAGCGCGATGAGGTGAATCCATGGAAAACACTCCCTTTACCGTTTAGCGGCTGCTGCAGCTACCCGTTTTTCGCGGAGCGGAAATCATGGCCGGACGCGAAGGAATTTCCAAAGAAATCTACTACATAAGCTCCGTCGAAATGCCTGATCTGACAGGGTTTCTCCGCCCGAACGAGCTGATTATCACGACAGGCTACGCGTTTCGCCACGAGCCAATGCTGCTCTGCCGGCTGCTGGATGAGATGCACCGGATCGGCAGCTCGGCAATCGGCATCAAGACGAGAAGAGTCATCCAGGAAGTGCCGCCCGAGGCGCTGTACATACCAATCAGGGAGGAACAACGATCTCGTTGAAGCAAACGATGACGAAGCACAGATCGTCCCGCCGCTACGGCTGCATGAAAGTTTTCCGGACTTTGGCGGGGAAGCGGCAGAGTAAGCAAGCAACGGGGAGCCCGTCGTCTTGTCCGCCGCGCTCATGGCGAAGCTTGTTTCGGAATGGGTATAGCGTGAAAAAAGAAAGCCGGCCGGGGACTGGCTTTTTGGCGGAAGGGAAACGAAGGCTGCACGGAGCTTTTCGTTTGCGAACAGGCAGATTGGGTTGTAGGAAACGGCGGGATTGCTTATGCTAGGAGGACAGCTATAAGCAGAAATGAGGCATGCGCGAATGAATGAGCGTGTTACTGGCGCGTCCAGCCCAGCCGTCCATCCCGAGTGCGCGAGGGCGATCCGGCAGCTTTTGCAGTTGCAGGAGCCGAAGCGCGAAGACTTTTTGGCGCTTCGCACGTACGGCAATGATCGTTATTCGTCCATGGGCTGGGAGGAACTGCAATCGTATATAAATGAAAAGACGGTAGTCATCGTCGAGCAGTTTGAAAACGAGCAAAACATCATGTCCGCGCTGCGCTGGGTTGCGCGAGGGCTGCCCGTCTGGCACGCGATTCGCAAAGTGAAGGCGGATTACTCCGTGTACGGATACAAGGGGCAAAGCTGAGCGGGCTACTCGCACCAGCCTCGCCCGGCACGTCCAAAATGCAAAGAGAAGAAAAGTCTGTCAGAGTGGCAGACCTTTTCTATTTTTGATAACGCTTACGGCAAAAAAGTGCAGGCAAATCCGAAAAAAATACTGCACGCGAAAATGAAAAGGTCTATTATTGTCACTATCATCATCTTTGGAGGGGGCCATCATGACAGAATTCTTACTTAGCTTACTACAGATCATCATCGTCAATCTGGTCTTGAGTGGGGACAACGCCGTCGTGATCGCGCTGGCTTGTCGCAACTTGCGTCCAGAGTTGCAAAAGAAAGCAGTCTTCTGGGGCGGCTTCGGAGCGATCGGACTGCGGGTCATCCTGACCTTTATTGCTATTTGGCTGCTCCAGATCCCGTTTGTTCAGGTGGTCGGGGGACTTTTGCTCATCTGGATTGCCGTCAAGCTGCTGAAGGGCGAGGAAGAGGAGACCCATATTGGCGGCGGCTCGAACATGTTGGAGGCGCTGAAAACGATTATTTTTGCCGACCTCATCATGAGTCTGGACAACGTTATTGCTGTGGCGGGGGCTGCGAACGGAAACATGCTGCTCGTCGTCATCGGACTTGCCGTCAGCATCCCGCTGATTATTTGGGGCAGCCAGTTGCTGATGCTTTTGATGAACCGTTTTCCGGTCATCGTGCTGTTGGGGGCGGCTTTGCTCGGTTACACCGCAGGCGAGATGATCGTCGGCGACAAAGTAGTCGGAGCGTTTCTGGAAGGGGTGTTGCCAGCGCTGCACATCATTTTGCCGGTCGCTTTGGCACTGGTGGTCATTGCTGTTGGCACGTACCTGAAGGGCAAGCGTGAAAAATCAGGGGAGGACCGCGTCGCACAAGACCACGCGGAGACACTGTAGCCATGGAATATCGGGACTGGTCGATTCTCCAGACGCTTTATCGGGAACAAAACATCACCCGGACGGCAAAAAGTCTGTACTTGTCCCAGCCTGCCCTGACCAAACGGCTGCGGCAGATCGAAAAAGAGTTTGGCGTGCAAATTGTCCAGCGCGGCAGGCGAGGCGTCCACTTTACGCCAGAAGGGGAGTATTTGGCGAGTTGCGCGGATGAAATGCTTTTGCGTCTGCGCAAAATCAAGGAGCACGTCGCCAATATGGGCGAGCAGGTGAGCGGCACGCTGCGGCTGGGCGTCTCCAACTATTTTGCCCACTACAAGCTGCCAGGTCTGTTGAAGCTGTTCAAGCAGGAGTATCCGCTGGTAGAGTTCAAGGTCGTGACGGGCTGGAGCAAAGACGTGTACCAGTCTGTGTACAACCAGGATGTGCACGTCGGTTTTGTTCGCGGCAATTACAATTGGCCGGATGGGAAGCTGCTGTTGTTTGAGGAGAGCGTGTGCATCGTCTCCAAAGACCCCGTCGATGTAGCCGACCTGCCGAGCCTGCCGCGCATTGACTACAAGACAGACCCGCTATTGCAGGCGCTGGTGGACAGTTGGTGGGCCGAAAACTACTCTTCGCCGCCCCGGATCGGAATGGAAGTGGACAAGGCGGATACGTGCGGCGAAATGGTCGCAAACGGACTCGGCTACGCCATTCTCCCCCGCCTGGTCGCAAACGGCAAACAAAACTTGTACCTGATCGAAATTAAGGACGCCGCGAACAAGCCCGTCAAGCGCAGCACCTGGATGTTTTACCACGAGGCTTCCCTGGAGCTGCAAAATGTGAGAGCCTTCGTGAACTTCATGCAGCGCATGGATTTTCCGCATTCGTATTAAACGCCAACAGAGCGGGCGACCAGCCGCGGACCGCTGCTTCGAGAACAGGATGACTTCTCGAAGGCAGCGTTTTTCTTTTTCTGCCATTCGCGCAAGGAATCGCCCGCGATAACGAATGGCTATTTTTCAGATGGCTTTTTCTGGCGTACACTGGAGGTACAGCAAGAGAGCAACAAAAGCAACGTCAGACAAGAAAAGAGGGATCAGCATGCTTTTGCTTTTGCTTCGCATATTGCTCACGCTGCTGCTCGGTTCAGCGGGAGGCTGGCTGTTTGCCGAGGTGCTTCACAGCCCGCTGCCGTGGTTGATCGGTTCCTTGCTGGCGACTGTCGCGGCGACCATGCTCGGGGTGCAAAAGCTGTGGATTCCGGGCTGGTTCCGTCAGGCGGGACTGATTGTGATCGGCATATCGCTTGGCCTGCGCATGACGCCGGATATTTGGCAGACCATGACAGATCATATCGGTTTGATGCTGATCGCCACGCTGCTCACAGTGCTAATCAGCCTGCTCAACGCGTGGATTTTTTACAAAATGGGCAAGGTCGATCGGGTTACGGCGATCTTCAGCAATATTCCCGGCGGTCTGTCGGAAATGGTGACGATCGGCCAGTCTGTCGGCGGCAATCAACAGGTGATCTCGATTTTTCACTCGATTCGTGCGGTGACGATCGTTTTGTGCACGCCATTTTTAATCTCCTGGCTGTTTGACGGGCACGCCTCGTCTGTGGTGCTGTCGACAGGCGGTCACGTGCTGGAGTGGCTCCCGACCATTTTGCTTGTCACAGCCAGTCTGATCGGTGCGCTGGTGGCTACCCGCTGCTCCATTCCTGCGCCGTATTTGCTTGGCCCGTTGCTGATTGCCGCACTCGTCTCCCTGAATACACCGTGGACGGGCGAGAATCCGGCGCTGGCAGGAGGGCTGGTCAAAGCCGCGCAAGTGTGGATCGGAGTAAGCATCGGGCTTGGTTTTCGCAAAGAAGACATCCGAAAACAAAAGCGTTTTTTCCTGCTCGGCGCCATACATTCGCTGCTGCTGTTCGGCATGGTGACGGCGATGGCTGTGGGCCTGGCCTATTTCGCCAACATAGAAGTGGCGACGAGCATTTTGGCGACGGCGCCTGGCGGAATTGCCGAAATGAGCTTGACCGCCATGTCGATCGGGGCAGATCCGCTGCTCGTGACGGCCTTCCAGTTGTTTCGCGTCCTGTTTGTGCTCACGCTGTTTTCCTTCGGCGGCCGTAGCTGGGGAAAACGGCATCGGGCCGAGGCGGCAGCGACTTTGGACAGAACGGCCTGACGTTGGCAAAACGGAGGGCGGCAACAAAATCCGGCAGCATCAATGAGCAATAACAGAATCCGGTAGCACCAAGCGAATACGAAAGCCTGCAGCCTGTTTGCGAACAGCGAAGCTGCAGGCTTTTTTTATCGGGACAAGCAAAAATCTTCTACCGATCAACAAAAAGCGCCGCTTCACAATTAAGACACAAAGGAAAAATGTAACAATCGCTAGTTCAATAGGTTTGTGGAAAAAGTTTTGACAAATTTTCAATAAAAATTTGAACAAAACATGAACAAAAAGTGAATTTTGTGTTACAATAAATTCAACAAAGAAAACGACGCAAGGTAAAATTCCAAAACGACAGGGGTTTTGAACCATGAATACAGATAAAAAAGCTGCTGACTTGCTGAGATGGATCGCTTGGACAGCAATTGCAATCGGCGGATTGTTGATGGCGTTTACTGCAAGCGATTTCAGAGCGGAGAACTTCCCGTTGATGGTATCCATCGGATTTTTGATCGCAGGCATGAACATTTTCATCATGAGCACGGTTTTCCGCTTGATGAATCTGCGCAAACAAGAAGTGTAACAAAACGATGCCAAATCCATAAAGGAAACCTCTCATTTCTTCCTTATATAATGAGAGGTTTTTTGTTGCCTGTAGCTGAAAAATAACGGAAACAATAGCGGAAAAACCGAACACCGCTTACGCAAATGCGCGGCGTAGCCTTCTTTTTGGAGCTGTCCAAGAGGAAGGCTTTTTTTATTTAAATTGAAAGCACAAAACGGAGGTGATCAAACTGGATATTATATCCATGTTTGGGTGTGGTTGTGCATCCGAGGGGATTCCTAACAAGAATTTGAGCAACTCGTGACTGCTTCGTGAACACTTTGTCACAGAAAAGCTACGAATTATTGAACGTCCGAAAAAACAAGTACAAAAGTTGAGCGTCTCTGCTAGTATGTATATGCGGATATCTGGTATGTTCACTTTCGTTAAAAAAATCTCTGCTGAGTCCTGTTCGAAGATGGATTCCATCCTCTGCGTGAAAGACTCAGAGGGGAGGCGAACGCGAATAGCGGATGCACCATCAGTTTAGATGCTTGTTGTTTTGTGAAAGAGGAGGGATTAGGAGAATGATTGGAGGAAAAATGCTGAGGCAAATCCACTTTTGGATCTTGGCAGCGTTGACCACCGTCCTGCTTTCAGGCTGTGGTAGTGAGTATCTTGTCTTGAATCCTAAGGGGCCTGTAGCAGAGACGCAGTACAATCTCATTATTATTTCCACTATATTGTGCGCTGTCATCATCGTTCCGGTTCTTGCGCTTACCGCTTTTATCGTCTATCGATATCGGGACAAACCGGACAACAAGGCACCTTACAAGCCAGAGTGGGCACACAACACGGCCCTCGAAGCAATCTGGTGGGGGATTCCGGTGGTCATCATTGCGATCCTGGGATACTTTACCGTTCGCGATACGTATGTGTTGAAAGAGTCTCCGAATAAAGAAGTAGCTCCAATGACGGTACAAGTGACCGCGTTGGATTGGAAATGGATGTTTACTTACCCTGAGCAAAACATTGCGACGGTCAACCACCTGGAGATTCCGGTTGGCGTACCGGTTCACTTCCAGATTTCTGCGGAAGCGCCAATGAACTCTTTCTGGGTACCATCGCTTGGCGGCCAGGTTTACGCGATGGCAGGGATGGCGACCGAGCTGTACTTGCAAGCTGACGAGCCGGGCGAATACGCCGGATTCAGCTCCAACTTCTCCGGTGAAAAATTCGCTCACATGCAGTTCAAAGTTGTAGCGAAGCCGAAAGAAGAGTTCGACCAGTGGGTCAAAGAAGTAAAAGGCACGAGCCCAGCAATGACGAAAGAAGATTACAACGAGCTGAAAAAACAAGGATTGTCCGAGAAAAAGCTGTACTCTGCATTCCCGGAAGGCTTGTTTGAAGAGATTGTGCAACGATACAGCCATGGTCACGATATGGACCATGTGATGAAAAAACAGCCTGCTCCGACAGGTGACAAGTCAAAAGAAACTTCGCAAGAGACGCAACAGTCGACTGATATGAGCAACATGCATGGAATGGATCATTCCAGTATGAAACATTAGGCGAAAGGGAGGAGGAATACCACGTGTGGGAGGACATTAAAGAATTTGCATCCACGTTCTTCGTAACTGGTGACCCACTGATTTACGGTGCGGACGTATCGATTGTGCTGACAATGCTCGCGATCGTGTTTGTCCTGACCAAATATAAAAAATGGGGTTGGCTCTGGCGTGAATGGCTGACTACCGTTGACCATAAACGTATCGGGATCATGTACCTGATTTCATCGCTTCTCATGCTGTTCCGCGGTGGGGTTGACGCCCTGCTGATGCGTCTGCAGTTGGCATTCCCGAATCTGGAATTTTTGCATGCCGATCACTATAACGCGATCTTTACCACTCACGGTACGATCATGATTTTGTTCATGGCGATGCCGATGATGTTCGGTTTGTTCAACATGGTCGTTCCGCTGCAAATCGGGGCGCGCGACGTTGCGTATCCGTTTTTGAACGCACTCAGCTTCTGGCTGTTTTTCCTTGGGGCGATGCTGTTCAACCTGTCTTTCGTTATCGGGGGTTCCCCGGACGCAGGTTGGCTGTCTTATCCGCCATTGTCGCAAAATGATTTCAGTCCAGGACCAGGGCAAAACTTCTGGATCTGGGGAATTCAAATCTCCGGTATCGGTAGTTTGGCAACAGGTATCAACTTTATCGTAACGATTCTCAAAATGCGTGCACCAGGTATGACGCTTACCAAAATGCCGCTGTTTAGCTGGTCTGTTCTGTCGTCCAGCATCATGATTATTTTTGCTTTCCCGATCTTGACTGTCACCATCGCACTTTTGTTCCTTGACCGCTTTGCAGGTGCGCACTTCTTCACGATGGATGGCGGCGGTAACCCGATGATGTACCTGAACCTCATCTGGATGTGGGGTCACCCTGAGGTGTACATCGTAGTTGTACCAGCGTTCGGTATTTTCTCTGAAGTTGTGGCGACATTCTCGCGCAAACGCATTTTCGGTTACAAATCCATGGTGTGGGCTTTGATGGCAATTGCGATCGCGTCCTTCTTCACATGGGCTCACCACTTCTTCACAATGGGTACAAGCGCCAGCGTTATCGCCTTCTTTGCGATCTCGACGATGGTCATTGCGATTCCGACCGGTGTGAAGGTGTTTAACTGGCTGTTTACGATGTTCCGTGGTCGGATATCCTTTAAACAACCGATGCTGTGGACCATTGCGTTCATTCCTTGCTTCCTCGTAGGGGGAGCGACAGGTGTCATGCTGGCGGTAGCTCCGGCAGACTACCAGTACCACAACAGCTACTTCCTGATCGCCCACTTCCACCAAGTGTTGATCGGTGGGGTTGTGTTCGGTTACCTGGCAGGTATTTACTACTGGTGGCCAAAACTGTTCGGCTTCAAGCTGGATGAGAAGCTGGGACGTTGGGGCTTCTGGTTCTGGAACATCGGTTTCTATATTTGCTTCATGCCGCAATACGCGCTTGGCTTTATGGGTATGACTCGCCGTTACTACACATACGGTTGGGATCGCGGTTGGGAAGACCTCAACCTCGTATCGACTGTCGGTGCGTTCATGATGGGGATCGGCTTCATTTTCCAAGTATGGCAAATCGCTTACAGCATCAAGCACGGAGAACGGGATACGACAGGGGACCCATGGGATGCACGTACCCTGGAGTGGTCGATTCCATCTCCAGCGCCGTTCTACAACTTCGCTGTCGTTCCGCATGTGAAAGAAGCGGATGACTGGTGGGCAACAAAACAAGCAAAAGCAAATGGCACGTATAAACAAGAGCCGGCGCATTTGGAACCGATTCATATGCCGAAGAACTCTGGTATTCCGATTATCATGTCGACCTTCTGGTTCTTGATCGGATTTGGATTCACCTTTGGATGGGTATGGATGGCCGTAGTTGGATTCATCGGAGTTGCCGTGTGCATGTGGGTACGCTCCTTCCAATATGATACGGATTATTACGTACCGGTGGATGAAGTGCGTCGCACGGAGGCTTCACTGGGGAGGGTGTTGTAATGATGGCTAATCATCACGACCATAGTCATGGCCACGACCATCATGAAGAGCATGAGCAACTAAAGGTTCTTGGCTTCTGGATTTTCGTTGTTACGGACTGCATTTTGTTCGGTACGCTGTTTGCCACCTATGCAGTAATGATGCATAGCTTTGCAGGCGGACCGACTGGAAAAGAACTGTTTGAAATGCCTGGGATCATCGCTTCAACTTTTATCCTGTTGACCAGCAGCTTTACGAGCGGACTTGCTGTGCTGGCGATGAACAAAGGAAAAGTAAAAGAACTGATCGGATGGCTGGCGGTTACAGCCGTCCTGGGTCTGGCCTTCGTCGTGCTGGAGATCAACGAGTTTACGCACTTGGCGCATGAAGGAGCAACCATCGCGACTAGCGGTTACTGGTCCGCCTTCTTCACCCTGGTTGGAACGCACGGGTTGCACGTAACCATCGGTCTGTTCTGGATGGTCGCGCTGATGATGCAGTTGAAGCGCCGCGGTATCAATGCGGTGACTCGCCGCAAAATCACCAACCTGAGCTTGTACTGGCACTTCCTGGACGTTGTGTGGATCTTCCTCTTCACAGTCGTCTATCTGATGGGGGTGATGTAAGATGACACAACATCAAAATCATGGCAATCACGATCACGGGTCGCTGAAGTCGTACGTCATAGGCTTCGTCCTCTCGATTGTGCTGACCATTATCCCGCTGGTGCTGGTCATGAACCAGATGCTCGAAAAAACGGCTCTCGTAATCACGATCTTGGTGATGGCCATCTTGCAATTCGTTGTTCAACTGTTCTTCTTTATGCACATTCGCGAGGGAGAAAAACCGCGCTACAATGTACAGACATTGATCCTCGGTCTCGTGATCGTGTTTACGATCATCGCAGGTTCCATCTGGATCATGATGTTCAACAAATACTAAGCAGCATTATAGGGAAAAAGCCAAAAGGCGTGAGTCAAGCGATCGGTTGCTTGTCTCGCGCCTTTTTCTTGCTCCGTCATGTTTAGCGTGCTAAGATAGACGGAAATTATTGACAGCACATTCGAAAGGCAGTGGGAGTATGGCAGAGCAGCTCGCTTTGGTCAAGCCTTCCGCCCGGCGACAGCAGGAGTATTTGGCTTATTACGAAGAATGGAAGCAAAGCGGGGAACCGTTTGTCCCTTGGGTGGCCGGGCGCGAGCCGTACGATTTTGGCGCTTACCTGGCGTTTCTTGCCAGCGAGGGAAGCGAAGAAAGTATTCCGGCCGGCTGGGTTCCGCACTCAACCTACTGGCTGGTGAACGGCGAGGACAAAATCTTGGGGGTAGTCAACATTCGCCATCGCCTGAACGAGCATTTGTACAACGCAGGCGGCCATATCGGCTACGGCATCCGGCCGAGCGAAAGACGAAAAGGCTACGCGACGGCGATTCTCGCGCTCGCGCTGGACAAGACGAGAGAGCTTGGCCTGGAGCGGGTACTGGTTGTGTGCGATCGGGACAATACCGGCTCGGAAAAAACAATTCGCGGCAATGGCGGGGTGTTGGAATCCGAGTTCACGGAAGCGGACGGCAATGTGGTGCGGCGGTATTGGATTGCATTGTGACAGAGCCAATCCCAGCGATTAAGACGCTACCAGTGACAAAGGCTATCGTTTTCTTAAAAAAAGGCACACGCGTCCTTTCTATTTTTACCTGCCGCAAAGTTCGCGAATGTTTTTACTGCCGCCAACCCTTTTCTTTTTCAAAACAAAGTATATAATTATGTTGTGTAACGTATTTTGGAAAGGGGAGATTTCTTTGTTTGATATCGTGATTGTTGGAGCAGGCCCAGCGGGTGGAAGCGCAGCATTGTTTGCCGCGAAGGCGGGGAAAAAGACGTTGTTGATTGACAACGACAAGAGCATGACCAAACGCGCGTGGATGGAAAACCACTATGGCATCATGGAAATCTCGGGCCCTGACCTGATCGAGACAGGGAAAAAGCAGGCTGCCAAATTCGGGGCCGAGCTGGTGGAAGACCAGGTAACCAACGTGAAGAAAACCGAGCAAGGGCTGGTCGTGGAGACAGCGGAAAAAGGCTCGTTCGAAGCGAAGCATGTCATTTTGGCGACAGGCGCGGTAGTGGCGCTCGCCGAAGAGATTGGCGTCAAGACAAAAGAGGGCACCGAGCCGCGCATCAAGTCGATCGTAGACGTTGACGCACAAGGAAAAACGAACATCGAAGGCATTTGGGCGGCAGGCACGTGCGCAGGCGTGAGCGTACATACGATCATTACCGCTGGCGACGGGGCGAAAGTCGCGATTAACGTCATCAGCGAGCTGAACGGCGAGCGTTATGTCGATCACGACGTGTTGAAAACAAACTGAGCTTTAGATGTACAGGCACCTTCTCTTTTCTGAAGAGAAGGTGTTTTTTCGCAGCAGTAGCAAACGGTTCCTGCCCTATATTTTGCAGACATATGGTCAAATTTGAATATAATAGACTATATTAGTTTGATTTGACTGTTAGGAGGAAAACGGCAATGATTGCCAAGGAAAGCAACGTAAATTTTGTCGTCGCAGCGCTCATGCTGGGGCTGTTGATCGCGTCCATGGACAACACGATTGTGGCGACAGCGATGGGGACGATTGTGGGCGAGATGGGCGGCATGGACAAATTCGTCTGGGTGACGTCCGCGTACATGGTCGCGACGATGGCCGGGATGCCGATTTTCGGCAAGCTGTCCGACATGTACGGGCGCAAGCGGTTTTATATTTTCGGCCTGATCGTTTTTTTAGTGGGCTCCATTTTGTGCGGGACGGCGAGCAGTATTGTCGAGCTGAGCATTTATCGCGCGATTCAGGGGATTGGCGGCGGCGCGTTGATGCCGATTGCCTTCACGATCATTTTTGATGTGTTTCCGCCGGAAAAACGCGGGAAAATGACTGGGCTGTTCGGGGCGGTTTTCGGTACGTCCAGCGTGTTCGGGCCGCTGCTTGGCGCGTACATTACGGAGTATGTCAGTTGGCACTGGATTTTTTACATCAACGTGCCGATCGGGGCTTTGTCGCTCTGGTTTATCAGCGTGTACTACAGAGAGTCGCTGGAGCACCGCAAGCAAAGCATCGACTGGTGGGGAGCGATTACGCTTGTCGGAGCGATTGTCAGTCTGATGTTTGCCCTGGAGCTTGGCGGCAACCAGTACGCCTGGGATTCCGTGCAGATCATCGGGCTGCTCGCAGCCTTTTTGCTTTTGTTCATCATCTTTTTGTTCGTGGAAACGAAAGCGTCCGAACCGATTATTTCGTTTGCGATGTTCAAGCAGCGGCTGTTTGCGACGACGAACGCGGTCGCGCTGCTGTATGGCGCGGCTTTTATCATTACGACCGTCTTTTTGCCGATCTTTATCCAAGGGGTGTACGGCGGGTCTGCGACCAACTCCGGCCTGCTTTTGACGCCGATGATGCTCGCCTCTGTCTGCGGCAGCCAACTGGGCGGGTTTCTCACGACGAAGACGAGCTTCCGCAACATCATGCTGTTGTCCGCTGTCTTTTTCGTACCGGGGATTTTCCTGCTGAGTACATTGTCGCCCGACATGGCTCGTTCGACGGTCACGGTGTACATGATTTTGACTGGCTTTGGCGTCGGCTTTTCTTTTTCCGTATTGGGGATGTCGGCGATTCACGGCTTCGACATGCGGCAGAGAGGCTCGGCCAGCTCGACCAACTCTTTTTCCCGCTCGCTCGGCATGACGCTGGGCATTACCGTATTTGGCATCTTGCAGCGCAACCAGTTTGAAAACGGCATGGCTTCGACTTTTTCGGGGCAAGGAGCTGTCGGGGCGATCACGGACCCGCGCGCGATCTTGACGCCGGAAGCGCGGGCGGCTATCCCGGCTCCTGTGCTGGAGACGATCACGGACATTCTCGCTTCCTCGATTGCTCAGACGTTCATGTGGGCGCTCGTTCCTGCCATTCTCGCCGTCATCTGTATTGCGCTGATGGGGAACGAGAGTGCGCTCGGCAGGGCCAAAAACGCACCGCAAGCAAACCCGGAACGCGGGTAAGAGGAGAGGGTCATGAGTCTGAAATTGCTTATTTTAGGGCTGCTGATGGAAGGGGAGCGACACCCGTATGAAATCCAGCAGCAAGTGAAGACGCGAGGAATCGACTGCTACGTCAAGTACGCCAAAGGCTCCCTCTACTATGCGATCAATCAGTTGGAAAAGGGTGGGATGATCGAGGTTACGCAAGTCATTCGCGAGTCGAACCGCCCGGATAAGACAATGTACCGGATCACCAAAAAAGGGGAGGCAGAGTTCCAGGAGCTGCTTTTGCAGGAAATGCGCAAGCCGATGCAGTTGACAAACCCGATCTACGCAGCTCTGACTTTTGCTTCCCACGGCGATCCGGCGAAAATGGGAGAGGCGCTTGCTACAAACATCGAGGAGGTACAGCGGCAGGCTGCCTTGCTCGAATCGATTCTCGAGCAGCAGCGAGCGCGGCTGGATTGGGGAGCGAGGACGATTTTGCTCGGGGCGATCGAGCATCTGCAGGCAGAAGTGCGCTGGTTGGAGCGCATCCGCGAAGAAGCGTGGGGCCGCCAGTTTTGAATTTATTATGAACATTGGGCAATTCCCATCATTCTGATAGTTTTTCATTTATAATGATGATAATTACAGGCAAGGATGGTATCCGCTCATGATGAATACCGCACTCGGACGTTTTCGCGTCATCGGCATTATCGAAGGAATCTCGTATTTGGTATTGCTCTTGATTGCCATGCCGCTAAAGTACTATCTCGACTTTCCGGCCGCTGTAAAAATCGCCGGCTCGCTGCATGGGCTGTTTTTTGTCCTCTATATTTTGGCACTGGCGCATGTTACATTTAAAGACAGATGGTCTGTTCTCAAGGTGATTGGGGCGTTTATCGCGTCGCTCTTGCCATTCGGCAACTTCGTTCTGGATGCACGATTGAAAAAAGAGCAATAAAACAGCAGAGTTTGCAGCGAAAAAAGGCGGGTCAGCGTACCCGTCTTTTGAGCACCATCAGACAGAACCGATCATACATAAGCGCAACGCTGTTCAAATATGGATCGCGATGGGGGAGGATCTGTGTGGAGACCAGAATTTTGGCAGGTGTTCTTTTATGGGATAACGAAGGGCAATACGTTCTCGAAACCGGGATGGAGAATCGGTACAAGCTGGTGCTGCCACAGATCATCACATTTACGCAAAGCGATGAAAAAGTGGCGTCAGATGAATTGGGCGAGCAGCACGTCGGCAAAAACGTGATTGCCAGATGCTTTGTGTGAGCGAGGGTAGGCACGAGCCTATTCTGGAACGAAAAACGACAGACTATTCCGAAAAATAAAAGGGCGATGCACATGGAACTGCGCGAGCGATATACAAAAACAGGCGGAAATCAAAGGCTCCGGGTACGTCGTGGAATCGCTGGAAGCGGCGCTGCCTGGGCGGATGCTCGACCTGCTCGCGAAAAAAGAGTGGATAGAAGCGCTGGCGGGTAAATTGTACGAGCACAGCCGCGCCTAATCAGCCTCTCGCGGGGAAAAACCGACCGCACGAGCGGATTCAGGATTCACGCTGCCGTTGCAGGCTGGCTCAAGTATCCAGTCGGCAGCTTCGGCTGGGGATTTTGCGCAGTTCCGCACGTCGCCTAGCCTGCTCGTGCCGCCCTTTCCGACCGAGCAAGCACGGCTTGCGGTGGAAGATTTTTGCGCCTTTTTCCGTCTGGATTTTGCCTGGCAGATCGATTATATTGTAGTAATTGTGAGTACATAACATATTGGCCCGAGTAGATTCGGGTGGGGGTAGGGGAGCAATGGGCTTCGAGTTTGTGTGGATCATCATCGGGATCAATATTTTGTACGTGTCGTTTTTCACGTTGCGACTGCTGATGGTGATTAAAGGGTATCGTGTGCTCGCTTCGCTGTTGGCGATGGTGGAAGTATTCGTCTATTTGAAAGGACTCGCGATTGTACTCGACAACCTGGACAATCCGGTCAACCTCGCCGCGTACTGTATCGGCTGGGGAATGGGTGTGTACATCGGCAGCAAAATCGAGGAGTATTTGGCCTTGGGCTATGTCACCTTGCAGGTAGTGGTCGATTCCGTCGACCTGGATGTTCCTGTGCGGCTGCGCGAGCACGGCTTCGGCGTCACCTCCTGGGTGGCGGAAGGCCGGGACGGGCACCGCCTCATGATGCAGGTGCTGACCAAGCGCAGCAACGAGAAAAAGCTGTGGCAGCTCATTCATGAGATCGCGCCAAAAGCGTTTGTCATTTCCTTTGAGCCGAAAAACTTGAAGGGCGGCTTCTGGGTCAACCGCCTGCGCCAGTAGGAGCAGCCGTTCCTTTTCCAGTTGTAAAAGACGCCAGTCGTCTTCTGTGCCAAACAGGCAGGAAGCGGCTGGTTTTTTGTTTGTCTGCTCGGCCAAAAAGCCGGGTCCTACGCCTTTATTATTAGAAAATTATAAAGAGAAATAAAATACTTTGTATTTTTCTGTAGATTCGGGTAGTTCGTCCTTACCATACAAACTATGACAGAGAGCAAGGGGGGATCTGGTTGATTAGTTTTCATCAAGTCAACAAACATTACGGGAGCTTCCACGTCCTGAAAAACATCGACCTGCATATCAACCAGGGAGAAGTAGTCGTCGTCATTGGCCCGTCTGGATCGGGGAAAAGTACGATGGTTCGCTGTATCAACAGATTGGAAACGGTTACAAGCGGAGAGCTGCTGGTAGACGGGGTAAAAGTAAACGACAAAAACACCGACATCAACAAGCTGCGCCGCAATATCGGCATGGTGTTCCAGCACTTCAATCTGTATCCGCACAAAACCGTGTTGGAAAACATCACGCTGGCGCCGATCAAGGTGCTGGGCGTATCGCAGAAGGAAGCGGAAGAAACCGCGCTCTACTACCTGGAAAAAGTAGGGATTCCGGAGAAGGCGGAAAAATTTCCGACCCAGCTCTCCGGCGGCCAGCAGCAGCGTGTAGCGATTGCGCGCGGACTGGCCATGCGCCCGAAAATCATGCTGTTTGACGAGCCGACCTCGGCGCTCGATCCCGAGACGATCGGGGAAGTACTGGACGTCATGAAAAAGCTGGCGAAGGAAGGCATGACGATGGTCGTGGTCACCCACGAAATGGGCTTTGCCCGCGAAGTGGCAGACCGGATCGTGTTCATGGACCAGGGCAGGATTCTTGAAGAGGCTACGCCGCAAGAATTTTTCGAAAATCCGCGTGAAGAACGCGCGCGCCTGTTCCTGAGCCGGATTTTGAATCACTAGACATTCACTTAAAACAATAAAAAAGAGATGAGGGGTAATTCAGATGAAGAAAAGTGTATGGAAAAAACTCGCAGGTATGGGTCTTGTATTGATGCTGAGCGCAACCGCACTCGCAGGCTGTGGCGGGGGCAAGACAGAAGGCGGCGCGGCAGGCTCTGCATCGAATGGTGCGGCGGCTGGTGCCGGAACATTGGCAAAAATCAAGGAAAGAGACAAGTTTGTCGTAGGCGTGAAGTACGACCTGAACCTGTTCGGTCTGAAAGATCCGTCGACAGGCAACGTAGAAGGCTTCGACATCGACATCGCCAAAGCGATTGCAAAAAAAGTGCTCGGTGACGAAAACAAAATCGAGCTGAAGGAAGTTACCTCCAAAACGCGTATCCCGATGCTGAAAAACGGGGAGATTGACGCGATTATCGCGACGATGACCATCACCGAAGAACGCAAAAAAGAAGTAGACTTCTCCGATGTGTACTTCATGGCAGGACAGTCTTTGCTGGTGAAAAAGGACAGCCCGATCAACAGCATCAAAGACTTGCAAAAAGGCATGAAAGTGCTGACCGCAAAAGGCTCGACTTCCGCGAAAAACATTCGCGAAAGCGCACCGGATGCAGAAGTGCTTGAATTTGAAAACTACGCAGAAGCCTTTACCGCGCTCAAAGCTGGACAAGGTGACGCGCTGACTACCGATAACGCCCTGCTGTACGGAATGGCGAAGCAAGATCCAAACTACCGCGTAACCGAAGAAACATTCACCGAAGAGCCATACGGAATCGCGATCAACAAAGGCGACGCCGAGTTTGTAAAAACCGTGAACGACGTGTTGAAAGAAATGAAGGAAAACGGCGAGTACGACAAGATTTATGAAAAATGGATCGGGGAAAAACCAAAAAAATAAGCGGTTCGACTCCATGACGGATGAGCGGTTCACTCTGCCGCTCATTCCCTTATTTTCTTACGACTAGGGGGATCGCAACAGAGATGATCGATTTTTCTATCTTGTTTGAGCACTGGGACATGTTTATCGAAGGCTTCTGGAACACCGTGCAAGCCAGCCTGCTCGCTCTTGTCGGGAGCTTGGCTTTAGGGACGCTTTTCGCCATTTTTCGGATTTCGCCGATTCGCCCGCTCAACTGGATCGGTACGGCTTACGTCGAGTTTGTGCGCAACATCCCGCTGATTCTCGTCGTCTTCCTGTTCTTTGTCGGCTTGCCGGCGCTCGGGATTGTACTCGCGCCGTTTGTCGCTGGTACGCTCGGGCTGACTGTCTATACGGCAGCGTTTATCGCGGAGACGATTCGCGCCGGGATTCAAGCGATTCCAAAAGGGCAAATGGAAGCAGCCCGTTCCTCGGGTCTGACTTACAACCAGGCGATGCGCTACATCATTTTGCCGCAAGCGATCAAAGTCGTAATCCCGCCGATGGGCAACCAGTTTATCAACCTGGTGAAAAACTCTTCGGTGCTTGGCGTCATTGCAGGTCTTGACCTGATGTACTTCGGCGACCTGATTTCCGCTGATACGTTTGTGACGTTTGACGTTTACATTTTTGTCGCAGTCTTTTATCTGATTCTGACACTTCCGTTGAGCTTGCTCGTAGGCTACCTGGAGCGACGCTTGGCTGGAAGCCGCTAAGGGGAGGGGACATCATGGACTTTATCGGAGCATACGCGCCCAGTCATTTGACCTTCCTGCTAGAAGGTTTCTGGATTACCCTGCAGGTTGCCTTTTTATCGATTGTGTTCAGCTTCGCCATTGCCATCGTCGTAGGGGTGCTTCGCTACGCGAAAATTCCCGGCGTCTCCCAGGTGCTGGCTACCGCCGTCGAGCTGATTCGCAACTTGCCGCTCTTGTTGATTATTTTTTTCACGTACTTTGCCTTGCCGGAAGTCGGCATCAAGCTGGACAAGTTTTATGCGGCTGTGCTGGCACTGGTCATCTTCGAGGCGGCCATGCTGTCGGAAATCGTGCGCAGTGGTTTAAAATCGGTGGAAAAAGGGCAGATTGAGGCTGCGCGCTCCTCTGGCCTTACCTACGTGCAGACGCTCTGGCACATTGTGCTGCCACAGGCGCTCAGACGGATGGTTCCGCCCATCGTCAGCCAGTTTATCTCGCTTCTGAAAGACACTTCGCTCGCGGTCGTGATTGCGCTGCCGGAGCTGATGAACCATGCGCAAATCATCAATGGCCGCAACGTCAACTACGTGATTCCGACTTTCCTCTTGGTGGCAGTCATGTACTTTGTGGTCAACTACGCTTTGTCGATCGTATCCAAACGTCTTGAAAACAAACACGCCTGATGCAAAAGCATCTTTTCCGATCTCCAGTTCTTTGTAAAATAGGAATGGGAGATCTTTTTACGTGCTAAAGGGGGCATCTATGCGCGAGCGCCTGTTGGTCCTCATGATTATTATGCTGGCAACCGCCTTTTTCGGAGAGATGAAGGTCAACCCGCTCGGGGGAACGTTTCGTTTCTCGCTGGGGATTGCCGCTTTCTTTTTCGGCCTGCTCTGGTTTTCGTCCGTGCCCGTGATCTTGACCGGCTTTTTGACCGGGACGTTCATTCTCGTCTTCCGCGTCGGGCTGGATTTGTTGATGGAATACCGCCCGTTGCTGGAGAGCGTGTCTGTCCATCTGCCGTCCGCGTTTTACTACTTCAGCTTCGCGATTTTGTTCCGTGTGCTGCGGGCCCGAGACTACCTGGAGTTTCCGCTGAAGATGGGGCTGATCGGCGCGTCCGTCGACTTTTTGTCCAACCTGGTCGAGCTGCGCGTGCGCGAGTATTTTACCGACTTTCCGCCGCTTACGTGGCAGAGCTTTTTCATGCTCCTGATCTTCGGCGTGTTGCGCAGCTTTTTTGCCGTCGGCTTGTACAACAGCGTCTCGATCCGGCAAATTCGCGCGGTCGGGGAGGTGCGGCAGCAGGAGCTGGAGCGGCTGCGGATGATAAATACAGAGCTGTACGAAGAGGCGTTCTACCTGCGCAAGTCGATGACGCAACTGGAAGACATCACGCGCGAGAGCTATCGGCTGTACAGGCGGCTCTTGACCTCGCAGCACGCCGAATCTCCGACGGCATTGACGATTGCCGAAAATGTGCATGAGGTGAAAAAAGATTCGCAGCGCATCCTCGCGGGCATCTCCAAGCTGATTAACCAGGAAGGGCTTGCTTCCCAGCTTCCGATCAGCGAGTTGTGCGAGCTGGTGATGAGAGCCAACCGGAAGTACGCCGAAATGCTGGGCAAAGAAATTCAGTTTACATGGAGCTGTTATGTCAGCTTGTCGACGAATCAAATCTACGCGCTGCTGTCTGTGCTGAACAATGTGGTCGCCAATGCAGTAGAAGCGATTGACGAATCGGGTAAAATTGTACTGAATGTCCAACTGGACGGACGGCACATCGTCTTTTCCGTGCTGGACAGCGGACCGGGGATTTCGCAAGAGGAACGGGAATGGGTGTTTGAACCGGGCTATACGACCAAGTATGATGAAAAAGGCAATGCGTCCACCGGCATCGGCCTGACACACGCCAGAGGCATCGTGCAGAGCTTAAAGGGACAACTGCAAATTTTGCACGACAGAGGGCTGTGGACGCATTTTGAAGTGCGGATTCCGACGGATCAATTGCTGAGAGGGGAGGGAGTATAGCCGATGATACGTTTCTTTTTGATTGAAGACGATGCCGTGGTGCGCCGCATGCTGGAGCGCATTATTGCAGACAGCGGCCTGGGCGAGATCGTGGGCCAGGCCAGCGATGGCAATCGCGTCTCCATCGACCAGTTGTACGGAGTGGATGTCGTGCTGATCGACCTGCTCATGCCAGGGCTAGACGGCATCCAGACGATCAAGAAGCTGCAAGCGGAAGGATTCACGGGCCGATTCATCATGGTTTCCCAGGTGGAAAACAAGGAGATGATCGGGGAGGCTTATTTGCAGGGGATTGATACGTTTATTCAAAAGCCGATCAACCGCCTGGAAGTCATTTCTGTGCTCAGGAGGGTATCCGATTACTTGACACTGGAAGCCTCGCTGCAATCCATCCGCAAGTCGCTGCAAATTTTGGATGTCAAAGGAAAAGAGCAGCCGGCGAGCGGGCTGAAAAAACCATCCTCGGACGAAGAGAGCCTCGCGCAAAAAGCGAGACAACTGCTGCTGCAGCTCGGAATCGCCAGCGAAGCGGGAGCGCACGATCTTTTGGTCATCATGGGCTGGCTCGCCCAGAACGAGCGGGAAGTGGACAAGCTGCGCGATTTGCAGTTGAAGGAGCTGTACACGCAAATTTTGACCAAGCTGCATGGCAACCTCGATGAACAGGCGCTGACCAAAGAAGTGCGAGCGATGGAGCAGCGCATTCGCCGCATGGTGCTGCAAGCGTTTACGCATTTGTCCTCGCTCGGCTTGACGGATTACGCCAACCCGACCTTCGAGCATTTTGCCCCGCGCCTGTTCGATTTCCAGGAAATTCGCCAGCGGATGCAAGAGCTGGAGGCCGGAGAAAAAACGACGAAATGCCGGATCAGCGTGAAAAAGTTTTTATCTGTTTTTTATATGGAAGCAAAAGCGATTTGAACCGGGGGAGAGCATTAAAATTGTAGCTGCCGATCATACTGGCAGCTTTTTATATTGTAGGTAAAAAGTATTGTTGTTCATTTGTTTGAAGTGCAAAAATTACCAAAATGATACTTAGATGTAGTAAAATAGGGGAAGGGGGGATTAGGAAAATGGAAAATACGTTAATGCGATGGGACCAATTGTTGAGCGGGGTTCGTTTGCGAGACCGAAAGGTGAAAGATCGAACTAAGGATAACGAATATGATCTGCGTAATGACTTTGATGACGACTATACCCGATTGGTAATCAGCTCGGCTGTTCGCAGACTTCAAGATAAGGCGCAGGTTTTTCCATTGGACAACAGTGATTTTGTACGTACACGTTTGACTCACTCTCATGAGGTAGCTACAATTGGCCGATCCTTGGGAATTAGCGTGGAAAAGTATCTTCACAAGCAAAAGCCTCAGGCCTTTCAAGAAGAGTCTGTTGGAAAGTTGAGTGCACTGCTAGCTGTTGCTGGCCTTGTTCACGATTTAGGAAACCCGCCTTTTGGCCATTTTGGGGAAGCGGCCATTCAAAATTTCTTTCGAGATTGGTTTAACGAAGATAATGTAAAAAAATTGACTTCGGTAGCTCTCCAAAATGTAGAGCAGATGCAAGCTGATTTTGAAAATTTTGAAGGAAATGCTCAATCATTTCGCTTGCTGACCAAACTGAATGGATTGGTGGATGAATACAGCTACAATCTCAGTGCAGCTTCGCTGGCAAGTATTTTGAAATATCCCCGATCTTCGCTTGAAGGAAACAAAAAGAAAAAGGAGCGACAGGCGAAAAAGCTCGGGATTTCCTATAAAAAGTTTGGGTATATGACTTCCGAACAGGACCGTTTTGAACTGGTTCGTGAATATACGGGTATTTTGTCCTTTCGCCATCCGGCTACTTTTTTGCTTGAAGCTGCAGATGATATTGCTTATTCGGCAGCGGATATCGAAGACGGTTGCAAAAAGAAAGTTCTGGATTATTCGATTATTACAGATGTGTTTGCGGAATTCTTTACGACGGAAGAAGAGAAAAACTTACTCGATTCATTTAGGAACGACTTTAAGCAAAATACTGAGGAACGACGTTCAGATCGCTTGGACAACGCAGTGCAGAAGTTGCGGATTAAAGCGCAAGGACTCATGATTCATGGAGTAGTTGAAACGTTCCTTCTTATGCACGATAAAATTTTAAATGGCGAATTTGATGACGAGATTCTCGAGAAGTCAAAAGCGGCAAAGGTTAGGGAGGCGTTTCGAACCCTCGCAGAGAATTATATTTTTCCTAATCAGGAAATAATCACACGCGAGCTTGTTGGAGGGAAAGTTATCCGCGGGCTGCTAGAGATCTTTGTGAGTTCAGTAAGTAGCGATAACATTTATGATGGAAAGGAATTGGAAAGAGATATCTTCAAGTTCCACGATGAATTTGCTCGCTCGGAGAAGGGAAAAAACTTTATGCTGATCTCTGATAACTATCGTTACCTTATGCAGAAGTATCCGTTCTCGCTTCAAGCGGATAAATCGCCTAGTCTGTATGACCGATTATTGCTGGTCACAGATTTTGTTTGTGGCATGACTGACACTTATGCGCTAGAATTGTATCAAAAGCTATCGGGCATAAAATTGTAAGGAGGGCTACCTATGGGCGGGGCATGGAAATGTGCTCAAGATGACTATAAGCAGACAGTTGTAATCCTAAAAAGGATTGAACTGCTAAGACAAGTCAGCCCACAAGTAGATCGATTGCTAAACGACCTTAGTTCCTATGGCGATTTAATTTTTATTGGCGGCGCAGTGCGGGACTTGGCTGAGTACAGAACCCCACGTGATTACGATATTATTGTCGATAGCTCACATACGGATTTTTCGGCAGCTTTTTCGGGCTTGTCTTATAAGAAAAATCGCTTTGGAGGCTATAAGCTAAAGGTAGATGGGATTGAATTTGATATATGGGGAATACAAACTAACTGGGCTTTTCGCGAACGCTTACTAGTTCCGTGTTTTGAGAATATATCAAAAGGGGTTTTTTTTAATTTTGATGCACTTTGCTTCCATTTACAGTGGCAAAGCCTTGACTGTACGCATTTCATGGAAGCTATAGATAATAAAGTGCTGGATATTTTGCTGGATGATGAAGCTGTATGGAAAAATCCAACACCGGAAGTCAATGTTGTCCGAGCGTGGAAGATACATAAGACACGAGGCCTGCAATTTTCTGATCGAGTGAGGAAATATATCAGGGATTGGGCTGCTACTGCTGATAATCCTCAAGAGAGACTTTTAGAGGCAGAACGTAAGCATTACGGAGATAAGAGTAAGTATTCCTATGAGGACTATGCACAACTCTTATCGGTTGTTGAAGTTTGATGCTCAAAACCACTGATACCATGTGTCAGTGGTTTTGGAAAACATCATTATGCTTATTTATGTCGTGCCGGCAAATCTTCATTAACACGAGAAAATTTTCTCGTGTTTTTTCATTTATGCATGCGCGCGCGATACCAGCTCGGCAAACGCGCCGTACAGGCCGACGGTCCCGTACTGCTTCTGGTAGCTGCCAATCGTGTCGTCGCGGACGATTTGGCCGTTCATGAGAAAAATCGCCCGGTCCGCCACCGCGTCAGCGACCTGGAGCTGGTGCGTCGAGAAGATGACGGATTGTCCCGCCAGCCGCAGCTCGCGCACCAGGTCGACGAAGGCGTCCATCCAGTAAGGATCGAGGCCGTTCGTCGGTTCGTCCAGGACGACGAGCGCGGGCTTCGCCAGAATCGCCTGGGCGAACAACAGCCGCTGCTGCATCCCTTTGGAAAAGTGCGTCACGCGCTTATTGCGGGCATCGTGCAGGCCGACCGCCTTCAGCATTCTGTCGGCGTCCTCGGCGGTGCGGTTGCGCAGGGCGGCGTAAAACTCCAGCGTTTCTCGCGCGGTCAGGCCAGCGCTGAAGGAGAAGTGGTCAGGCATATACCCGATCTGCTGCAAGTATTCGACGCGCTGCTCCTCCCAGGTCAGGCCGTTGAGCTGGATCGTGCCAGCAGTGGGGCGGAGGATGCCGACCAGCATGCGCAGGATCGTGCTTTTGCCCGCGCCGTTTCCGCCGCACAGAGCGACGACTTCGCCAGGCTCGATGCGCAGGCTGAAAGGATGGACAATCGTTTTGTCGTTGATCGTTTTGCTTACCTGATCGACGGTAAGTCCGAAGCTTTGCACGGTGTTACCTCCTTTCCCATGCCCGGGTAGCAATCCACAAGGTCGCGCCAATCCAGAGCAGACAGAGAGCGACGAAGCAAACGTCGCCGAGCGCAGAGTCAATCCAGTAAATCCACTTGTAGTATTCGGGGCCGAAGATCGCGCCGCCGCCCAGCCTGGTCACAGAGTAAATCCGCACAAATTCAGCCGGGTTGAAAAAGGTCACAATCTGCAACAAAGGCTTGATCCACGTATAAGGTACGAAGCTGAGTACGGAAATCAACAGCGTCGGCCAGGCCAAAATGTAAAAGAACCAGATGCTGACGCCCATCGTCAAAGCTTGCCAGCGGTTGCGGCACAAGGCGCCGATCACCATGGCGATCCCTAAAAACAGCAGAATGAGACAGATGGAAAAGACGAGCAAAAACAGCAGGGTGGAAAAGGCAAAGCTTTTTCCGAGCAACAGTCCAGCCACGCCGGAGACGCCGTAGCCGAAGCTGACGATGGCGATCAGCACCAGCGCCTGTCCCGCGTATTTGCCCACGAGAAACGACGAGGTCGTCATCGCGTAGGTGGAGAGAAGCTGCCAGCTCCCTTCCTCTTTTTCCGCCGTGAGGGAAAAAGAGGAGAGCAGCATAGTCATCAGCGGCAGCAGGTACAAGATCAGATTGAGCATGGTGCCTGTCGTGTACGTATAGCCTTTCATGTAGGACTGCGACTGGATGATGAGCAGCCCCAGGCTAAACAGGGAGAACAGCGCCATGAAGGAGTAGGACCACGGATTGCGGAAGCCTACCTTCACTTCCCGTTTGGCGATCAGATTGATGTGCAAGGCTCTCCACTTCCTCTATTAGTGGTGTGTCGTTGTCGTCGTGCTGCTGCCGTGCGCAGGGGTGCTCTCCATGTCGCCCGATTGATGTCCGCCCGAGGAAGGGCCTTCCGAAGAATGCCCGTCCTTTTTCATATGCTTGCTCATGCTGCGCTCCCACGTATGGTTTTTCAGGCCTTCCGCGTCCATGATGACGCCTTTCTTTTGCTCCGCGACGAATTTCTCCGCTTCCGCCTTGTCTTTGAACGAGTAGATGCCGTAGCTCATCGGCGTTTTGAACTCTTTGTCATAGGCGAATGTCGCCTGCTCGGCTTTTGTCCACTCCGCTGTGTAGTAGTCGCGGACGTACTGCATCGCGACTTCATCGGTGCCGTGCTGTTCCGTCCATTCGTGCAGGCAGCCGATGTCGTCGAATTTGAGCGCCTTGCCGTCTTTCAAAATGATTTCGGTTGCGTTGTGATCGTTCGGGACGTGCATGTGGCAAATGTCGCATTTGTCCACGCCTTCCGCGATCTCGACAGGCTGTGCTTCTTCCTTGCCGCAGCCGACGATGAGCAGGCTGATGCCTGCGATTGCTCCGAGTGTGGTCACCCATTTTTTCAAATTCATCATGATTTTTTCACTCCTACGTAAATGAATGTACAGCTTCCTGCCAAAAGAATAAGGCCAAGGATGCCTGCGCCCCAGTTGCTGCCTGTTTCGGCATTAGCAGAGACGACAGCAGAGGTCGGCATCAGCGGTGTTTCGTCCCGGATCGGGCTGCCTGCACCGCTCGTAAACAGATTTTCCAGAAAGACGAAGCCCGGCGATTGGAAAAACAACTGGTAAGCGGGAATCGCGTCTGTCAGGCCGAGGTAAAACGGATTCATTTCATACGGCAAATCGCTTTTGTGGTCGCCGTCCACATCGAGGCCGAGCAGGTTGTCCCAGTAGTTGCCGTTCAGGTTGTCCGTTGCGCTGTCCTGGGCCTGGGCGGCGATGACATTGGAGATGAAGTGGTTGTTCGTCCACGTATTTCCCGCGGAGGCGATCAACTGCATGCCGACGAAGTTGAGCGAGAGCTGGTTGCCTGTGACCGTAATCCCGCTGGAGCGCTCCAAGTATAGCCCGACGCGGTTTCCTTCGATGTGGTTGTCCGCAAGCAGCGAGTTTTGCACGTCGTAGAGCAGGATGCCCTGGGAATTGGGGTTTTTTTGCTGCTTCAAAAACCGGTTTCCGACGACGGTGGCATCGGCTGTTTCCATCAGCATCGCGCCTGTGACGTTTTCGCTGCCTGTATTGTTCTTCAGGGAAGTTTGCGTGGTGCCCATCAGGTGGTAGCCGTAGCGCGATTTTTCCACCCGGTTTTGCGTGAGCTCGTTCCCAGTGCTTTTTTCCAGGTAAATCCCGTCAAAGACGTTTGTGACCTGATTTTCAATCAGTCGGTTGTCGTGCGAGTCGTACAGGTCGATGCCGTTTCCTTTTTGGGCCTGGACCGTCACCTTTGGCTTGCTCGCGCTTTTGGACAGATGCGCGCTGTGGTCGTGGCCGGCATCGCTTGCGCTGCCTCTGTCCTTTACCTTGCCGATGACCGAGACGTTGCGTATCGTGTTGGCATTCGCGCCTCGCAACTGAATCCCGGTTCCCATCGTTTCCACGGTGACTTTTTCCAACAGGTTGCGGCTGCCGCTTACGATGATGGAGGCGTCCTCGCTGTTGATTCGTCTGTCCAGCACCGTAATGCCTTGCAAAGTCACGTCGTCTGCCGCGATCGTCAGAGCGGCTTCCTCGCTCGGATTGGTCAGCTTGACCTCGCCTTTTGCCAGCAGCTTGAGCGGCTTCGTGATGCGGATGGGACCTTCGTACTTGCCTTCCGGTATCGTGACGGTGTCGCCTGGCGCTGCCTGGTCGATCAGCGCTTGCAGGGACGCTTCGGCCTGCGCCGGATAAGCCGCTGGCAGGATGAGCACAAGCGCCAATGAAGATGCCAGCAGCAGGCGGAACGCGGTTTGGTTTTTTCTTGTGCGAGTCAGGGTAGATTCCCCCTTTGTAATGAGAGCTCTCGAACTTTCCTCCTGAGGGAAGGGCGGCCAGCTACATTCAGGATAGCAGTCCCTTTTCATTTTCGGATGACTCAAACGGGCTATAAAACGTGTCAAAAATCGCAACGATTTTATAAAAACTGGAAGGAGTTGTCGGCAGGCGGACACGGCTGGAAGACGGCGGGGAAAAAACGCTTTCCTCGCTGCTTTTCGGACAGGGGGAGGAAAATGGCAGATTGGAAGGCAACATCGGCATAGAAAAACGCTTCCCCGGAAATAGCGAGGGAGGCGTTTTTGCGTGCGGTACGCATGGGCTTTGTTATTTCTAATATTTGGGTGAAATGGACAAGGAAAAGTTCCGATACATACAAAGAAGAGATGAGGAATAATATGACAAAATTTCTTTGATAAGGGATTTTATAAAAGATAATAAAGGCGGTACGAGCTATGGAGCATAGGGATGAAAAGATACTGGCATTATTGAATGAATCGGAAAAAGCGAGCGTTCCCCTTAACATTTGCACCGGACCAGTCAGGGTGGGAAGCCGCTTCTACGAGTTTGAACAGCAAGGATTTTGGGACAACAAGGTCTGCTTGTTTATCCCAAAAGAGTTTGAGGACATGCCTGACCATTTGCGGGCAGTCAAATATCCTTACCAGCAGCGCCCGCAGATTATCAAAAGCGATGAGACAGGCGGCATTAATTTTACGTTGAGCAGGGTCGACCAAGACTTGCAGGACCAGTGGGTCAAGCAACTGACGGCAGGGATGAAAGCTACGATCAAAAAGACGAATCCGGCAAATGTCTTCTATACTGACGGGGTAGAAATGGTAGAAGGAAAGCAGGTTGGCTACTTCGAGTTTAAAAGCCCGGCACTGGACGGCTTTTTGTATCACCTCATGTTTTTTCTGGCCTTGGAAGGAAAAATGGTCATGGGCACATTTTGCTGCCCTTTTGCCGAGTATGGAGAGTGGCGGGAGATTGCTTTTCAGGTCATGAGAACGGTGAGCGTTACGGAGGAGAACGAGGGAGAGGAGCAAGGATGAGCCAATCTGTCTAAGAGGCGGGTGGATTCTGAGGTGTCCACCAAACTATCGAGGTAGCACAAGAGCAGAGGCTCTCCACACCTGTTCAGCTCCTCGCACCGGAAGTCTGCATTGCCCTGAAACCGCTGAACAAAATAATCGCCGAGCCGGACCGGACTTCTTTTCATGACTGTCTCCGTTCGATGGATTTTGCTGTATTTTTTACCAAATCGTTGCGGATTATGAGTAGCTTGAGAAAAGCTGGCTCAAAAGATACCAGCGGCGGGGGCAAAAGTCTCGCTCTACGCTTGCGTGATGGAGAGAGCGGATGAATACAGCCATGCGGGTGGGGAGAGGGCTGGCCTCTTTGCTCGCGCCAAAGAGGAACGAAAAAAACCTCGGCCACAGCGGATGGAGGAACACGCATCTGCTTTAGGAGACCGAGGTTTTTTTCGTTGGGGCTGAAGGGGGTTACGAAATCGTTTTTTGCCCGGGCTTCCAGTCCATCGGGCACAGCCCGCCGGATTGCAGGGCTTCGATGACGCGCAATGTCTCATCCACGCTTCTGCCTACTTTGGAGTTGGAGACGACCGAATACTGCAAGATGCCCTCCGGGTCAATGATGAAGCTGGCGCGCAGAGGCGCTTTGGTCGCTTCGTCCAGCACGCCGTAGCTGATCGTCGCTTCCTTGCTGTAGTCAGAAGCGAGCGGGAAGGACAGCGGGCCGATGCCGTCGCTCGCCTTCATCCAGGCTCTATGTGTATGAATGCTGTCGCCGCTCACGCCGAGCACCTCGACGTTCAGCTCGGCAAACTCCTTGATCCGCCGATTCAGGCTGAGAATCTCCGTTGGGCAAACTTTGGAGAAATCGAACGGATAGAAGAACAACAGCAGCCATTTGCCGCGGTAATCTACCAGACTTTTCGATACGGGGAAGCCGTTGTCAAAAGTCACGGTGTCCATCGTAAAGTCTGGTGCGGGAAGTCCAATGCGTGCGCTCATTGTGCATCTCCTCTCTCTGTTTTTCGAAAAATATGTCTGGTACCAAATTACCACGAATGATATTTATAATCAATATCAAATGAAAATTGTTTTAATTAAAAGTGCAACATGCCTTTTCGAGTTAGCCCAAACGAAACGGCGGTATGAGCAGAGGGAATTGGTAGTATGCTAATCCATGCAATACCACATTTGCGAACAAATGAAACCTTTTCGGTTCTTTTTTCCAATCCAACGTTCCATGGCGGGAGGCTCAGACAAGGATGCAGTCGCTTCTTTTGACCATCGTGCTTGTAGTGGTGGCAGTGCCGCCGCTCGTCTTTTTCGGCTATATGTACGTCTTGTCCAAACACCCCAAGCATTCCATCATTCGCTCCCATCCTTTTTTGGGCTGGGTGCGCTATTTGCTGGAAAAGCTCGGACCGGAATTTCGCCAGTATTGGTTTGACAACGACACGGAGGGAAGGCCGTTTTCGCGAGCTGATTTTGTCGGGCTTGTCTACGCGGCGAAATACAGGACGGACCTCATCTCGTTTGGCGGCAGACGCGATTACGAAAAGCCGGGCTTTTACCTGTCCAACGCCATGTTCCCGAAGCTGACGAGCGAGCTGCGGGTAGATAACGATCGGCCGATTTTGGGCAAAAAGTACGTGATTACAGATGAAGGGTTGTTTACCCGCCAGGAAAAATGGATCGAGGAACAGGTGAAGCCGTGGCTGTTGCACGATCAGGATGTCATTGTCGTAGGAGAGCGCCGCGAGCATCCGTGGCGGCTCAAGGGCATGTTCGGGGCATCGGCCACATCGTACGGGGCGGTGGGGGAGAACTATATTTTGTCTACCGGAAGCGGAGCCCGCATGGCAGGAGGCTCCTGGATCAATACGGGAGAGGGCGGCGTGGCGGAGGTTCACCTTGCGACAGGCGTGGATATCGTCTCGCAGATCGGGCCGGGCATGTTCGGCTTCCGCGATGACGCGGGCCGTTTTTCCATCGAGGAATACAAGCGCAAGGCGAGCGTGCCCAACATCAAGGCATTCGAGCTGAAATTTCATCAAGGAGCGAAAATACGCGGCGGCCACCTCGAAGGCTCCAAAGTCACAGAAAAGGTCGCGGCAGCGCGGCTGGTGCCTGTCGGCAAAAACGTCAATTCGCCCAACCGCTTTGCTTTTCTGACCAATCCCGAGGAGGCGCTGCGGTTTATCGCCACGCTGCAGGAGGCGGGCGGCAAGCCTGTCGGGATCAAAATTGTCGTCGGGGATGCGAAAAGATTGGAGCCGTTGTTTGCCAAGATGGTCGAGCTGGATATTTACCCGGATTTCATCACCGTGGACGGCTCGGAGGGAGGGTCAGGCGCGACGTTTAAAGCCATGGCGGACGGGATGGGGCTGCCGCTTTATCCGGCGCTGCTCATTCTCGATGACACGGCGCGAAAATTCGGGGTGCGCGACCGCTTCAAAATTTTTGCTTCCGGCAAGCTCATCACCCCGGACAAAGTCGCCATCGCCCTGGCGCTCGGCGCGGACCTGGTCAGCTCCGCGCGCGGCTTCATGATGGCAAACGGCTGTATCATGGCCCTGCAATGCCACACAGGCAAATGTCCAACGGGAATCACCACGACCGATTCCAAATACCAGAAGGCGCTCGCCCCGGAAGAAAAGCAGTGGCGCGTCATGAACTACATTTTGCAGTTGCGCGAGGGACTGTTTTCGTTGGCGGCCGCCTGCGGGCTGGAGAGTCCGCGCGATTTTCGCCGCGAGCACGTCGTCTATACAAATGAAAGCGGGCAAAGCGTGCGGGTAGCGGACCTGTTTCCGTACCCCGAGAAGACGGGGGAATCAGGAGCCGCCCTGCTTTAGCCTGACCCAATGGTTGTAGTCGTGAATCGCAAAGCCGGCAAAGCTCGCATAATGCTCGAGATGTTCCTTCGCCAACTGCAGTTCGGTTTTCATCGTCTGGAGCGGCAGTGCGTGAAAGCTCGTGTGCGGCCCTTCCGCACTGGGAGCCGTCTCTACGGCGACGATCACCTGCTTTTTCAGCGTGGCCGCTTCCCGCAAAATCGGATGGGCGTTGGCGATAATCCCGTCGTTGCCCAGCGCGACATTGCGGTAGTCCATGATGACTACGGCATCTGCCTTTTCCAGCATCCAGGCGCTCAAGCTGTAATCCGTGCCCGGGACTTTGACCTGATGGAGCCAAAACGGGATGTCGAGCGTGAGCGTAAGCCCGCTTGAGCGCATGTCTTTTTCGATCAGGCGAACCGTGTCCATCCAGCTTTGCACGATTTTGTCGCGGTTTGACTTCCATTCCGGCAAAATGTACGGCTCAATGTCAAAATGCAGCCCGGCGAACCGCTCTTGCGCGGCGACCGAGGCGTTGTAAGCGCGGACCCAGTTGATAAACGCCTTGAGCTCGCCATGGCTTGCGGGAAAAGCCCATTGGGGACGGCCTTCCAGCGCTTCTACGGCGATTTGCTTTTCCTGCGCCTTGCGGATGAACTGCTGATAGACAGTCGGCGGGATGTCCCGGTCGATTTGCAGGTAGATTGCGCTCAATTGATGCTCGCTCGCAAACTGGATAATCTGCTCTTGCTGGGTGTAGAGCAGGCTGGCATCCCAAAGCCACGTGCTGCGCCGATGCTGCCATGTGCTGTCAGGAGCAGGCGGCACAGATGCCGGAGGGACTGCACTCGCATGGCCGGAAGTGGTGATCGCGACCAGGTTGCGCTCGGCCAGCCACTCGATCCGGGCGTCAAACAGCTCGCTGATGAAGCGCAGCGGAACCATCGTGCGGTTGCTGCGGAGCACGGCCGGGGCGTCAAAGTGGACCTTTTTCCCGTTGACCAGCGCGTAGTCCTGGCCGATGGTCAACTGAATGGTGTCCGGTTCTTTCCGGAGCGTCACCTGGCTCGTCTGTGGATTCCACTGCATGCCAAGACCGAGCTTTTCCGCGACAAACCGGGCGGGAACCATGGTTCGCTGCGTGCTTGGGTCCACGTAAGGCAGGGCGTCGGGAAACGTGACGTACTCTCCGTTCACGGCTACCTGGACTTGCGGAGCGGACTGGGCAAAAGAGAAGGGAGCGGCGCTGAGCAGAAAGGTCAGCAGGCCGACTCGCTGCAGTTTTTTCATGCGTGCTTTTCCTCGCGTCTTTCTATAGAATGTGCTGTACTATTTTACAATAGGACTGTTTGCCTTTACCTGATTACAAGGTTGCAGGGGAGCAGGAAAAATTTGTGAAGAAACGACTACTTTTCCACTGGATGACTTTACAGGAGCGGCGACCCAGCGGTAAAATGGTTGAAAATGACAAAAGGAATAAAAAATCAGGCTATTGTACACCTTCCTTCTACTCAATTGATGATTAGGGGTACTGCTTTCCTGATTTTTTTTATTGAGGCCGATGAAAAATCAAATCTACCTTCGCCGGAAAAATAAACTGGTCGTCGAGAAGGGACAGCATGAATTGCCTGTCTCTTATTTGGCTGCGGCTCTGCGCAACATCGAGAGTCTGGGCTACACGTTTTCCCTGGAGCTGCTGGAGCGAATCCGCACGCTGTCTGAAGCGGAGTTTTTCCCGCTTTACTCCGAGGTAGTGACGGTATTGAAAGAAATGGTGGGCGCATCCCGCAAGTACAAGCCGATGTATCCGAATTTTCCCGAACAAGTGATGGAGGCGAGCGAGGGAGAATTGTATTTGCAGGCGATCATCCACTACCTGACGTGGCAGCTTCCTGTGCACGAGGTGAAAAAACGGCTGCCGCTGTTGCGAGAATCCCGCCTGAAGGTGATCCAGTTGGGAACGGACGAAGAGCTTTTGCAGACGGGCATGAACCTGTTGCGGGCAAAAAGCTCGCTCTCGGCGCAGGACAAGGAAGACCTCGCAGCGCTGCTCACCGAGTGCGATGGAATCGCAGAAGCGCTGCCGCCAGAGATTCCGCACAAGGAAAACGCGGCGGTCGTAGCCAGCATCTTGCTGCGTGCCGACAAGCTGCCGCCCGGCTTTTTTGCGACCTATTGCAAAACGGCGACCGACGTCTTGCGGCTGGCGGTTGCGCTGTCTGACGGCGATGTCAGCCTGGCCGCCCCTGCGAAATTCCGCAAGTTCAGCCGCGCCGAGCGCCGCCTGCTGCTGCGCTTGCTGGAAGCCAGCCCGAACCTCGCGGAAGACATGCTGCGCTACAAAGGCCGCTGGATTCGCCTCGGGGAAATCTTGCATCCGTTCGAATACAAGGACCGCTATCCGCAGACGGCGGAAGCGTTCGATATTTTGCGCAACAACCGTCGGCTGGAAACGTTCAACAGCAAGGTCGAGCTGGCGCTGGCGTGCGGGGATGTGCACGAGGCGACGAGCCTGCTCGTGCAGCGGCCGGGGGAATTTGCCCGGCGCCTCGACCACCTGCTCAGGCTGGCAGCGGATCGTGACGAGGTGCTCCGTTCGTTTGCACAGGTCGCGCCTTTGGTGTCTACCCCTGTGCTGCTGCAAGCGCTGAACCACTTCGAGAAAAGAGAAGCGTACGGAGAGTGGCGCACCTTTTTCCCGAAAGGAGAGGTGGCAAAAGTACAGACGATTGCAAACGCGCTGCCGCAGTTGCCGGAAGACGTCCGCGCGAGTGCAGCCCGCAGATGCCGGGAAGCCCTGCTGGAGCGGTTTGCTGCCCTGCCTTCCCTGGGAAAAGTCTACCTCGATCCGCGCTTGCAGGAGCAGCTCGTGCCTTTTTCGCAACGGTCGGCGAGCAAAGCGCTGCGGACGATCGTGCGCGGCTCCAGACTTCCGATCCCGGAGGGCAGTACGATCCGCTTTTTCACCTGGTGGAAGGAAGGCATTGTCAACAACGTCCCCACCGGGCGCGTCGACGTCGATTTGTCTGCGGTGCTGTACGACGCGGACTGGAAGTACCTGGAGCACATTTCCTACACGAATTTGCGCTCGGAGAAATACCGCGCCTACCATAGCGGCGACATTGTGAGGGCGCCGATGGGGGCCTGCGAGTTCATCGATGTGGATATCGAATCTGTCCTTCATTACGGCGGCCGTTACGTGGTCATGTCGCTGAACTCGTTTACAGATTTTCCGAACGAGAAAGCCCGCTACGGTGCGATAGCACCCCCTTTAGGGGCGGGATGAGAGTGAGGTCAAATACGGAGTACCACGAATAAACCGAAGGTTTGTGGTACTTCAAGTATTTGAAAATTCCACTCTTTTTTGTTGTTCATCTGTTGTAGTATATAAAACAAACTGATACGATAGGTGTATGAACGAATACAGAAGAACAAGCACAACCCTTTCATTATTAAACTACCATTTTGTGTTCTGCCCTCGGTACAGAAGAAAGATTTTTCTGCAAGCAGATGTAGAACAACGCTTCAAAGAGTTGGTACATGAAGGGTGTGAGGAACTGCAAATTGTGATTGTTGCTCTTGAATGCGACAAAGACCATACGCATATGTTTCTCAACGCACTCCCAT
>NZ_JBYSWV010000080.1:0-11835 GCF_058781555.1 Brevibacillus sp. FW306-2-1A-C05A
TTTTTGGGGTTGGGGTGGGGCTTTCGCTGGCGGCTGGCAGCGACTTTTTGGTGTTAGGGCGTGCCTTTCGCTGGCGGCTGGCAGCGACTTTTTGGTGTTAGGGCGTGCCTTTCGCGGGGCGGCTGGCAGCGGCTTTTGGCGTTGGGGCGGACCTTTCGCGGGCAATCCGGCTGGCGTCCTCTGTGACGGCGGTCGAACTTCCTGCGTCTTTATCCAGAGACAAGCTCTTCGTCAGCAAAAACGAAGTTGAAATATGCCCCCCTGCCCACCCGTACGGGGACTATGCTTAGAAAGGAGCACAACCAATGAACGGCTTGTTTCGCAGCATCCTTGTATTGGCGATAGGCTTGTTAGGACTAACCGCGTGTTCGCAAACGACAGGTCCCGCGTCGGAGACTGTCTCTGTGCCCCTGCCGCCACAGCCACCCGTCTCTCTCTACCACAGGCAGATGACGTCGTGGCCGCCACGCACCGCGTTGTCGAGTACGATCTGAACGGAAATGCCTTGCGGGAATTGTACAAGGCCCGAGAAGTGATTCCTTCCTTTTCCGTCTCAAAGGATGCGAAGCTAGCGCTGGTCAGAAGTGCGCCCATGGTCCATAAACAGCGGGAGAACTACTTGCACTACCTGGGTTCAGGCAAAAAAGAGAAGCTGGACCTTCCCGAGTTGGGGAGAATCGAGGAAATGTACTTGTCTGTTGACAAACAAGGGTTTTACTTCGCTGGAACTGTGAAAAACCCGCCCAAGCATCTGGCCCCTGTCGCCGGAGCATTGAACGGCCTGTATTACTACGACTTTGCCACCCGCACGATCACCCTGCTCTTTTCCAGGCCAGATACTTACATCAACAATTTTGTGCTGCTGGACGGCGCTTCGGCGGCGGCGCAATAAATGCGGGAGGGCAGCTTGGCAGAGTTCTTCGGCAAAAATACGGCGGCTTTTTGCAAGAGATAGCGAGCATGCTTCCATAGGAACAGCGTGGGAATGGCAAGCGATGGGGTGGCAACTTTCTCAAGCGAGGGGACAGCGACTTTCTCAAGCGATGAGCCAGCGACTTTCGCAAACGCCAGGCGGTGACGAACAGGCGGCGATCGCCTGTGCGCTCTGCTCTGTTTTCGATTTTTGGGCTCTCGCTCACATGGGCATCCGCATATGGTAATCGGGAGAGCAAAACCCGCGAAAGGAGCAACACGATGTACCCATCGTATTATCACCATCCATGGCATCCCGCCGCCATGCCGGTCAACTGGAATCAGCCGTATTGGGAGCACTACTGGCTTCCGGCCTACTCCCATTGGCATGCAAGCTGGGAGGGCGGCTGGAATCGCGTTGAGCTGAAAGACTACGGCCCTCATCCACTGGCGATCAACATTGATGAAGCTGCGAAGCAAAATACAAACTATCGCACCGCCCTGTGGACAGGGAAGCATTTGCAGGTGACGCTGATGAGTATTCCCGTGGGCGGAGACATTGGCTTGGAAATCCATCCGGACACCGATCAGTTCCTCCGCATCGAAGAGGGCCACGGGCTTGTGCAAATGGGGCCGCGAAGAGACAGGCTGGACTATCAGGCCAGACTGAATGACGACTATGCCGTGATGGTCCCGGCAGGAACGTGGCACAACATCATCAACACCGGAAACGAGCCGTTGAAACTGTACACGATCTACGCGCCGCCCCATCATCCGCACGGAACGGTGCACCGAACAAAAGCGCAGGCCGCAGCAGAAGAACGCCACCACTCCTGAATGTGAATGCGTCAGCCCGAAAAAAATCCCAATCTCTCGCGTGGATAACGAGAAATTGGGATTTTGTGTTGGGGATGGCCGCCTACTTTTCGACGAGTGTTTCCGCCTGCTCAAAAACTACCTTTCCATCGAAAATCGTCAGCCGCACTTTCGTATCCGGAATTTCCTCCACCGGGATGGCAAACAGATTGCGCTCCAGGACGGCGATGTCAGCGAGCTTGCCCGCCTCCAAAGTCCCCAGCTCGTGCTCGCGGAACGTCCCATATGCCGATCCGGCTGTGTACGCCTTGAGCGCATCGGCGAGCGAGATCCGTTCATGCGAATGCCAGACGTTTTTCCCGCTGCTGTCGATGCGGGTGACGGCGCGATACACTTGCAAGAGCGGCTGCAATATGTCGATCGGGAAGTCTGTGCCAAACGCCAGTCTCGCTCCGGCCTGCTGCAGCGTGTTGATGGAGAACACATGCGGTTCCCGCGCCAAACCGATGCGCTCGGTGTACACGCCCCGCTCGGACATGGCAAAATGGTCGGGTTGCATCGAAGCGGTCACATCCAGCTCCTTGAACCGGGGAATGTCGTCCGGGTGGATGACTTCCACGTGCTCGATGGAGTGGCGAGAGTCGCGCTTGCCGTTTGTTTTTTGCGCTTCCTCGTAGGCGTCAAAGGCAAGCCGGATCGCCCCGTCTCCGATGGCGTGGAAGCGAATGGAAAAGCCTTCCTTGTCGGCCTCCACCACCCATTTTTTGATCGTCTCCGGCGGAAACGACGTCTCTCCGCGCGTATCCGGCTGGTCGGCGTACGGCTCCAGCAAATAGGCGGTACGCGCCGTAATGACGCCGTCGATGAACTGCTTCAAGCCCGACACTCGCAGCTTGTCTGACTGGTACGTCTCCCGCAGCCTTTTCGCCCGCTCCAGGTCGCCGTCCAGGGCAGGCCAGAGGTGAAGCCGCGCCGTCAGCTCCCCTGTGTCCTCGAACTCCTTGAACAGCTCGTAATCCGTCAGCATATCCATCGATTCTGTGGCGAACAGGTCGTGCACGGCAGTGACGCCGAGACTCGCTGCGTGCGCCAGGAAGTTTTTGAACAGCTCCTGCTTCTTTGCTTTTGTAAAATGATAGGCGTGCTTGACGACGGCCCCCATCGCTTTTTCGTACAGCAGGCCATCCGGCTCTCCGGTTTCGTCTTTGCCGATAATCCCGAAGGCAGGGTCTTCCGTATTCCGGTCGATGCCTGCAATCTCCAGCGCCTTGGAGTTCACCCAGACGTAGTGGCCTTCGGCGTGGAACATGATCGCAGGCCGATCGGGGACAACCCGGTCGAGGGAGTAGCGATTCGGCAGTCGCTGCGTGTCCCAGTAGCCGGCATCCCAGACCGCACCGATGACCCACGGTTCATTCGGCTTCGCTTGCGCAAATTCGCGGATGATCTCCAGCGCTTCCGCTTCGGAGCGGGCGGAAAACAGCATCGCGCTTTCCATCATCACCGCTCCGTGCATCACGTGCAGATGGAAGTCGTGAAACCCTGGCATGACGAGCTGATCCTGAAAATCGTATCGTTTTGTCTCTTCCCCTGCGTACTTGCTGATTTCTTCCTTGGAGCCAACCGCGATAATCCGGTTGCCCGCGATGGCAATAGCGGCAGGCTCCGGCCGGTCGGAAAGCCCGGTAAAAACGGCGTTGCTCGATACAATCAGGTCGGCTGTTTGCGTGGTCATAAATATCCATCCTCTCCAGATCGTGTTTGCTGTGAAAAAACGTTTGCCTCATTCCGTACGCCTTTAGTGCACCTCGTCGACAGTGAGCATAGGGGGCGGCTGCCTGAACATTTTCGTCAGCCCCAGTAGATAAAGAAAGCCGATCAGCAGCCAGCTTCCCCCGAGCAGCAAGGAGTGTTTGTCCAGCTTGACAAAAAACAGGCCGATGAGCGCCGCACCGATCAGCGGCAGGAGCAAGTATTGAATCGTGCCTTTGAACGATCGCTGTTTCTCGCGAATGTAGTAATGGGCAATCACGGCCAGATTGACGAAGAAAAAGGCGAATAAGGCCCCGAAATTGATAAACGATACGGCCGTCATGAGATCGAGAAACAGCGCGCTCATCGCGACTACGCCGATGAGGACGATATTCGGAATCGGCGTGCGGAACTTCGGCGACAAATAGCCGAACACTTTTTTCGGCAAAACATTTTCCCTGCCCATCGCGTACAAAATGCGCGAGGCGCTCGTGCCTGACGCTACGGCGGAGGCAAAACCCGCTGTCAGCCCGACCGCAATCACAATGCTCGTAAACACGTTTCCGCCGATGTACGCGGCAATCTCCAAGTAAGCGGAGTCGGGATTTTGGAAGGACTGATACTGCGGGAAAATGAGTTGCGCGAAATAAGAGCCGGAAATAAACAGCAGCCCGCCAATCAGCGTAATCATGTAAATCGCTCGCGGCAATGTTTTCGTCGCGTCCTTCGTCTCCTCCGAAAGCGTCGTCACCGCGTCAAAACCGAGGAAGCTGAAACAGAGCAGCGGAACGACGGACAAAAGCGTCGGAACGTTGATTTTTGCATCGTAAAAGGGCAGCGTCGAGAACAGTGTCCCTGCCCCCTTGCCGTTTTGCAGTCCGTAAATCGCCAAAACGAAAAACAGCAGGAAGACGAACAGTTGCAAAAACAGCATGTACGTATTGAACTGTGCTGCCAGCTTGATCCCGAGAATGTTGACCGCCGTAATGACGGCAACAAACGAAACGATCCAGACGAACAACGGGACGGAAGGAAAGAAGGCGGACAGCGAGATGCCGATGAGCAGCGAGCTAATCATCGGGCTGAACATGTAGTCGATGATGATCGTCCAGCCGACGATAAAGCCGACGTGCGGGCTGATCGTTTTTTGCGTAAAAGTGTAGGCCGCTCCCGCATTCGGAAACGCTTTTACCAGTTGCGCATAGCTGTACGCCGTAAACAGCATGACAATCAGCGCAATCGCATACGCCGTGGGCATCATCCCGTTTGTGCTGTGTACGGCAACACCGTAGGTCGAAAAAAACGTTTGCGGGGCCATGAAAGCCAGCCCGAAAAAGACGATGTGTTTCAAGGTAAGCGAGCGTTTCAGCGTTGGTGCAGTCGGATGCTCCATAGATCAATCCCCCAGTTCTTTTGCTAGGCTCCTCTCCTTTTTCGAGAAGTTGTCCTCTGCATATTTTGTACCAAGTCTGATTATTTAGGAATTTCAGTTTATTTTCACCCTGTTTCGAAACGTTTTTGCCGTAGCATCTATGCAATCGCGCATCGGCAACCCATTTTTGCATAATCAGATCAGAAAACTTGGCTGCGACAAGCCATTGGTACAGCCTTAGTTGCACGTATGCTGGCACGAGAAAAAACGGCTGCCGAACTTGCTGGCAGCCGCTGTTTCATGATTGGCATGTGCTGGCGAAAATTCGCCCTGTGCCTGTGCCGCCTGCTACCTGTTTTTTGGCAGCAAAGGAAGGCGAATGTGGCTCGGGTGCTGTTCATCGTGGTAAATGTGCTGCCGGGCCACCACCGTCTCGGTTTCCGTCGCCAAATCTGTCCCGGTGTTCGGATTCGGGAACGAAAAGTTCTCCGCCCCGGACGTGACACAGACCCGAATGCGGTGGCCTTTTTCGAAGACGTTGGCGATTTTGCCCATGCGGATTTCGTAGCGCTCAATCTGGCCTGGCTCAAGCAGCTTCGGCTCGGCAAAAGAATGACGGTAGCGGGCGCAGATGATTCCGTCCGACAGCCGGATGGAGTTGCCCTCTTCATCGACGTCGCTCAGGCGCACCAGCCAGTCCGTATCCCGCGCAGAGCTTGCCGCGTACAGGACAGCCGAGATTTCCCCCGCGATCGCGACGTCTTCCTGCAACGGCTCCGAGGTGTAGACTAGCACGTCCGGGCGCTTTTCGACCTCCCGGTAATTTTCCGGCACGCTGTTTTCGTTTTCGGACAAATCGAGCAAATAAGGCGCGGCGTCCAGCGGGTCAAACAAGTACGCGTCGGCTGGCTCGTTGCCCGGAGCCGCGAGCGTCAGAGCGCCGTCTCCCGCGCTCTTGGGTTGTGTCCATTGTGGTAGTACATCGGTTAAACGGAACGGTATCTATCGCTCAAGACAACGCTATCTATGTAATGATTGTGGAAAATCTTTCAATGATCTGACAAATACGCCATTTTCAGGCTCTCGATACCCTGAAAAATGGGTGAAATACATTGAATTAATGGTAGAGGGATATACCCTACCAAAAATCGCTGAAAAACTCCAAATACACATTTCTACTGCCTTTTATTGGAGGCATAAAATCTTGAACGCATTAGGAAGTCTTGGCTTTAATCAACTGCAAGGTATCGTTGAGAGTGACGAAACCTTCTTTCGTGAGTCTATGAAAGGTAGAGAAATCACTCATAGAAAATCCAAGAAACGAGGTGAAAAAGACGAAAAAAGAGGAATTTCCAACCTTAAAATTGCTGTTGTAGTTGCACAAGACCGTAACGGTAGTGTGATTGCTCGAAAAGCAGGAACAGGTCGTGTAAGAGCTGAAGAAATTGACACTGTTCCGTTGGCTTGAATTAGGCAAGTATTTGGCATTTGAAAAACGTGTTGAGCAAATGCTTATTTCAGCGTGTCAAAAATCGACCAACACCACAGTCGAGTCTGTCAAGATTTTTGTGTAAACGTGAAAACGATGCTTCATATGTCGGGCTTGACATGGAGCCACTGGCGGGCATGAGTTCTTGCGATTGGGCGATGGAGAAGTTCACACCATCGCAAGGCAAAGTAGCCTATCATGCCCGCCCCTCCATGTAAAGCCCTTCATCGAATCTGTACCCGTTCTGGGAAATGTACAGTCAACTGGAGAAGGATTTGCCCCCAATTTTGGACCCGCCCTGTCCACTTCCGAATGACATCCATCGTCGCCAAATATAGCATTTTGAGTAGCGATTCATCCGTCGGAAAGATACTTTTTCCCTTTGTCACCTTCCGGAGTTGTCGATGGTAGCTTTCGATCATATTCGTTGTATAGATGAGCTTGCGCAACTCAGGGGAGTACTTGAAAAAGGTCGCCAGTTCATCCCAGTTACTCCGCCACGACCGGACAATCAGGGGATACTGTTTTCCCCAGGTCTCCTCAAATTGATCCAATTCCAGGAGAGCCGCCTCTTCCGTTGGGGCCGTATAGATCGGACGCAAGGCCGTAGTAATCTTCTTCAAATCCTTGTACGACACATATTTGATGGAATTGCGGATCTGGTGGATGATACATTTTTGAACCTCCGTTTGCGGATAGCTGGCTGCAATGGCTTCGCTGAAGCCTTTTAAATTGTCTACACAGATAATCAAAATGTCCTGAACGCCACGATTTTTCAGATCCGTCAACACATGTAGCCAGAACTTGGCTGACTCGTTTTCTCCGATCCAGATGCCAAGAACGTCCTTATAACCTTCCAAATCAATGCCAATGACCATATAGGCGGCTTTGCTGATAATTTGCCCGTCCTGTTTTACCTTAAAATGAATGGCATCCATGAAAACAACGGAATACACGCTTTGCAGCGGGCGATTTTGCCATTCCTTGATAAGAGGTAACAGTTTAGCTGTTACGTTGGAGATAAGGGTCGGGGATACCTCAAGTCCATACAGATTGTGCAAATGATCCTGAATATCCCGTGTGCTCATGCCTTTGGCGTACATAGAGACGATTTGATCTTCAATACCCGTTACATGTCTCTGGTGTTTCTTGACAATCGCAGGTTCAAATTCTCCAAGACGATCACGGGGAATCGTGAGATCCAACTCCCCATACTCAGACGTAACCGTTTTTTTGCTATAGCCGTTCCGACTGTTTTTCGTCTGCTTCTGCTTGCTGTCATGCTTGGCATAGCCCAATTCGGTATCCAATTCGGCCTCCAACATTTCTTGCAGTGTTTCTGCAAAAATGTCCTTCAGGGCTTTTTGAACATCCTCCATGGTTTGCAAGTTGTGTTCTTTGATAAGTTGGCGCAGCTGGTCTTTTGGAATGAGTCCCATGTGTTCTCTCAACCTCACTTTGTTTCATTGTAATGGAATGTGGAATGAGAGTTTACACAAAATATTTTACAGTCCCGTGCGTTCATTACGTATTTATTTTTAGAAAAAGGATTAAAGAATTTCTTCGTACTAGCACCTAATCTGACAATTTACAACAAACTTATACAAGATTTCACTCCTAATACACCGAAGTACGTTTTCAAAGGTATTTCACAATTTACTACCAATCCCCCAGTTATTATTACTGGGGAAAATTATGAAGAAGCAAAAAGCATACGTAATTCATTATTAGATACTAGCGAAGAAATTCACATAAACATATTTAACATATCAAAGATAAACTCTGAGGTGCGTGGGGGGAAAGCCCCGAGAATAAAACGTCTAAGTGAGTATATAGGTCAAAGCTATTTTGAATACCTATCTTCACTCCCAGATTTGGTACTCTTAATGGATGAATCCCACCGCTATAGGGCATCTGCAGGTGTAAAGGTATTAAATGAATTAAATCCGGTATTAGGTTTAGAATTAACGGCAACACCTCAGGTTGAAACGGGAACAAGAGCAATTCCATTCAAAAATGTTATTTATAGCTATCCTCTACATAAAGCAATGGAGGATGGTTTTGTAAAAGAACCGGCGGTGGCGACTCGAGAAAACTTTAATCCATCTCAGTATTCTGAAGATCAATTAGAAAGAATAAAGCTTGAAGATGGTATTACGATTCATGAAGAAACAAAAGTTGAATTAGAAGTATACGCTAGACAAAATAAACAACCGATTGTAAAGCCTTTTGTTCTAATTGTTGCTCAAGATACAGATCATGCGACCCAGTTAATGAAAATAATTCAATCTGATGAGTTTTTTGACGGACGGTACAAAAACAAGGTTATTACTGTACATTCAAACCAACGTGGGGAGGAGAAAGATGAGACAATTCAACAGTTAATGGCTGTAGAAGATCCTTCTTCGGAAACTGAAATTGTTATACACGTAAATATGCTTAAGGAAGGTTGGGACGTTACTAACCTCTATACTATTATTCCTTTAAGAGCGGCTAATTCTAAAACCTTGGTGGAGCAATCCATAGGTAGAGGATTAAGGTTGCCATATGGCAAAAGAACTGGAGTACCGTCTGTGGATCGCTTAACTATCATAGCCCATGATAAATTTCAAGAGATCATTGATGAAGCAAACAATCCAAACTCAATTATTCGACAAGGGGTAGTAATTGGTAAAGACGTAGCAAAGGAACAGAAAAAAGCAATTACCGTGGCACCAATTCTTGAAGAACGAGTAACCCAGAAAATCGAGGATCAAATCCAGGAGTTATTTAATGATAAAATGAATGAAACTCCAAATCAGACCCCAACATCAACAATACGACAAGTAGTTGAACTGGTTCAAAAGAGGGTTGAATCATTAGAATATTTACCTACCTCTAAGGAGTTGAGTAAAGAAGAAGTAAAGCAAAGAATAATAAGAGAAGTAAAAGAGGCCTATCTTTCTGAAGAACTTGACCTATTCCCAGAAGAAAAGGACAATTTAGTCAAACATACTGTAGAAGTGTACGTTGAACAGTTGATCAAGCACACGATTGACATACCCCGTATAATAGTACAACCAGTAGGTGAACTTGCATGGGGGTATCATGACTTCGATCTTGATACAAGTGGCATCCAACTCCAACCAGTTGAGGACGATATTCTAATACAACATTTACGTACACATGAGCGGGATACGATAAAGCGTAAGGATTTATCTTATCAAGAAGAGAAATTAGAAGATTATCTTGTGTCTGCATTAATGGACTTCCCTGATGTATCTTACGATGATCATGCTGACCTACTTTATAAGTTAGCTAGTCAATTAGTTCAGCACCTCAGAAGCTATTTGGCAGATGATCGTGCTGTAGAGAATGTGTTGATGTACAATCGCTTGCGTTTAGCTGATCTTGTACATCTGCAAATGAAGGATCATTTTTATCAACTAGCTACTGATTATGAGGTTAAAGTTAGTAAGGGATTTGAACGGCCAAAAGAAGTGCATTATACCACTATTCTAGAGGAAGGTGTTCGTCATTTCCGCCAGCAAGTCGAAGACAAGTCTAAAATCAAAAGCTTGGTATTCGGTGGTTTCTTAAAGTGCCTTTATCCTACCCAGAAATTTGATTCAGACAGTGAGCGTCGCTTTGCTGTTATATGTGAGAATGATGCAAATGTTTTAAAGTGGTTTAAGCCTTCACTTGGCCAATTAAAGATTTATTATGGTCATAGTTCTACGTACAATCCAGACTTTGTTGTGGAAACAACTTCTCATAAATACATTTGTGAAATCAAAAGTGAAGCAGAGATGGATGATAAGGTCGTTCAGGATAAAGCTAAAGCCGTAGTAAATTGGTGTAAGCATGCTTCTGAGCATGAAAGACAGCACGGTGGTAAGGAATGGTCGTACCTTCTTATCCCACATAATGAAGTTCAAGAGAATATGACTATTGAAGGTTTTAACGCGAGATATATTAGAAAGTAAGGATTCAAAAAAGTAAAGTTATGAGGTAGGAAGGGAGTAAATTTCCCTTCCTACATTTTTTCATTATGGAATCTACAAAGTAATAACTTTAATGGCTAGATGTGAATTATGACAGATGCACTTGAATAGGATACACCCCGGTTCTGTATTAGAGAAAGCACCACAATAGGTGCTTTTATTGTTTATTAGGAGGGGGTTTAACGGCAAGTAGTATCAAAATTGTAGTTTTGTTGGTCTGTTTAATTGATGGTAATGGGTAGCCATGATCAAGTCCATATTTGTGTGTAAAATTGCCCTCGGTTAGAATGCCCCCTTCCGTCCCCCGAAGGGGGAGACGCAGGGAGCACACCCCCTGCACCCCGTCACTCGCCGTATGGCAGGCCCAGCAAGGGATTGCTGGGTTTTTCAAAAGTGTGTTTCATTCAGCCTGTCAAGGCTAAAAATGGAACGCTTCGCGGCCTTGACAGGCTTAGATGCGGTGTTTATTAGCCGATGCGAGTGACTTTGGTATGGGAGGAGATTGGGGATTGTCCTTGACGCCATTCAAGATATTCTGTCATGTCCAAATACTTTTTGCCGCTAGCCCATTTCTCGTCCGTTTCCATGAGCAAGGCCCCTATCAAGCGGATGGCAGACTCTCGATTCGGAAAAATCCGAATCACGCGTTCACGGCGGCGGATTTCCTCATTCAACCGCTCCATCGGATTGGTGGTGCGAAGACGCTTGCGGTACTTTTCCGGTAATGCCAAGACGGCTGTGACATCTTCGAAGCCTGCTTCCAGGACAGCCATGGCCTTCGGCGCTTTCGTTTCATACTCCTCCAGTACCTTCTCTAACAGCATCCGTGCCGTCTTTGCATCCGGTGCCTCCAGAATGGGGCGAATCCGGCTATGAATCTCGTCCTGCAAGGATTTGGGTGTGGCGTCAAGAATGTTGCGCATGAAGTGCGTCTGGCATCGCTGCCAGGTCACCCCTTGGAAGTTCCTGCGGATGGCTCGAACCAACCCTCCATGGTCATCCGACACAATCAGATCGACGCCTTTAAGCCCACGGCTTTTCAGCCAGCCAAAAAATTCGCTCCAGCTGGCCTCCGACTCGCTGTCGCCGAGCATAACGCCCAATACCTCCCGGTATCCATCGGCATTGACACCGATCCCGATGAGAGCGCCCCGTGACCGCACCCGCCCTTCTTCGCGTACTTTCAGGTACAGGGCATCGACGATGACAAAGGGGAACGAAGAATCGTGTAGCGGACGGTTGTTCCAGGCGTTCACGATAGGATCCAACCGCTTGCACAGATCGGACACGGTCGATTTGGAAAACTCCGTACCGCACAATTCTTCTGTGATCTGGGCCACCTTACGGGTAGACACACCGTTGACGACCATCTCCATGAGAGCCAGCACCAGTGCCTGTTCGCTGCGTTGATAACGGGCGAACAACTCGGTGGAGTACAATGCTCCCATAGGCTGAGACACGGGAGCGTGATAAATAAGTTATAATGAAGCCATGGAAAAACGGAACCGATA
>NZ_JBYSWV010000081.1:0-11295 GCF_058781555.1 Brevibacillus sp. FW306-2-1A-C05A
ATTTTTTGTGAATTACATGCGTGCGGTTCGCTTCTATCTCCTTGCCATGTTTCCACGAAAAAAACCGACGACCCCCGCATTCAAGCGGTACATCGTCGGTCTTGTCATGCAAGCCTGTTATTTTTTCACCGAAGGCATAACGCCTTCCGGAATCGGGCACACGTACGTTTTGTCGCCGAGGCGGGCTTTCAGCTCGGCTTTTGCCTTTGCGATCAACTCTGGATTTTGCAGCATATCTACCGCAGTAGCAGCCATGACCTTCCCGGCGTGCAGCATTCCTTTGTGCGCCATCGAGGTCGCTCCGAGCGACACCCATTGCCAGGAATGCAGCGTAGAACCGTTGATGAAGCAAGCTGTCGTACATTGCGCTGTCGGCGCGATCCAGCTTACGTCCCCTACATCCGTGGAGCCGTTCAGCGGAATCGTCGACCCGGTGTACGGGTTCAGCCATGTCACCATGTCCGGGTCCGGCGCGTCTGGCGACTGTCTTTCCGCTGTCGCTTTTTCCTGCGCAGACAGCGTTGCGCGCATCGCTTTTGCCAGCTCCAGCTCTGCTTCGTCGTGCACAGGCACGCCAAGCTCCTGGAAGTTTTTGTACATGACCTCTTCCAGCGTCTTGTTTTGCACCAGGTTAGAGCACGCCTTGTCGAAGACGATCTCTACTTCGGTTTCCGTCATGAGTGCCGCGCCTTTGGCGATTTTGCAGACGCGCTCGTAAATCTCCTGCACCTGGTCGACCTTCGGCGCGCGCACGAGGTAGAGCACCTCGGCGTACGCCTGCACCACGTTTGGCGACAGGCCGCCGGAATTGGTGATCGCGTAGTGCACGCGGGCATCGGTAATGATGTGCTCGCGCAAGTAGTTGACCCCGATGTTCATCAGCTCGACTGCATCCAGCGCGCTGCGGCCGAGGTGCGGACTGGCTGCGGCATGGGCGCTTTTGCCTTTGAACTTGAAGTAAACCTGGTAGTTGGCCAGCGACTCGACTGCCATGATGCTGTTGTAGCCCATCGGGTGCCAGCAGAGGGCAAAATCGACGTCGTCAAACAGTCCGGCGCGCGCCATGAACGCTTTGCCGGAGCCGCCTTCTTCCCCTGGGCAGCCGTAGTAGCGAACCGTTCCGCTCATGTTGTTTTCTTCCATGTACTGCTTCACGGCAACCGCCGCCGCCAGCGAAGCCGTCCCCAGCAGGTTGTGCCCGCAGCCGTGTCCGTTTGCGCCCGGCACTTCCGGCTCTTCTTTGGCCTGGCCTTTTTTCTGGCTCATTCCGGAGAGGGCATCGAACTCGCCCAGGATCGCCACAACCGGACTGCCGCTGCCGAAGCTGCCGATGAAGGCGGTTTTGATCCCGCCGACGCCGCGCTCCACCTGAAAGCCTTCTGCTTCCAGCGTTTGCGCCAAAAGCTCAGCGGACTGGTACTCTTCGAAGCGCGTCTCCGCCAATTCCCAGATGCGGTCGCTTACTTTAATGAAGGAATCCCGTTTTTGCTCGATCATGTCTGCAATTTGTTTGGTATGCATGTAAAAACATCCTCTCTATGTCGGAGTTGGCAAAAAGGCGACTTTGGCAACAGAGAGTTGCTTTTTAGGCAAGAAGCCGTCTGGCAATCCGCTCCAGCAGCTTGACACTGCGCGGCAAAATTTCTTCCTGAATATCGAACTTCGGATGATGGTGCGGAGCCGGAAGGTCGGTCCCGATCGACATGTACGTCCCTTTGCCGCCGCGCTCCTGCACGCGCTTAATCATGAAGCTCGCGTCCTCGCTGCCCATCGAGTTGTGCTCGCCCATTTTAAACGAGGAGAAGCCTTCCACGTGCTTCGCTTCTTCCAAAGCCAGCTCTGCCATCTCCACATCGTAGTTGATCGGGATCGCTCCCCCGATCACTTCGATTTTGTAGTCCAGCTCATGCATCGCTGCGCTGTGCGCGATGATGTTGCGCACGCGTTGCTCGACCTCGGCGTTGACTTCCTCGGAAACAGAGCGCGTCTCGACTACCATCTTGGCGTAGGCCGGAATGATGTTTGCCGCAGTGCCCCCTTCCAGCACCCCGACATTCACGCGAGTCGATCCTGTGCTAAAACGGGGAATCGCATGAATGTTGAGCAAAGCGGTGGCCGCTCCGAGCAGGGCGTTTTTCCCTTGCTCCGGCGAAGCACCGGCATGGGAGGACACGCCGTAAAAATGAGCGAGCATTTTCGTGGTGGCCAAAAAGCCGTAAGAGCCGCCGTGCACCTCGCCGAGCGGGACGTTGACGCCCAGGTGGTGACAGAAAAGGTAGTCCACGTCGTCGAGAAGCCCTTTTTGCACGATCGAATACGCGCCGCGCACTCCTTCTTCGGCTGGCTGGAAAATCAGCTTGAGCGTCCCGGCAAACTCCCCTGCCGCAAGCGCCTCCGCTACGCCAAGGCCAATCGTCGTATGCCCGTCATGGGCGCAGGCGTGCATGTTTCCTTCGTAGCGGGAGCGGAAGCCGTTCACCTGCGGAAAGTGGTCCGCATCGGTGCTCTCCAGCACAGGCAACGCGTCCATGTCAAAGCGGAACGCGACAGTGGGGCCAGGCTTGTTCCCTTTTTTCACCCCGATGACAGCGGTGTAGCCGCCGCGCATTTTTTCCACGATGGCCGGGTTGGCGCCATCGCGCAGCGCCCGTTCGTAAGCCGCTTCCAGCACCGCCTCGGACGGCAGCCCTCTGCGGGCATCGCCATCCATGGCGTCCTGGCCGTAAATCACGTCGTAGCCGAGGGAAGCCAAAATTTCCACTACTTTCGAAGCGGTGCGAAACTCCGTAAAGCCCACCTCGGGATGCATATGAAAATCTCTTCGTAACGAAACCAGATCCAGCATGTTTTTTTCCTCCTGTTTATTCTCGAGTCATCTTCAGTTCATCACCGGATAAACTCCAGGACCGATTGGCAGACCGACGAAATACCAGACGACCAAGAGCAATGTCCACAAAACAAAGATGGCGATCGGATACGGCATAATCAGGGCGTAGTACGTCCCCAGCTTCGCATCCTTTTTGTACTCCTGCAAAAAGCTCAAGAAGAGCGGGATAAACGGCGAAACGATCGCAAACGGAATGACCGACGAGTCAGCGACCCGGAATGCCACCTGCGCGAATGCCGGGTGGAAGCCAAGCGCCATGAACATCGGCACGAACACGGGCGCAAGCAAGGACCAGATCGCCGAGCCGCTCGCGATAAACATACACAGAAACGCAGACAAGAACATCAAGCCGATAAACACAGGCGCGCCGCTCATGTTCATTTGTTCCAGCAAATCCGTAATCGACAGCGCCAGGAAGCTGCCCATGTTGCTCCAGTTGAACATCGCCACGAATTGGGACAGCGGGAAAATCATGATGATGAATCCTGCCATGCCCTTGATCGGGTCTGTCAGCAAGGCCGGGATGTCATTTTGCTTTTTGATAACCCCAACCTTGATTCCGTACGTAATCGCTACGGTAAAGAAAAAGAGCAAAATGACAGGGACAATACCGGAAATGAACGGGGAAGGCACGATTGTCCCCTGCTTCGGATCGCGCAACAGGCCATTTTCAGGCACGACCAATACGGCAATCACAGCAATGAACACAAGCGCTGCGATACCTGCGGCACGCAAGCCTTTCTTTTGGGTATCGGACAAATCTTCCAGTTTCTTTTCCGATTTGCCTTCGCTTTTGTAAACGCCCAGGCGCGGCTCCACGAATTTATCGGTAATAAACCCGATCGCCGCCGAAAGCAGCAGGACAGAAGCGGACATGAAGAACCAGTTGTCGAGCACACTCACTGTCACGTCTGGATTCACTGACTTGGAAATCTCTGAGCTGATACCGGAGAGCAGCACGTCTGTTGTGACGATCAAAATGTTGGCGGAAAAACCGGACCCGACCCCCGCAATCGCGGCGAGCAGCCCTGCCACCGGATGGCGTCCGACAGCCAGGAAGATCAACGCGCCCAGCGGCGGCATAATCACGAACGCCGCATCAGAGGAAACGTGGCTGAAAAACGCGATAAACGCTACGAGGTAGCTGGCGTAGCGGGCACTGACCCGCAGGGACATTTTGCGAATAACGGCTTCCAACAGGCCGACCTTCTCCGCAAGTCCCACGCCGAGCATGAGCGTCAAAATGGAACCGAGCGGCAGGAAGCCGGAGAAGTTTTTAATGATGTTGGGCAAAAGCCATTGCAAGCCTTCCTGGCTGAGCAGATTTTTGACCTGCACCTGCTCGTTTTTGATCGGATCGACTGCCGTGACGTGAAAAATCGACAAGACCGCGGTAATAATCATCAAAGCGGCGATCAAATAAAGGAACAGCATGAATGGATTCGGCAGCTTGTTCCCGACTCGCTCTACCCATTTGACGAGACCGATTCCTTGTGCATACTCCTCATTCCGGTTTGTCTGTACAGTATGTGCACTCATGGAGCACTCCCCCTTAGGCCGTTTCTTTCTGCTGATAACCATCATTCTCGTTTGTCTCGATGGCGAAACAACAACGTTCTGAATGAGTGGTCAGTCTGGTTGATGGCATGAAAGCGAGAAGGTGAAAGCCCTTTCATTTTCATTTCAACACAATCCATTCATTCAAGCGCACAGCAAAGCTCGTCGCCGCGCAGATACTCCTTTCTTTTTTCGGTCGGCAATGACAATTATACGAATACAAAAAGACAATTTCGTTTAATTGGATTATATAACCTGGGTAACTTTTTTTCAATAGAATTGTTTGACTTCTTGAAAAATAGAAAAGCTTCCATGTTTATCCCTTGTTCCCCGGCTTTGACATTCGAAAACCGGGCCGTGCCAAACCATTGGCGCAGCCTTTGTTGCGCTGATACCGGGCAAGAATCTTATCTATCCATTCTTATCTGCACAAAAAAAGCAACCACCCATGCGAGTGGTTGCCTTCTTTGCTTCCTTATTTACTTGTAGCAGGTCGGTCACCTGGGCCGTCTGGTTGACCGCTTATTTTACGCCTACAGCGTCATACGCTGCCTGAACAGATTTGACTTGTTTGGAGCTGGCACCGAACAAGTCGGTTGCGGACTGTATCGCAGCACGGCGCATAGCCGAGAAGTTGGAGTAAGGCGTCAGGTAGTGCGTCAGAGCGTGGTAGTAAATTTTCGCCGTATCTTCGCGGCCGATGCCGTTGACGTTCACGCCGTAGTGCGTGCCGCCTTCTGCCAGCAGGTACGCTGCCTTGTTGTTGATTCCGCTGTTGATGTGGACGCCGCCGTTATCTTGGGAGCCGGTGTAGCGCTTGCTGTAGTGATCCGGGTCGCCGTACTCCGATGGGTCTTCCAGGGAACGCAGTCCGTCTCCGTTCGTACCTGGCGTGTAGATGTCCTCGCCCATCAGCCAATCGTCGTCGTCAATCATCGCACCGAAAATATCGGAAATCGACTCGTTCAACGCTCCCGATTCGTTTTGGTAAATCAGTCCTGCTGTCTTCTCGGTGACAGCGTGGGTCAGCTCATGCGCTACTACGTCCAGCCCGCCGGACAGCGGCAGGAATGTGCTGCCGTCTCCGTCTCCGTACACCATCTGGTAGCCGTTCCAGAACGCGTTGTTGTATCTCGTGCTGTAGTGAACGGTGGAGCGGATCAAAGCGCCGTTTCCATCGTAGCTGTTGCGGTTGTGCACGTCGCGGTAGTAGTCGTACGTTCTTTGCGCATACGCGTGCGCGTCGACTGCCGCGCCATCTGTCCAATAGTTGTCGCTGTCGCTCAGCAGCGTGCCAGGGAGCGTAGTGCGGTTATTGGCTGAGTATGTCTCGATGCCTTTTCCGCGAGTCTTGTCGCTCAGCACGTACTTGCCGCTTTGCAGTGTCGTCTCGAACTGCTTCGTATCGCCCAGCACGCCTGTTCCGCTTCCGGTCACGTGGTCGAGCATATTGTATTTGTTGATGACATCTCCGCTGTGCGCGTCGATAAAATACATCCAACGGCCAGGCTGCGGATCGAGGAAGTTCAGCTCAACGGCATACGCCAGGTAAGCTTCATCCTCATGCACGTAAATGTACAGCTTCGCCTCTGGGTCGCGGATGAAATCCGGCTCTTCGCCCACTTCATCCTCGATGTCCTTGATTGCTTGTTTCAACGCTTTTTGTTCACTGAGCTTCGGCTTTTTCTTCAACTGCTTGTTGTCATCGAGATCTGGAATGAACTGGCCCAGATAAGACGTGACATTGCCGTCCGCATCTATGTGAACTGTTTGCTGGAAGCCGTAAATCGGAATGCCGTTGTAGACTTCCTGCAGCCGGTAGTGCTTCGTATCCGTCTCTTTGTTGCGGACCTGATTCACAATTTGGAAGTGGTCCTCTACGTCTCCCTGGATACGGAACTCGTCTTTGTACTTCTCGAGGTATGACCAGACGACGTCATCCCCCTTAGCCCCTTCTGGCTCCCAAGCTTCCCCGATATACTGCGGTGTGTCCCACTGTTTGCTGTAATCGATTTGCTTCGGTTTGGCCAGAGCAGGCACCGATGCAAATCCCGACACACCTACGGCAATGCTGAGAGTGAGGCTGGTGGCAATGTAAGACTTTTTCATTCTAAAAAATTCCCCCAATCAAAAGATTATGAATGTATGAAACATTTTATCTTATTTGCTTTTTCTGGAAAAAATCCCTTTTTTCTCGGTATTTTTTTGCCGACATTTTCTCCATTTCTTTGACAAAAATCGCGGACTGGCTGTTCACGCTACCATACACCCGGCTTGCGCAGGCTTGTTCCTCTGGCTCAAACGGCCCGGCCAAGCGAGTGCCAAGGCTGCCCGGAGCGGCTCGTCCCGAATCGGCGGATCGCTTCTGCACCAACAAAAAAAACACCCGAGCTTATCGGGTGTTTGCCTGCTTTTTCAGCGCACAAGCGTGTATATTTTTTTCGGCCGACCGCGCATCGCCTGCTGTTCCTCGCCTTTGTACTCGGCAAGCTCCACTTCGCACAGGCTGCCCATGATTCGCTGGGCATTGCGCACCGTCATGGACAAATACGAAGCGATGTCTGTCGTGGTGAACGATTTCCAGCCCATCCGCTGCACCAGCGCCCGCAGCTTGTGGTACGTCTTGACGCTGACGTTGGCCTTGTTCAGCTTTTCGAGAAGCTCCCGGTCATTGGAGCGGTAAGCGTACTCCAGCTCCTCCGCTTCTCCCACCGATTCCATCATGACGCCGTTGTCCTGCACGACCACGATGCCGAACTGCGGCCGCTCCTTGGCGTGCTGAATCGCTTTTCTCGCGTTGTTTTCCGCAGAAAAAGCCGTATCGCCGAAGCCTACGCCGACTGCGACAGGCACGTCCGCCTCCAGCGAGAGCTGCTCGACCGTGTGGCGAAGCATTTCGATCTCCCGCTGGATCGCGCCGCGCGAGCTGAAAATCTGGTAGCGGCCGTTTCCATTTGCCATCAGCGAGCCGTCCAGGCGCTCGCAGAGCAGAAGCAAAATCTCCCTGATTTTCAGCTCCAGATGTTGCAGATGGAAGCGCGTTTTCGCCCGCTCGGGAATTTTGTCGAACTGTTCCAGCTCGATGATTTCCACCCCGATTTGCGTGTGCTTGAAATACGAGCTTTTCGCTTTTTCGATGACGATCTTCATCGCCTGGCGAATCTCCATCTTCGTCATCAGGACGCGGTACACGGGAATGCCGGCCTCGCGCAGCGCCTGCTCGACGGAAAACAAGGTGGTGAAAGCACCCTGCGTTTTTCCTTCTTTCCATAGAGAGAGATGGAACTGCGTAATGACATCAGGGTCGTAATGCTCGTCGTAGGTCATCACGTGCATTTCTTCCTCGGGAATATTCAGTTCGGACATCGCTTCGCGCAAATACGTCCCTTCTGAATCAATCATATCGACAGAGATGCGCTTCACGACTTCATTGTGATCGATCGACATCTGGATGAAGCAACGATACAGATTAGACCCGGTCGGCGGACAGTAGACGATATTGGCATCCGGGCTCAACACATTTTTGGCGATCGTAAAAGGAATCGGGCCAGAGAAAAACCACCCGTTAAATTCCGGGTTATGCTCCTGCACGATTCGGCTCACTTCTCTTGCATCGTCATAGGTGAAGGGAACGAATTCGATTTCATGCTCAAACTCATTGGCAACAGCCAGTATCCGCTCAACTGAGGGGGGCGGGCCCACAACACCGATTTTATACATAAGGGCGTAAACTCCTACCTGATTTGATAGCTTCCATAATTGGTTACCTCATTCTTATCATTTGCCGACCACTTTGTCTACTGGTGTCATTCATTCCTCTTCGCTAAATTAGTTAGCTACTTAACCAGTTACAAAACAGTGAGTTGTATCAAGCATTTGCCAAGAATACTTTGTTAATCACCTAACATAAAATTTTTTTGTCGAGCAAGATAAATATTACCTTTGCGAAACAAAACGCAAACAAATATTCTGAATATATGTTTCTATCATTTCCAAGGGGGATTTACATGAAAAAGGGCATTGCGCTGGCAACCTGTCTTACCTTGCTGTTCGGGGTAATCACAGGCTGTTCGAACTCGACAACCACTTCCCAACCGGCGGGCCAACCATCCGCCACACCGACAGAGGCGACAAAGGCAGAACCGATGGTGCTGCGCTGGAGCATCAACAGCGAACCGCCTTCCATGGACCCTGGCATCGCAGTTGACGCCGATTCGTTTGACATGATCTACGCCGCTTTTGAAGGCTTGACCAGCTACGACCTGAACGGACAACTGACCAACGCCACCGCAGAGAGCTTCACCAACACGCCGGACTACATGAACTACACGTTCAAAATCCGCAAAGACGCCAAGTGGAGCAACGGCGATCCTGTCACCGCCCACGACTTCGTCTATGCGATCAAACGCAACCTCGATCCGAAGACAGCGTCCGAGTACGCCTATCAGCTTTACTACATTAAAGGAGGAGAGGAATACAATACGGGTAAAGGAAAAGCCGAGGACGTAGGGGTAAAAGCACTCGACGACTACACCGTCGAATTCAACCTGAAATCGCCTACGCCGTTTTTCCGTGAGCTGACCTTTTTCCCGACGCTCTTCCCGCTGCACCAAAAAACAGTGGAGGGCAACCCGCACTGGGCTGCCGAAGCGAAAACGATCGTGGGCAACGGGCCGTTCATCATGGACACCTGGGAGCACAAAAGCAAGATCGTCTTCACCAAAAACCCGAACTACTGGGACAAGGACAACGTAAAGCTGGACCGTCTGGAAATTTCGATGATCGAAGACAACAACACGGCTTTCTCCATGTTTGAAAACGGCGATATCGACTGGGGCGGCTACCCGGCCTCCACGCTGCCGCCCGATGCCATCCAGTCTCTGAAGGACGCAGGCAAGCTGATGGTAGCGGACAACCCCGGCACGCAATCCGTCGTGTTCAACACGAACCAGCCGCCTTTCAACAACAAAAAAATCAGACAAGCCTTCTCCTACGCGATCAACCGCCAGGAAATCATCGACAACATCCTGCAAACCGGCGTACCAGCCGCTTACGGATGGGTGCCGACCTCGATGGGCCTGAAGGCGGACGGCTACTTCAAGGAGGACGCAGAAAAAGCGAAACAGCTTCTGGCAGAAGGGATGAAGGAGCTTGGCCTGACTGCCTTCCCGACCGTCACCTACACTTACGACACTACCGACACGAACAAAAAAGTGGCGGAAGCTTTGCAAGACCAGTGGAAAAAAGTGCTCGGCGTCGACGTGAAGCTGTACAACGCAGAGCTGAAAGTGTACCGCGACATGCGCTCCCAGGCCAATTTTGACCTGATCCGCTTCCAGTGGGGCGCAGACTTCAACGATCCGATCAACTTCCTGGAAATGTTCCGCGACAAAACAGGCGGCAACAACCACCCAGATTGGGAGAATGCCAAATTCAAGGAACTGATCGACAAGAGCTACAACGAGCCTGACCTGGAAAAACGCAAGCAAATTTTGCTCGAGGCGGAAACCATCCTGATGGACGAAATGCCGCTCGCGCCGATCAACTTCCGCGGAAGCCCTTATGTGAAAAACGACAAGGTGAAAGACTTCATCATCTTCCCGCTCGGGGGCGCGTACTTCAAGTACACGTCGGTGGTGACGCAGTAGCAGGTGCAACGACAGAACACGAAATGTATTTCACGAATGAGCTATAACGAAAGACTAGCCGGTTTTCACCTTGCCAATGGTGTAACCGGCTTTTTCTGTCCCTACATTGCTAAATTTGAAGTAAGATGCAGAGAAAGTTGGGACTAAGACGAGTATATGAATGCAATCAAGACAATAAACACTTCATTCCTTGTGAATAGCTGGCTAATTGAATCGAAGGACTTTTTTCATTTGATTCTCGTGTATCTCTATTTTACTTAGGAACAGGTTGATTAAACGAATAACTTCGTTCCTCATTCAACAAAAAAGATCCTAAGTTAAAAAACTGTCAAACTTGGGATATTCAAAAATCCCTGATAGAACACATATGTCATGCCATGATATCTACTAGTGTATCAAGTTGAGCCTGGTCATGAACAAACGCTGGAGCCAGTTGTATGTATTTCTGAATAGGTGTCTCGTTTTTAGTCCGCCACAAACATGTTAATTGTATTTTTTGTAATAAAAGGATAAACACGGTAAAATCGGTTTGGTGATTAACTATTTGAATCAACTACTTTGACTTAAGGAGCTGATCCACTTGTTAAACAAATGGAAGGTACTTCTTTTCATTATTTTAGGTGTATTTGTTTTATATTTTTCATCATTGGACTTACTAATTTCTTGGTTAGTTCATAAGAACAGTTTGGGTTCACTAGAGTTAATAAACTACTAAACATTAAGAGATTTTTCCTGCTGAATCCGTGGCTTAGGCGAGCGAAAAAGGGGGGCTCATTCCCTTGTCCACAGTTCCTCTTTTCTGTTAAATCACTTATTTTCTAGTACCCAGTGTTAGGTGAGCAACTCCTTTTTCTTCAGCCATTGCTAACATTTCAAACAAGCTACGTTCCTGATTTAGAAAGCACTAGTTTCACTGAAGGAGACTTTGACCTCTTTTCCAGCCCAGATATATCTAAGCTTGCACAACGGATGATCGCATCCATACAAAACCGAATCTTTTATGCATTTCGACAACGTTAGTGCTACTCTTGTGATGATAGCTATGTAGATTAATTGTTTCTCTATAGAAAGCTTGAATGCTTATAAACTTTTGTATTAAATTTCTATATTATGTAATATATAATACTTTTAGTAACAAACATCTTAAAGTCATTTGAAAGGGGATCTCTATATATGAAAAAAACTAACAAGTTAGTTCCGTAT
>NZ_JBYSWV010000082.1:0-11286 GCF_058781555.1 Brevibacillus sp. FW306-2-1A-C05A
CCTCAAAAGAGTCGTATAGGTGCAACTCCTTTTGGGCCTGATAATAAGCAATATAATTCAATATAAACTCCAGCTCCCCTCCTCACTACGCTATGAGCACCTTGTCATTTCCGAATGAACGCCTGACCGCCCCCCTCAGCTCGTAGAGAAAACAGGAGAAAGTCGCAAAGGTCTTTGGGACTCCTTCCGAGACGGAGGGGAAAAGGGAAAACACGCTTTTAAGCGTCCACCTTGAACCCGCTTCCCTGAATCCTCCACTTTGGACGCGGTTTTCCTTTTTCCCCGCAGGCGGGCAGTCTGCGCTCCCTCGCTAGAGGCCCCAAGCACCTGCTGCGCTTTCTCCTGTTTCCTCCCTCCACTGCAGCTTCGACCTACTCGGCTTTTCCCAAAGAACGCCTGACCGAACCTCACAGCTCGTAGAGGAAGCGAAAAAAAACACAAGGTTTTAGAAGAATTCCTACCGAGCCAGAGGAGCAAAAGGAAAACACGCAAAAAACTCCCCCAAGCCAAAGGCGCCTTGCACTTCATTCGTCTCGCAACTACTTCGGCCGAGCAGTTCGCCCCGCCCGCCACCGGACAAAGACGTCATTTGCTTCACCTCCACTGGACGTTCCCGCAAAAAAAGACGCCTTTCGCGAAGAAAGGCGTCTTGGTTATTCATCTCGACCCGGCTATTTCAAAACAGCCAGGACATTGCGCACGGAATCAGCCGATTTGTCGAGGGCTGCTTTTTCCTCTGCGGTGAGTTCCAGCTCGATCACTTTCTCGATCCCGTTTGCCCCCAGGAGGGTCGGAACACCGAGGTAGAGATCGTGGTAGCCGTACTCGCCTTGCAGAAGCGCAATGGATGGCAGGATACGTTTTTTGTCCTTGATGATCGCTTCAGCCATCTGCACCAGCGAGGCAGCCGGGGCGTAATAGGCGGAACCGTTACCGAGCAGGTTGACGATTTCGCCGCCGCCTTTGCGGGTGCGTTCGACGATCGCATCGAGGCGATCTTTCGGGATCAATGTTTCCAGCGGAATGCCGCCCGCGTACGAGTAGCGCACCAATGGAACCATGTCGTCGCCGTGTCCGCCGAGCACGAAGCCTGTCACGTCTTCAACAGAGACGTTCAGCTCCATTGCCACGAAGGTACGGAAACGCGCCGTATCCAGCACGCCGGATTGCCCGATTACGCGCTCTTTCGGGAAGCCGGACGTTTTGTAGAAGGTATAAGTCATCGCATCAACAGGGTTGGAAAGAACGAGCACGATCGAGTTTGGCGCATACGTTTTCACTTGCTCCGCCACCGACTTCATGATGGCTGCGTTTGTGTTCACCAGGTCGTCGCGGGACATGCCAGGCTTGCGGGCAATCCCTGCGGTGATGATGACCAGATCGGCACCTTTGATGTCCTCGTAGCTGGCTGTGCCTGTAATGTTGGCGTCAAACCCCAGTACAGGAGAAGACTCCATCATATCCAACGCTTTCCCTTTTGTTGGGTTTTCCAGTTGCGGAATATCAACCAATACGACGTCGCCCAGTTCTTTTTGCCCCAAAATAAATGCTGTGGTTGCACCAGTGAAGCCACTACCGATAACAGCGATTTTTTTACGGTTGAATGCCATGACTTAACTCCCCTCCAAAATGTAAGGTAATCGTTGCCAAACTATCTTTATCTTACATGTTTTGAATCAGCGCGTCAGCAAACTCGGAGCATTTCAGCTCGGTTGCACCTTCCATCAGGCGAGCGAAATCGTACGTTACGGTTTTCGCGGAGATGGTTTTTTCCATGGAGTTGATAATCAGGTCAGCCGCTTCGTTCCAGCCCAGGTGACGCAGCATCATTTCTCCGGACAGGATCACGGAGGATGGGTTCACTTTGTCCAGACCAGCGTATTTAGGCGCTGTACCGTGAGTTGCCTCGAAGATCGCATGGCCAGTCAGGTAGTTGATGTTTGCGCCTGGAGCGATACCGATACCGCCAACTTGTGCAGCCAGCGCGTCGGAGATGTAGTCACCGTTCAGGTTGAGGGTTGCTACTACATCGTACTCGGCAGGACGAGTCAGGATTTGTTGCAGGAACGCGTCCGCAATCACGTCTTTTACGATGATTTTGCCAGCCGCTTCTGCTTCTTTTTGCGCTTTGTCAGCGTCGCCGCCTTCAGCCTTGATGCGGTCGTATTGTGCCCAAGTGAACACTTTGTCGCCGAATTCCGCTTCAGCCACTGCATAACCCCAGCTTTTGAACGCGCCTTCGGTGAACTTCATGATGTTGCCTTTGTGTACGAGGGTAACGGATTTGCGGTTGTTGTCGATCGCGTAGTTGATCGCTGCGCGAACCAGACGCTCTGTACCGTCTTTGGAAACAGGCTTGATCCCGATACCGGAAGTTTCCGGGAAGCGGATTTTCTTCACGCCCATTTCTTTTTGCAGGAATTCGATTACTTTTTTCACTTCCGGAGTGCCTTCTGCCCACTCAACACCAGCGTAGATATCTTCTGTGTTCTCGCGGAAAATAACCATATCTGTCAATTCAGGATGTTTCACAGGGGATGGAACGCCATCGAAGTATTGAACAGGACGCACGCAAGCGTACAGATCCAGCTCTTGGCGCAGCGCCACGTTGATGGAACGGATACCGCCGCCTACTGGTGTAGTCAGAGGACCTTTGATGGCGATCAAATATTCGCGGATCGCTGTCAATGTATCTTCTGGCAGCCACTCGTTGTATTGATTGAACGATTTTTCTCCTGCGAATACTTCGAACCAAGCGATTTTTTTCTCGCCGTTGTATGCTTTTTCTACCGCTGCATCCAGTACGCGAACGGAAGCTTTCCAGATGTCAGGGCCAGTACCGTCGCCCTCGATGAAAGGAATGATCGGGTTGTTTGGAACTACCAGTTTGCCGTTATCAACCGTAATTTTTTCGCCGGCAGTTGGTTGTGCAAGGTTTTTGAACACAAGAATCCCTCCAGTGGTGAAGATAATAGGTGATTATGAATATTTCCAGACGTAGGAGAACTACCACTGCTTGTGGTAGTTCTCAAGCTTGCGCTTAGGGAACAGGTGCCCTCCACGCTCGAAAATAGCGAGTGTTTAGCGGCGGTCAATCGGAACGTAGTGTTGGTTGACCGGACCGGTGTAATCCGCGCGCGGACGGATCAGGCGATTGTTTTCATACTGTTCCATGATGTGAGCCGTCCAGCCGGACATGCGGCTGATAGCGAAGATCGGTGTGAACAGGTCAGTTTCCAGGCCGAGAGAGATGTACACGGAAGCGGAGTAGAAGTCAACGTTTGGCTTCAGTCCTTTTTCCTTGGAAATCATGTCGTCGATTTTCACGGACATTTCATACAGCTCTGGACGACCGATTTGCGCGGTCAGCTTTTGGGACATTTGCTTCAGCCATTTCGCGCGCGGGTCACCATCTTTGTAGACGCGATGTCCGAAGCCCATGATTTTCTCTTTGTTGTCCAGCTTGGCGCGGATGTACGATTCTACGTTGTCGAGGCTGCCGATTTCCACCAGCATTTTCGCAACCGCTTCATTGGCGCCGCCGTGCAGAGGGCCTTTGAGCGTGCCGATGGCAGAGACGATACCGGAGTAGATATCAGTCAAGGTCGCAACGGTTACGCGAGCAGCGAAGGTAGATGCATTGAACTCATGGTCAGCATGCAGAACCAGCGCAACGTCAAACGCTTTCACTGCTGTTTCTGTCGGCTCTTCGCCAGTCAGCATGTAGAGGAAGTTTTGGGCGATGGTGAAATCTGCACGAGGAGCAACTGGCTCCAGACCTTTGCGCATGCGCTCGTAAGCGGCAATCAAGGTAGGAGTTTGAGCCATCAGACGGATGGATTTGCGATAGTTGGCTTCAGGAGACATGTCTTGCGCTTCTGGGTCGTAGAGCGCTAACGAAGAGACAGCTGTGCGCAACGCCGCCATTGGGTGTACGCCTTTTGGGTAGTGGCGGATGCTCTCCAGCACTTCTTTTGCCACTGTTGCATTTTCACCCAATTGTTTTTTCAAAGCGTCTAGCTGATCACGCTTCGGTAACGCTCCATGCCAGAGCAAATATACAACCTCTTCAAAAGTTGCATGTTCTGCTAACTCATCGATGTTGATCCCGCCATAGCAAAGAACCCCATCGACGATCGAACAGATCGATGATTGAGCGGCAACGACGCCTTCTAGTCCACGTGTTGTTGTCATAGAACTCCCTCTCCTTTTCCACTCAAGTAGTAGCGCTTATCCAGTCCTCGCTTGTCCTTGTGACTGATAAACGACTTTATCCACAGCAAATATGAAGTTGATGGCAGCGGTTTCTTTCATCCACCACTCTTGTCAGGGAATAGATCCACGCAAATCCTTAGAACATGCCAAGGGGGAGAGGCGAGTGAAAAGAATCCACTATAAGTCGACCCAATTATAAAAGATTATTGCGATTTTGTGAATAAGATTGGCGAAAAAATGTTTCAAAGGATGAAACCCGGTTTTGTTTTTTGCGCGAACTTGCTCCATTTGTCCGGTTTGCTGCATAATAGTTCCATAAGGATTTGTGTGCTGTTCGATGGCAGAAAGGAGACCTTTGTTGAATCAGGAAAACTGGGTGGAGCGCCTCTTTCAGATCATTCGCTTTTTCTGGGTTTGCCTGCTTGTTTATGTAGGAATTCGGCTGTTTCAGTTTGCAACACCCTTACTTTACCCATTTATAATTGCTTTAGTCATCGCGCTTTTGATCCACAAGCCGGTCACGTTCGTCACGCAAAAGTTCAAGATTCCGCGCTGGCTGTCGGTCACTCTCGCCCTGCTCGTCTTGATGCTGCTTGCCATCGGGCTGGCGACATTGGTCGTCTCGGAAACCGTCGTGGAGATCGGCGAGTTGGCCAAGCGCCTGCCGGGATTCGCCCAGGAGCTGTCCGAGTATTTGCAGCGGACGATCTCGCAAGACTTTTTGCTCGGCATCTACAACCAGGTGCAATGGATTTACGACCAGCTTGACCCGAACTACAAGGACAAAATTAGCAACACGGTCGGAAGCGGCATTACTTCCATCACCCACGCCGGGCAAAACCTGATTGTCAGCTTCCTGGACGGCCTGAAAAACGTGCTCGTCTCCCTGCCGAACATGGCTACCGTATCGGTTATTTCCATCATGGGCGCGTTCTTTATTTCCAAAGACTTCTTCCTCTGGGAAGCGCGCTTCCGCCGCCTGTTGCCAAGCGGCGTCAACAACCGGCTGGACCAGATTTTCCGCGACCTGCGCGGCGCTTTGCTCGGTTTTCTCAAGGCGCAGTTGACGCTCATCTCGCTGACGGCCGCCATCGTGATCGTCGGCCTTCTCATCATGCGCGTCGAATACGCGATTACGATCGGGCTGATTACCGGCCTGGTCGATCTGCTGCCGTATCTCGGAACGGGAACCGTCTTCGTTCCGTGGATCATCTACCTGTTTTTCAAAGGCAACTACACGATGGTCATCGGACTGTCCATCCTGTACGCGGTCGTTCTCATCTTCCGCCAGATCATCGAGCCAAAGGTCGTCGCGGAAAGCGTCGGTCTCGATCCGCTGCTCACGCTGGTCGCCCTGTTCGTCGGCCTGCAACTGTTCGGCTTTTTGGGGCTGATTATCGGCCCTGTCTCGCTCGTATTGATTAACGCGCTGGTCAAAGCCAACGTGTTCGTGGACATCTGGACCTACATTCGGGGAAAACGCACCTAACAAAAGAACCGCTTTCGGGCTAGCCGTGAGGCCGTCGCTCGAAGCGGTTCTTTTTGACAACTGCTCTTTTATCTGCGGAAAAAGAATTGGATGCGCCCCGACGAGATCAAATACCACAGCCATTGTTTCAGCAGGTGGCGCAAAATCATGCGGGTGTACGGAATGAGAAAAATCAGGCCGATCACGTCGGAGACAAAGCCTGGCAACAGCAGCAAAATGCCGCCGATCAGAATCAGCGCGCCGTCAATAATCGTCTCTGTCGGCATCTGCCCCCGTGCCAACTGGAACTGCAGCGTGCGAAACACCTGGACGCCTTGCTGCTTCGCCAGCCAAGCCCCGAGCAGCCCGGTCAGGATCACCAGCAAAACCGTGTTCCAGCCGCCGATGAGCGAGCCGACCGTAATCAGCCCCCACAGCTCCAAACCGAATCCGACGACAAACAGGATGATGAGAAAGCGCAGCATGCTACTCCCCTCCTTTATACTGGGCATCCAGCCAGGCGTAAACCTCCGGCTCTGTTCTGGACAAGCGAATCGGCTTCAGCTCTGCGTTCGTAAAAACGTGCATCGTCTCGCCCGACACGAGCAGCTCCTGGTCCGACACGCGGATAATATCGTAAGCAAACGCTAGTCGAACGGCACTCAGCTCCTTGACCCGCGTCTGGATTTCCACCACATCGTCGTAGCGGGCCGGCTTTTTGTAGGAGAGCGACGCGTCCGTGACCGGCAGCAGCACGCCTCTTTCCTCCAGCTCGCGGTAGGTAAGCCCCGCATTGCGGATCAATTCGGTTCGTCCTACCTCAAACCAGTTCAAGTAATTCGTATGGTAGACCACGCCCATCTGATCTGTCTCGCCGTAGCGCACTCGCAGCCGATGGGCATGAATAATCGGACTCACTCATCATCGCCCCTTTCTCTATACGTATATTGTACCATAGACAAACTGGTCTTGCGGTCTGGCTGGTATGTCAATTTTTCATTACGTCAATACTCGAAAAAAATAAACTGGCGCAAACAGGAAAGTAGGAAAAGGAATGTGGGGAGCAACCGTTGTCTTGGTCACAGCGATCATCATTGCCTGGTGGGAAATCCCTCATCTGGTTCACCTGGGCTATTATCGGGAGCTTGTTGTGTTTTCCCTTTTGCTTTTGCTTGCCGCAGCAGCAGGCGTGCTCAAAGTGTTGGGGGTCGCCATGCCCAATCCGGGCGATTGGGTGCTCGCCGTCCTTGGCCCCTTTGGGGAATTTTTGCAGAGATTGTTCCACTAGGAGGACATCAGGTGCTGTCCAACGTCACTATCTCGAATCGGCAAATGATGATAATTACAGCCCTGTTCTGCATCGGGACCACGATTTTGGTCGCCCCTTCTACATTGGCTGCGGATGCAAAGCAGGATGCGTGGATTTGCGCCATCCTGGGAAATGTAGTCGGCTATGGATTGGCCTGGCTCTACATCGCTGTCGGGTTGCTCTATCCCAATCAAAACTTGCTGGAAATCAACGAACGCGTTCTCGGCAAATGGCTCGGCTGGGCAGTCTCGCTGCTTTTCCTCTTCACCATGCTGCTCGCCTCTTCGCAGGTGCTGTTTTACATCGGAAACTTTTTAATCACGCACATGTTCCCAGAGACTCCGATCATCGCGCTGCACATTTTGTTTTTGCTCGTCGTCATGCTCGCCATGCGGCTTGGACTGGAGGCTTTCGCCCGATGCATCGAGCTGTTTACCCCGTTGCTACTGTTGCTGTTTTGCTCCCTGATCTTTTTTCTTTGTTCGACCATGGAGTTTGAAAACGTACAGCCGATTCTCGAAGCGAGCGGGAACGGCATCATGAGAGGCACCATGTCGTTTGTCAGCATGGTGCAAGTATTTCGACTCCGCACCTACAAGCCGCTCATCCTTCCCAAAGCTTTTCTCGTCGTCGTCTTTTCCCTGATCGTCTATCCGAATACAGCGTATATGAACCAGTGGGATGTCGACGCCTGGTTGCCTTACAGCCTGATTTTCGGGCTGTTTTACCCGCTGCTGCTCCTGATCGTCGGCCTGATCCGCAAAAAAAGAGGGAGAGACTCGTCGTGACCGTCTCTCCCTCTTCTCTATGTTGGTTCCTCATGTGAAGCAGCGTGTTAACGAATCGGGCAAGCGCCGCCTTCGCACGCTTCTGCGGTAGACAGATCAGCCTCGCCGCCTGTTTCGAATTGCTGCAAAATCGCCGGGTCAAACGGCTTCATCGATTGCTTCAGCGCCTCGTATTGCTCTTTCGTGCACTCTTCATACGGCGCAAGCTGATAGTTTCCGCCATCCAGTTGCAGGAAGGACACGCCGACAAAATTGTCCCAGTTGGCGTAGACGATTTCTTCCACTTCGCTCCACTCTTCCTTGCGAACGGTAATCGTATTGGAAGAGTTGTGCTCGGTGTATTCCTTTTGAAAACGGAAGTACGTGTCGAACTGGCGTTTCGCGCTCACTTCGTTTTTCGTCTCTTGCGCACCGGATGCTACCGGGAAGTCGATCACGAGCGTACGCGCATTTGCCATGCGCTCTTCGTGCGTTTCGCCAGGGGTCCCCACCTCGGGATGGACGGTCCAGCCGAGAGCTTGTACAGCCTTTGCCAGCGGGTCCTGGGCGTTGATGCGAATACGGCGGATGTAGTACGGCGAGTGCGACCAGTGCAAGCCGCTGGAAACGCCCCCGGCCACCTGCGACAACGTCCCTTCCGGCTTGACGGTCGTCACGAGCAGCGGCGAGTTCACGCGCAGCTCATACGCGTAGCGGTCTGCTTCACTGCGGGCAGCATCGCCCAGTTGACGCAGCAACTCCAACTCCTGCTCTTCGGTATAGCCGAGAGAAGCGAGCGCATCCTTCACGCCTGTCAACGACGTTCCGAGCAGGCGGTCGCGCTGCTGGACCGTATCCCAGTGCGGCAGCTCCAGTGTTACGAGCGTCATCCGCAATCCTGCGCGGGCAGATTTGCGCTGCGCGTCCAACAGTCCGTCCAGGTCCAAATATTTCGAGCCGTCCTCACGCTCGCGGACAAACTGAACCAGGTTCACTGTCGTCAAGTTGCAGACCCCGTACGAATCGAGCAAAATTTCCGCACAAGGATTGAGTCCTTCCGCATTCGGGCGGCGGCGATTCGCTTCTTCCAGGTTGATAAAGCCTGGCTCGCCCTCCAGTTGCATCAGCGTGAACACAAGATGCAAAAACTCTTTGGTCGGCTGCTTGGTGAACGCAATCGAGTTGTTGGACATGCGGCGGTGATCCAGGCCGAAGCGCCCGTCTCCCACTTTTTGAATGCTGTCAAACCAGACAGGCTTGTGCTCTCCCAAAAGCTCTCCGACACGACGATGGTGGGCGAGCTGCTCCTCTGTCCAGAAGCCGTTGATGCCGTATTTCGCCAGCATGCACTCGTAGTCATCGTGGTCAAACAGGAAAATTTCCGCGGTGCGGCGCACGCCCCCGACCACAACGTTTGCTCCGATGAGGTTGCCGATGTCGAGAATATGTATGGGGCGAATTTTGCCGTACCCTTTTTCGTCGCTTTCGATCGGGGCCAGATGCTGGTCGATCTGGTTTTTCAGCACTTTGTCGATTCCTTCAAACATTTCGCGCAGCGGCTCGTGTCCGCTTGCTGTTCCGCCAAAGCGCTTCAGCCGCTCCCCTTTTGGCCGCACGCTGTTGTAGGAGATTTTGACCGTATGGATATGCTCGTAGGCGGAATCCGTGAGAATTTGCAAGTACAGGCGCAGCGACTCGACCCAGCCTTCCTTGCTGTCCCCTACGTAAATTTTCGCAAAGCCGTTGTCCAGCACGTTCAGCTCGGAGCGTTCCAGACGCTGGTGCTTCGGAAGCGGTCTGTACTCGGAGGAAAGCAGGGTGACGTTGGTGCGGATCGGCCCAAGTCCGGCTGCCATTTCCTTCGTGCATTTAAAGCCTACGCCCGTTCCTACGAGCAACAGGTAGAACAAATCGCCCAGGTCGTCCCATGACCTGATGTTCAAAAACGAGCAGTTAAAGTTAGCCAGCGGGTATAAATCGGCAACGCCGTTCTCCGCGCCGCCTACCCACAGCGTCCGTCCGGACAAAAACTGACGAAGGTTGAACATGTTGTCAAACAGCCCTTCCGCTTCTGCCTCCATCGCCCGCTCATCCGGCTGCAAGCCGATCTTTTTCATATGTTGGTACGCAAGCTTCATATTGTAATCCACCGAGCGGCGGCATGTTTCTTTCCACGTTTCCCGTCTGCCTTTCTCCGGGAGGAAGCGAGAATAAGTCCGGTAGTAAACAAATTGTCCCAGAGGATTCATATGAACAGGAAAATCTGGATATTGTGCTAAAAATTCATCCCTCAAAAAAACGGTTCGGGATACGGTTTCGGTTGCCAACATGAACGTTCCTCCTTCGATTCTTTCCTCTCTAGTTAACTATCTTTGTAAAAAAAACTCAATAGTTTCACCTATATATTGTGCGAAATAAAATTCGACAACACTACATATTGTGTTTCGCTGAAAAAAGTGCTTGACATCGACAACCGCACGAAGGGAGCCGTTTTTCCCCTTTTCGCGAGCCGGATGACATCGTTTTCTCCTGGAAAAAACACGCGCAAACTGTAAAAAGCCGAGAGCCACCAAGACGAACACCTGATCGATTTTATCAGATTCTCCCTTGGTTTGCATCACCTAAAAAGCGCCGTTATTTGGAAAGCGTTAGCAAAAAAACTTGGCAGACAGTTGGGACAACACAAAAAAGGGTGACGCTATGCCACCCCAAAAAAGTATTTGTGCAAAGACCTTTCTGCTGGATCATTTGCGTTGAGTTACCATTGTGTTTTACTGCTGCCCGATCATGTCAAAAGCTGATTTTCAGAGCTAAGCTGATCCAATAATAAACATTGTTACCAACGCTATCAAAATCCCTGTAATCACAAGGGAAATCAGAAAAGTATTTATTAATTTTTTTTCCGATTATCATCTGCACCCTTATATTGAATGATCGCCCTCCCAGCAAATATAAGCGTGATAACAGAAGAAAAGATCAAAATGATATTTGCCAACTGTTGCATATATTAGCCTCCTTGGTACAAAAAATTTCAAAAGTTTCCCCTTTGTTTAGCAGGGGAAACTTTTGAAAAAGAATGTATGGTTTACTGTGGCTCAATATCAAACACATATGCCCACGTCATATCTAACTGTCCACCCGTTAAAAACCCATTTACACAAAAAAAGTTACATTCCCCATTAGCGCCTCGAATACTGTCATGCTCTCACCCCCTCGCTGTTAGACGTGAGGATGAGCCGCCCCCCCTTGAAAGCCGTGCCTATGTACTTGTCCCAATTTTACTATGATTCGGTAATTGATACCATCATATTTATAATATGAGCCTTTTGCAGATTTCTGAGCCCTTTCGTATCAAGCACTTGAAAAGCATAAAAAAGGACTTCACCCCAAGAAGGAGAAGTTTTCAAGCAACCACACACGAAAACTTTTCGAGGAAGGTGAAGTCACTTGTATATTCTCCAGCCATCACTTTTTTCCTTTGAGGAACTGCAAAAACTTGAATCGAAAGAACGTCTGCCCTTATTTTT
>NZ_JBYSWV010000083.1:0-11142 GCF_058781555.1 Brevibacillus sp. FW306-2-1A-C05A
GGAGTGTAAACCAGCCATATAAAAAAGTGAAAAACTACGCTAGAGGAAGATCAAGCACGTTTAATGGTGAAGAGCTATAAAATTGCATAAATAGAAAAAACAGGAAATGTAATACGAGAAAAAAGGAAATACGTAGCAGGATTTGTTTGGCAGGATGGACCATTTGGCAGCGGTTAAGCCAAGTGATGCCCCTGGCATAAACAAACTCCGCTGCCACACCAAGACGGACGGGAAGAAGATGGCTGTTATCCTTCTACATGGATGACAGCCATCTCTTCTTGTTGCCCGTTTTTATTAACAACCTGATTAGACGAGCTTTCAGGCTTGGGAGCAGTCGCTAACGCCATCATGGGGCGTTCGTTCCACCCCCTTCCCCTCCCGCTGCCAATACTCCATCCCCCGAGCATCTCCTTGACGGCAAAGCCCAGTTCGGCAAGCTTGGCGCACGCTTTCGCTGCACCGTTGCAGGCCGGGCCCCAGCAGTAGACGACGAGCAGCTTGGAACGGTCCAGGAAAGCGGTCGTCTCTGCTGAGATCAGCGGGTGGGGCAGCGAAAAGGCGCCAGAAACGTGGCACTCTCGATACGCCTTTTCGCTGCGGGCGTCGAGAATGACAAAATCGGCTACGCCGTTTTGCAGGTCGTGCGCAACGTTGGACACATCTGTTTCCAGAGCGAGCTTGGCGAGAAAATGACGCTGCGCTTGCGCCAGGGGAGCGGCTGGGGTTTGCAATACGCTTGAGATTCGCATGGACATGTGACATCCTCCTTGGCTTGAGATGATCTCAACTTCAACTTCGACTTCAGCTTAGCATTGATCGAATCATCACCATTATCTATACTATTCCATAAACATCATCATCCATTTCTATAGATGAACAGGAGGGAGCCGCCATGGAGCTGGTGTATCTGCATACGTTTCGCGAGGTGGCCAGATGGGGCAGCTTTACCAGGGCGGCAGAGGAGCTTGGCTATGCGCAGCCGACGGTGACCGCCCAGATGCAAAAACTGGAGCAGTCGTACGGGGTGCCGCTGTTCGAGCGCTATGGGCGCAAACTGCGGCTGACCCAGGCTGGAGAAGCACTTTTGCCGTATGCGAGGGAAATGATTCGGCTATATGGGGAATCTAAGGAGGTCGTGAACCGCCAGGAGAGCGGTCCGCTGACGATTGGCACGATTGACACGCTGGCGGCTTTCTTTTTGCCGCCGTATTTGCAGAGCTTTCGCGAGCATTATCCCAAAGTGGATCTCGTGTTGCGCACGGCCGGCGAGGAAGCGATTTTGCAGCAGCTTCACGAAGGATATCTGGACCTCGGGATCATTTTTGATCGCCGCTGTACCGACAAAGAGCTTGTCGCCGAGACCATTGCCCAGGAGGAACTTGTGATCGTCATGCCTCCCGAGCATCGGCTGGCGGGCTTGCCTACGCTCACCGCCCGCGATCTGGAAAACGAATCGTTCATTCTCACCGAGGAAGGCTGCACGTACCGGGGCATGCTGATTGACGTGCTGAACGAAGAAGGCATTGCTCATCGGGTCGCGTGCCAGTTCAGCAACCCGGAAGCGATCAAGCAGTGCGTGCGCTGCGGGTTGGGAGTAGCGCTCTTGCCGTCCATGGCTGTGCGCAGAGAGCAGGCGGAGGGGGTGCTTGCTGCCGTGCCTTTTCAAAACGACAAGCCTCCGTTTTTCATCCAGTTGGTCTACCACCAAAAGAAGTGGCTGTCCCCGTCGATGCAGTTTCTTGTAGAAAAATGGACGTCAAAAAGAGCGAAGAGAGAGGAATCGTGAGCAGGATGCAGGTTGATTTATCGCCATTTGTTGCTGTCACTTGCGAAGAGTCGGTCGTGCCAAACGTCGCGCTCTACACGGTCAGCTATTACAGCGACGGCTTGTTGGTCAAGGCGGCTTTGGCTGTACCGGAGAGCTTTTTGACCGACGGGGCCAGACTCCCGGCGCTGCTCTACTGCCGCGGCGGGATCAGAGGGATTGGTCGGGTCAGGCCGGAGCGGATCAGCCAGATGGCGGCCTTTGGCTACGTGATCCTCGCCCCGCACTATCGGGGAAACGAAGGCGGGGAGGGGCGCGACGAGTTTGGCGGAGCCGATCGGCAGGACGTGTTTGCGGCTTACGAGCTACTTTGCAAGCTGAACATCGTCGACGCACGCCGGATCAGCGCGTACGGCTTTTCCCGGGGCGGGGTCATGGCGTTGTTTGCGGCGATGGAGTGCAAAGGCTTGCTGGCGACGGTCGTCTGGGGCGGCGTCAGCGACATGGTGTTGACGTACGAGGAGCGGGTGGACATGCGGAGAATGCTGCGCAGGCTGATCGGGCACCCGCGCAAGCAGGAGGAAGCGTACCGCTACCGCACGCCGCTGCATCGGGCGGCAGAGATCGCTTGCCCGGTGCTTATCATCCACGGCACAGAGGATGAAAACGTGAGCGTGGAGCATGCCCACAGGCTGGCAGAGGCGCTCAGGCAGGCCGGTGTCCGCCACGAAAAATGGCTGGCGGAAGGGGCCAGCCATCTGTTTGTCGGAGACGAGATGGAGTTGTACACGCGCAAAATGTTCGCCTGGCTGGATGAACGCGGCCAGGAGCGGGCCGTTTCCGCGCAGGCTGCGACCTGATCGCCCTAGTCGTCCTTCGGCGTGAGCGGCAAAGTAATCGTAATCTCCGTCCCTTGTCCGGGCTTGCTTTTCACTTGCAGCTCGCCGCCGTGGTTTTCGACCATGCGGCGCGAGATCGGCAAGCCAAGTCCGGTTCCGTCTTCTTTCAGCGAGAAGAACGGGTCAAAAATCCGCACGAGATACTCCGGAGGAATCCCTTCTCCCGTATCTTTCACTTTTATATGCACCGCTTTTTCGTCCAGGTGGCTTTCGATCGCAAGAAGGCCGCCTTCTTTCATGGCCTCGATGCTGTTTTTCATCAGGTTCAGCAAAATTTGCTTGAGCTGCTCGACATCGACATGCAGGCGAATATTGGGCGCACAGCGGTCCACGATCTCGATGCCGTGCAGCATGGCCTCGGCGTTCATCAACGGGAGAATCGAGTGGATGACGCTCGCGAGATTGACCTCGCGATAGTCCGGCTTCGACGGCTTGGAGAGCATCAACAGCTCGGTGACGATCCGGTTGACGCGCTCGATTTCCTGCAAAATGAGCGGGAGATAGTAACGGTCCCGCTCCTGATCGGACAGGCGCTGCTCCAGCAACTGGATAAAGCCGTAGATGACCGTCAGCGGATTGCGGATTTCATGCGCGGCTCCGGCTGCCAACTGTCCGACCATGGCGAGTTTTTCCGACTGGTTCAAGTATTCTTGAATCTGCTCCTGTTCGGTAATATCGAGAAAAGCGACCATCCAGCCCGACTCCTGATCGTGCTGGTGATTGTGCAGCGGCACGTACGAGACAAGCGCGATAAAAGGCGTATCATCCTTCTTGTACAGCGTCATTTTGCGATTGACGAACCAGGGGGAGTCCTGACTGTCGGTTGAGGCGGCAAAAGAAGCATCCTTGCACATCGGGTAGCCTGCCTCATCGACCTTGACGAGATCGTTTGCCAGCTTGTTGACGTGAATGCCAGCCCCGGCGTGCGGGTGGGTAATGATCCCGACAGGCAACGAGTTGAGAATTTGCTCGCGAATATTTTTTTCTTCCGTCAAAATTTGCCGTTGCATCGCGTCCTGGGCAAACAAGTTGGCGATGTTGCTCGACATCTTGTTGAACTCGTGGGCCAGCTCGCGGAATTCGTCCTGGTGGGTGTACACGATTTGCTGCCCGAACGTCCCTTTGGACACTTCGCGAGCTTGCTGCATCAACGACTCGATGGGGCGAAGCAGCTCGTTGCGGAAGTAAAACGTGCAGAAAAAGCCGAACAAAATCGCCGCGACCGAAACGGTGTAGGTGAGAATGAGCGATACGCGAATGCTTTCGTTCGTGTGCTGAAACTCTTTGTTCGTCTTGTACTCCAGTTGGTTGAGCGAGAAGGACAAGTCTCGCTCCAACTGGTCGATCAAAGGCTGGACTTCCTGGCTGAGCACATAGCTGACCGCGGGCACGTTGTTTGCCTTGAGCAGCGGATTGATTTTGTTCAAAAAAAGAAAATCCAGCCTGGAAATCGATTCGATGATGGAGAACAAGCCGCTGTTTTCCTCTGTTTTCGTCAGCGAGGCAAAGCGGGCGGTGTCGATCAGATTGGTGTAATACTGGTCGAGATACGACTCGTCGCGGGTCAAGGTGTACATGTTCAGGGCGTACGTCTTGGTGTAAATCTGGTTTTTGACCTCCAACAGTGCGCTCGTTTGCGGCAAGACGTTTTGCGTCAGGTGCACTTCATCGGAGGTTACCTTTGTCATCTGGTAGCTGAACAGGCTGGTGACACATCCGATCAAAAGCATCATGACGAGATAGCTGAGCATGATTTTTTTCTGAAATCCAAGATTGCTGAACAGGGACATGCAAATTAACCTCCAAATGAGCCACGGGAAGAAGTGAGACGCTGCAATTCCCGTTCAATATCTTCACGAATTTCCGGGGGCACCATCGGGCCGAACGGGCTGAAATGGTTCACGCCTTCGGCCAGGCCGTACACGACTTTGCCGCTCGGAAGCCGGCCTGCCATGTACTGCTCCAAAATAATCCGGTAGCACTGGCGCACGTCCTGCACCAGCGAGGCGAGAACGTAGTCCGGCGCAATGTAGCGCTGGTCCGCGATGTAGCCGATGGTGTACACCTTGGCCCGCTGCGCTTCGGTAATGACGGCGAGGTTGAAGCTGTCGCCGGTCGTGTAGATGACATCGACGCCGCGGGCGATCATCTCGCGTGTCTTCTGCACCGCATTTTCTATGTCATTAAAATCTGACACTTTTCCGATCACGACCTCCGTTTTCGGGGAAACCTTTTTTACCCCTTCGCGAAAGCCCTCGGCCTGGGCAAGTTCCGGCGGCTTGTCCACCAAAATATAGCCGACTTTGCGGGCGCGGGACATTTTCGCTGCGAGCATGCCGACGAGCTGGCCAGCGGGCTTCATGTCGTAGCGAATCGTCGTCTGGTTGGGATGCGGGGCTTCCCCGTTAAAAGAAACAAAGCGGGTATGCGGATATTGCAGCGCCACGCGGGTAAACGGTTCGGAAAAAATCACGCCGTGTCCAAGGATGAGATCGTAGTCATTGGCGGCGTATTTTTGCGCCACGTTCATAATTTGCTCCGGCTTTAAATTGTTCGCGATTTCCAGGGAAAAGCCGAATCTTTTTTGCATTTCCGTGATGCTTTCCATCGCGCTGCTGTTCCAGCCCTGGTCGTAGGTAGGACCTTCCAGCAGCAAGGCCACACGCAATATGTCAGAAGAAGGCCCGCGTTCATTCATGACCTCTTCCAAATGCTTCATACTGGTGATGAACTGGCTGGTAATGAGCAGAAGCAGCCCGACAACCAAAGCGGTGAACAGGGCAAAAAAAGGCTTCAGCTTGAGCATGGATAAATTCTCCTCCAAAGGAAACAGGCGTAGATTCAAGTAATCGGCAAAGAAGTGCACCCCTATTATATCGGAAAAGTGCCGCGATGAAAAAAAGAGGAAATGATGGAGGCAGGTGGAGCTGCATGGAAAAAACGGATCAGGACACGCTAAGGAGGAAAAATACGCAGCAAAAGCGATAAAAAAGGGAGGCGTCTGTCATGGAAAAAGAGATCGTGGAAATCCCGCAAACCGATATACCGGATGAAGTGAGACAGGTCGATTTGCCGGAAATAGGCGAGACGACCCCGCACCCGAAGCCGGAGAGTCCGCTTGCTTCGGGCGCGGGCGAGCAGTCGGTTGGCGAGCGCGGTACAGGCGATGCTACAGGGCCAATCGGCTTTCTTCCATAGGGGAGTGTGCTGCAAACGTTTGTTTCGACAAAAGAAGTCATTTTCTCTCGTGGACAAGGCTTGCGATTTCTGCAAAAGTAATAGGTAGAATGCGAGCAAGATGTGAGGGGATAGGACACCATGGCCCGATTGCTGATTGTAGATGACGCAGCCTTCACGAGAAGGATGCTGACGGATATGCTAGGCGAGCAGCACGAAATTTGCGGAGAGGCGAGCAATGGCTTGGAAGCGATTGAAAAATACAAGGAATTGAAGCCGGACATCGTGACGATGGACATCACGATGCCGCACATGCACGGGATTGAAGCCATGCGCAAAATACTGGATTACGATCGGGATGCCAAGGTGTTGATTTGCTCGGCAGTCGGCCATCGACAAAAGGTGCTGGAGGCGATGAAGACGGGGGCGAGCGACTTCGTCATCAAGCCTTTTCAAAAAGAGCAAATTCTCGATGCGATTTCACGCTTGCTGTAAGCGAACAGGAAACAGCCGCCAAAGCGATGTGCTCTGGCGGCTGTTTGCGTGCAATTTTTGACGCGTTACAAGGAAACTTCCGTGCCGATTCCGGCGGCTTTGGCCCGTTCGTACACCGTCTTGGCTACCGCTGTATCGAGATAGGCGATTCCTACCGACTTGTACAACGTAATTTCCTCTTCGGTTTCCCTGCCCGGCTTTGCGCCGATCAAAATTTCGCCCAATTCCGCATGCAATTGCGCGAAGCTCCATTCGTTTTGCTCAATCGGAATGAGCAGATCGCCTGCCTCGTGCTCGGCGCCTTCCAGCGTGTCGACGACGACCTTGCTTTTTTGCACCGTGGCAGCGTCCACCTCGCGCATGTGCGGGAGAAACGCGCCAATGGCATTGATATGGGTGCCAGGGCGCAGGCTCGCGGCGGCAAACAGCGGCTCGGTCGCTTTGGTGCTGCAGATGACGATCTGTGCCTGCGCGACCGCTTCGTCGGCATTGTCCACGACCGTCAGCTCTCCTTGCCAATCCGGATAGAGCGCCCGCAGGCTCGCTTTCATTTCGTCCGCTTTTGCCCGAGTGCGGTTGTAGAGGAAAATGCGCCGCAGCGGGCGAACCTCCATGACCGCCTGAATCTGGCCGATGGACTGGGCCCCGCAGCCAAGCACTGCGCAAGTGTCGGCATCTTCTTTTGCCAAGTATTTGGTGGCGACGCCGCTGCTTGCCCCTGTGCGCATGACGGTCAAAAGGCTCGCGTCCATCATCGCGACATGCTGTCCGGTTTTGGCTTCGGTCAGCAGGATGACGCTCTGCAGCGACTTGATGTTGTGCTTGTGGTTCTCCGGGAAAATACTGATGACTTTCACCGCCACATAGTCGTCGCCAGCCAGGTAGGAAGGCATGTACAGGCTGGTGGCGCCGTACTTCGGATGGTCAATCGCGGTCCGCACAGGCGTGGTGACCTCTCCTTGCATATGGGCGCGAAAGACGTGCTCCACGTCCTCCAGGCAATCTTTCATCGTGTAGATTTGTTCAATATTTTCGCGGCTCAAGACCAACATGTTGCTCATCCTTTCCATCAGGATTTGTCAAAATCCAAATCCTTCGTTTCCTTCGTTGCGAAGATGGCAACGAGTGAGATCATTCCGCAAAGCACAATGTACAGGGCGACAGGAACCCACGAGTTAAAAGAGCTGAGCAGCGCAGTCGCGATCAGCGGCGCAGTGCCGCCAGCCAGGGCTGCACCGAGCTGATACCCCACAGTTACCCCAGTATAGCGCACATTCGTGCTGAAAATCTCGGAGAAAAGCGTACCGAGCACGGCCGTCACCGGAGCCCAGAGAATGCCCAGACCGATGACCGTGGCGACTGTCAGCCACAGCGCAGACTTCGTGGACAGCATGTAAAAGTAAGGGAAGGCAAAGAGCATCATCGCAATCGTACCGCCGATGTACAGCGGCTTCCGGCCGATTTTGTCCGAGAGCTTGCCCATGAACGGAATCGCAATCGTCGTGACCAGCGTGGCGATAGTGACGGCATTGAGCGCGGTAATCCGGTCGTACTCCAAGTAATTCGTCGCGTAGGCGATGACAAACGTGGAGAAAATGTAGAACGGCCCCGTCTCCACGACTTTTGCCCCGACCGCAATCAGCACGGACTTCCAATGGTAGCGGAACGTATCGACAATCGGCACCTTGGCGATGTTGCCACTGGCTTTCGCCGTCTGGAACGCCGGCGTTTCGTCAATGCCATTGCGAATCCACAATCCCACGAAAACGAGCGCAGCACTCAAAATGAACGGGACACGCCAGCCCCAGGACAAAAACTGTTCCTCGGGAAGCGCACTCATCAAGGAAATCGCCAAAGTGCCGAGCAGCATGCCAATCGTTACGCCCATTTGCGGGATGCTGCCGAAAAAGCCGCGACGGCCTTTGCCGGAATACTCAACCGCGAGCAAGAGCGCGCCGCCCCACTCCCCGCCGATCCCCAAGCCCTGGACCAGACGCATGAGCACGAGCAAGATCGGAGCCCAGACGCCGATGGAGTCGTAATCAGGCAGCAAGCCGATCAGCACGGTCGCGCTGCCCATGAGCGAGAGCGTCAGCACCAGCGTCTTCTTGCGGCCGATCTTGTCACCGATGTGGCTGAAAATGACCCCGCCAAGCGGACGGATGAAAAAAGGAAGACCAAACGACAAATAAGAGAGCAGTAAGCCTACAGTTGGATCGGTAGAAGGGAAAAACAGCTTGTTGAAGACGAGAGACGCCATCGTGCCATAAAGAAAAAAGTCGAACCATTCAATCGAGCTGCCAATCAGACTGGCGAACAGCGCCTTGTTTTGAACTTGCCTGGAAACTCCCGCTTGTGGTTGAAGTGCCATCAGTTTTCAGATCCTCCCTTGGTGTGTAGGATGATGTTAGTTGTAAAGTGGGTGCGTGGCGCAGCAGACCACCTGCCTTTCCGGATTTTTGCACAAGTAAGGAAAAGGGAAGCTGGCGACACCGAATTGAAGTGATACTTCAATTTATAGTTGAAGTGACACTTCAATTTTCGGGCGTAAAAAAAGCGAAAGCGATTTTTGTCTGATAATAGTAAAGATTATAAAAGATAATAATATTTGCCGCAAGAGCGTTTTGCACCTTTTCTGCACACACGGTATGATAAACCTATCCTGCAAAATTCAATTCGAGGTAGAGCGGATGAAACCTACTATTGGCGTCTTGATTAAGTCGTTGCGGCTTGGCAAGAAAAAGACCCTGAAGCAAATATCGGAAAAAACCGAACTGTCGATAAGCTTTTTGTCCCAGGTGGAACGGGGGAAGTCCTCGATTACGCTGGAGTCGCTGAAAAAAATTTCGGAGGCGCTGGAGGTCAGCCCGAGCTATTTCTTTTCGGAGAAGCCCGCGAACAGGACTGACCGTGTGCGCCGGGGCGGCAACAAGCCGGCTGCGCCAAGCGACTTCCCGTTTGTGTACGAGGACTTGTCCGGCGATCTGGCGACTCGTCTGCTGGAGCCGATCCTCGTCACCTTGCAGCCGCATGAGGACAACGGAACGCCTTTTGTGCATAAAGGACAGGAGTTCATCTACGTGCTGGAGGGCGTGCTGACGCTGCTTTTGGGCGAGGAGGAGCACGACTTGTACCCGGGAGACAGCATCCACATGGAGTCCTCCACGCCGCACAACTGGCTGAACCGCACCGGAGAGGTCGTCCGTTTTTTGTGCGTCAATTCGGTTTCGGAAAAAGAGCAGTAGAAAAATGGTCAACCTATGCGGCGATCGCTTCCCGGTATTGTGCAGGGGAGCGGTCGCCGAGTTTTTTGCGGGGACGTTCGTTGGGGGAGTCGATGTATTCGCCAATGGGTTTGCGTGCCGTGCGTGCCGCAGTTTTGCTGTCAGGTTTCTCAAGGTAAAGCTGAACAGGGGAGTTCCTGGTCTGAATGGAGAATAGCGTCTGCGGACTTCAGGTGTTTTATATATGACAGGAGGTCGTACATTTGGCGAGCAAACTAAACAAGCTGATTTATATAGGAATCCTTTTATGCCTTTCCACATTAATCGCCTGCTCGGTTACTCCCCCAACAGAAAATGTCACGGAAGCAATTAGCCTTCCTAAAATCATAATGAACACGGAAAACATTGGGTGGTCGGTTGTTCAGGAGTCACTCTTATGGACAACGGACGGAGGCGTCCATTGGAAAGTAGCAAGTCCAACGGATGTAAAAGTTTCAGAAGGGCAGTATTTTATCTTGGACGATAAGCAAGCGTGGATTGCATCAGATCATGAATCAACGGTAACGATCCATCATACTAGGGATGGAGGAAAAACGTGGAAAACGATGGGGGAGATAAAAACCAAAGGAATTTTTCCGCGGATTTTCTTCACAGACGAGAAAAGCGGTTGGATGATGGTATCGATTAAAAGGGCCATGAATGCGGATTCTGTCCAAATTCTGCAAACGACAGATGGTGGTGGAAAATGGAGAACGGTTGCAGAATCGGAATCAACCGAAACAGGAAATGTCCCCGTAGAGGGAAATAAGACGGGCATTTCCTTCCGCGATAGGTCTACTGGCTGGATTCGTTCTGTCCAATTGGTGCAGGAATTACCCTGGCTTTCTCATACGAAAGACGGGGGACTTTCGTGGAAGAAGCAGTACCTAACTGTTCCCAAACTAGAGGAACCTGCCCCCTTTACTTTTGATTCGCCAAAGTTTTTCTCCGAGAAAGAAGGAATCCTCGTATTCCACAGTGAATGTGAGCGCCAACAGTGTACCTATTTCTTCCAAACAACAAATGGCGGAGATAGTTGGGTCCATCATACAGTATTAAAATACAACAACCCGAATTTTTACATGAATTACGATTTTGTATCCATCCATACTGGTTGGACTACGGACGGGGAAAACTTGTATCACACGAATGATTATGCAATGAGTTGGAAAATGCTGGTCAAGAACAGAGAAGTCGACAAAACCGTTGCGGATAGCGACCGGATTGTCTCGATTGATTTTGTTACGGATCAAGTAGGATGGATCGTCATTTCCAGTCAAGTGGCGCCAAATCAATTATTCAAGACAACAGACGGCGGCCATACTTGGCGGATCGTCCACCCACGTCTCGTCGATCGTCATTAGATTGTTTTATGCGCAGTATCCGCATGGCTCATTGTTATGCGGCCCCCTCCAGTTGCTCCAAAACAAGGAAAAGGCATGCCTGAGTCTTGCCATGAGGGGAGATTACAGATTTTCCGAACGAGAAAGCCCGCTACGGTGCGATAGCACCCCCTTTAGGGGCGGGATGAGAGTGAGGTCAA
>NZ_JBYSWV010000084.1:0-10870 GCF_058781555.1 Brevibacillus sp. FW306-2-1A-C05A
TTTTTGGTTGTGAAGTTGAAAATGTCATTCAGAATAATTTGACAATAGATGGATTCATTTTTTATGCAACGCTAATGGTGCTGAATATATTAATTAGGGGGAATACTTTGTGCGGAAATATGTCCTTTCAGGAATAGGGGTTATTGCGTTTACAGCTTTACTAACATTCGGAAGCAGCAATATCAAAGCAGAAAATGAATCACAGCTTTTTGCTGAACAAAAACAAGAAATTATCGTAGGTGCTCCAGTCACAGTCTTAGATAAAAATAGAGAGGGAGTTTACGTCGGTTTGACTGGACTTACAGTTCCATTGGCTGATGAAGTGTACGAGATAGTTGAAGAAATAAATAAAGCGGGTGGTCTTAAAGAGTCAAAAGAAATAATTCATATAAAGGATAAAGAAGGAAATGTAGTTATAAAAATACCAGCAGAACTTAAAGATAAACTAAAAGAAAAGGGGGACAAATTAATAGTTAAACATAATAAATCTGTAGACAATTATAAGAAAGAAAAAAGAATCACTAGTAAACTTAACCTTAATCTTGGTCAAGAGTGGCCGTTAAAAGAAAATAGTGTAGATAAATTCTAACAATTGAAGGCGGGAGACGCCTTCTTTTTGATGGAGGAATTAATATGAGGATCGGCCTAGTTTCAAGCCTAATTATTTCGATTTTAGTTTTCATATATTCTTTTTTTCAAATTAGCATTTTGAAAACGTTTGTTCTTTATGAGTTTTTTATTGGTGTAGTGGGACTAATATTATCAGGGGTTATTTTCAGTTCATATTTAGGTCTTGATCGTAAACACATGTCTAACCCTGATTCCTCAAAAGTTCTTGGTGAAAATAATGCCAATAAATATGAGATGCGAAAAGAAAATGAGAAGGTAAAAGAAACGGCTAAAATATTTTTCTTTTTTGGCTTGCCATGTCTAATAATTTCAGTCGTGATTTATCTAATTACCTAGTTAACAAGATGAGATGAGGTAAGACTTCAAAAAAGGGGGAGAGTCGCATGGGATACGAGATCGTGGCAATCAAATCGCTGACAGCAGCACAGCTTGAGGAAGTCAACCAACTGGCTGTGATCTGCAACGGGCATGACGGCATTGCTTTGAAAATAAACCCGAACATGCTGGAACAGCGTTCGGGCGAGCACACAGAGGACTTTCTCTGTTACGCGGACAACAAGCTGGTCGGATATCTTGGCCTGTATGTGTTCCACGCCAAAGAGGCGGAGGTCAGCGGCATGGTCCATCCGGATCACCGGAGAAAAGGGATTTTTACCGGACTGCAGCACAGGGCTAAAGCAGAGTGCCGCAAGCGGGGCATTCCGGCCCTGCTGTTTATCGTCCAGCAAAAATCGCAGGCAGGGGCCGCTTATCAGAAGCGAATCGGCGCCCCATACGAGTATTCGGAATACTGGATGGATTTAGGAAAATCTGGACGAGAAGCCTTGAGTCACGCTGTGCGGCTGCGGCCTGCTACCGCAGCGGATGAAGAGACGTTGATTCAGCTCGATGTACGCGGTTTTCAGATGGAGGAAGCGCAGGTACGGGAGATGAACGAGAAGATGGCGAACGATCCTCGTACCAGTACGTATCTGGTGCTGGCAGAGGAACGGGCGGTCGGCAAAATCAGCGTAAGCAAAAATGGCATGCAGGCGTTCATCTACGGCTTTTGCGTCCACCCCGACGAACAGGGCAAAGGCTACGGCCGCCAGGCACTGGCGCAGACGATTGCGCTGCTCGAAGCTGAAGGCTTCGCAGAGATTTCCCTTGAGGTCGCCTGTGAAAACAGCCGGGCGCTCGGGCTGTACGAGTCGTGCGGCTTTGTCGTGCAGTCGGCCAACGATTACTACAGGCTGAAGCTCTAGGTCTGCTTCCAGCCGCAAACTGCTTTTGCCGCACCCGCAGGTTGGCAAACGAAGCCGCTTCCGTGCTACCATAGGAGGGAGGTAGCATTGCGGAAAAAGGAGTGACGAAAGCATGAAACTGTTGTCCATCGAACCGACGCCGAGTCCCAACGTGATGAAGCTGAACGTGGACGAGACTCTGCCAGGTGGCGTGCAACATGTTTATACAAAAACAGAAGCGCAGAAAGCGCCGGAGCTGATGCGGGAGCTGCTGGCCATTGACGGGGTGACGTCGATTTTTCATACGGCGGACTTCCTGGCTCTGGAGCGGAAGTCGAATGCCGACTGGCAGCGCATTTTGACGGAGGCGCGGGAAGTTTTGCAGGCGGGAAAAGGAACGGCGATTCCGGTCGTCTCTGCGGAGCAAGCGGGAGCTTACGGGGAGGCGCAGGTGTTCATCCAGATGTTTCGCGGCGTCCCGATGCAGGTCAAGGTGACGATGGGGACGGAGCAGATTCGCGCCGCCTTGCCTGAGCGTTTCGGACAGGCTGCCGTGCAGGCCGGGTCTGCTTCCCCGAACCTGATTATGGAGCGCAAATGGGTCGAGCACGGTGTCCGTTACGGCGACTTGCGCGAGATCGGCGAGGAGGTAGCGCAGGAGATCGACGCGACGTATCCGCAGAGCCGCGTGGAGGAGCTCGTCCAGCAGGCGATGCTGCTCGGGCCGGGCGAGACGCCGCAGGTGGTCGAGCGCGAGAAAAAGGTCGTCACCCCGGGCATGCTCGACGATCCGGACTGGCAAAAACGCTATGAAGCGCTGGACCGCATGGAACCGACAGAGGAAGACTTGCCTGTTCTGGCAAAAGCGCTGCGCGATCCGAAGCCGTCCATTCGCAGGCTCGCTGTCGTTTACCTGGGGATGGTCGGAGGCGACGAAGTGTTCCCGCTGTTGTTCGAAGCGCTTCGCGACGATTCCGTGTCCGTGAGACGCACGGCAGGCGATACGCTGTCCGATCTGGGCGATCCGCGGGCGATTGGGCCGATGTGCGAGGCGCTCAAAGACCGTAACAAGCTGGTGCGCTGGCGTGCGGCCCGCTACCTGTTCGAAGTGGGCGACGAGACGGCGCTGGACGCCTTGCGCGCAGCCCAGAACGACCCTGAGTTCGAAGTCAGCTTGCAGGTGCAAATGGCCGTGCAGCGGATCGAGAGCGGGGAAGCAGCCAGCGGTACGGTCTGGCAGCAGATGACAAGACGCAACGACTAGCCTGCTCTATCGCGGCTTCCTTTTGAGGGGTGGCCGCGATAGGGCTTCTTTTTGTTTGCGCGGAAAAAGAACCGGGCTACACGCCGCCGTATATGGCACAGGCGCTTCCGGTGCAGGCCGCCCACGCCTGGTTGCCGTAGTCAAAATGCCACCATTCGTCTGCGTAGTTGGTAAACCCGGCGCGAGTCATGACGTGGTAGAGCAGGCGGCGGTTCGCCTGTGCTTCCCGGTCCGCATCGGACATGTCGGCGAGCGTTTCGAAATAGCGGGTACAGGCGCGCTCTGAAAAGTCGTCAAAAGCGGTCCCCATCACAAGCCAGCCGTCAGGGCCGGCAATCGTCAGGTCGACAGCCCCTCCGGTCAGATGGCGCGGCGGTTTTGCCGGATCGGCAGTAGGGCGGGCGACAAAGCGGTGCAGCTCGGCGTACAGTTCCTCGCTCTCGGTCCAGCCTTGGGCAAGAAGCTGCTGCTTGAAGCGGTCGTACAAAGCTTGCTGCACCTGAAGCGGGCGATAGCCGTCCAGCACGACGAGCCGCAGACTGGCGGGGAGCAGCTTTGCGGCTTGCAGCAGCCTGTCTGCGACCGAGCTTCGGACGAGACAGTCCGCCATAGCGCAAGCAAGCCCTTCGTGGTAGTAGGCTGGATATACCTCAAGCTGTGGGGCATACTGCATGAGAGAAACGATCGGCTCGTTGTTTTCGCGGATGGCAGGAAGCGAACCTGCCTCTTTTTGCGCGGGAGGAATCGGGATCTTCCAGTCCATTTCGGGCATCCCCTTTGCCTTTTTCCCCATCATAGCACACGTATGCTAGGTAAAAAATGGTATCGGACAGTATAAAAATAGACACAGTTCAATAATAGTTGACTTCCACCTTATCCATCCCTTATTCTATTGTAGGGTTTAGCTCATGTAATCAACATCGCTAGTGCGTAGGGGAGATTGTGTATGACAACCAATCACTATGACGTTGTTATTGTAGGTGCCGGACTGGCTGGTCTTTCCAGTGCCGCCTACCTGTCGTCGAAAGGCAAAAAGGTTTTGGTTTTGGAGCGCGGACAATTGGGTGGACGTGCCGTTACACTGAAGATCAAAGGCTTCAACTTCAACTTCGGTGCGCACGCCATTTATGCTCGCGACAGCTCCGTTTTGAGAACGTTTGAAAAAGAACTCGGACTCAACATTGACTGGCAAGACTTCAATCCAACAAAAGCAAAGTACGATATCGGGAGCGATTTGACTGCCGTTCCTTCCAACGTGCAAGGACTTTTCCAAACCAAGCTGTTAAAAGGGATGGACAAGGTATTATTTACGTTTGAAATTTTGAAAACGATGCTCAAAATGGAGAAGGGCCATCCGCACATGTCGATTCAGAAGTGGATGGAGAAAAAGCAAGTCAGCGAAGACGTGCAAGACATGATGCTGACGCTCGCCTCCTCCAACTTCTTTACGCGTGAACCGGAAAAAATTCCGTCTGATGTGTTCTTCACGTACTACAGCCGCCTGTTCACGACGAACAAGCCTGTTGCGTACATCGGCGGCGGTTGGCAGGCGCTGATTAACGAGTTCGTTCGCGTAATCGAGGCAAACCAGGGCACGATCATGCTCAAGAACAAAGTAGAGAAGTTTCTCGTAGAAAATGATCGCGTGGTTGGAGTGGTGACGCCGGAGGGCGAGTTTACGGCTGATGAGTTCGTCTGCTGTATTCCGCCGAAAGAATTGGTAAAAGTATTCGCAGAAACACGCCTGGAGCACGCGGTTGCCCAGCACGCAGAATACGAGCCGACAGTCGTCATGGTTTACGATATCGGTCTGAAAGAGCGGATTGATGTGCCGTTCTCCTACATCTACGACAAGCAAAACAATATTTTCATCACAGACATCTCCTACTACGACCGTACTTGCGTGCCGGAGGGCGGACAGCTTTTGCAGGCGACAGCCTACATGCGCCAGGCTGACGTAGGCAACAAGGAAGCGGCGGAGATTCGCAAGCAGGAGATCGAAAATCTGTACGACAAGCACTTCCCGGGCTGGCGCGAGCAACTGGTTGTACCGCGCGTATCTGCCCGTGCCGTTGTCCAGGAAATCAAATGGACGATGAACCAAAAGCCAATGCCTACCTTCTTCCCGGACTACCGCAACCTGTTCTTTGCAGGGGACTGGTGCGAAGGGCAAGGCCAGCTTTCCGAGCTGTCTTTCTCCAGCGCATGGCAAGTGTCCAATCTGATTTTGGAAAAAGATAAGTAAAAAGCGAGCGGGTCATTCCTTTTCGTCAAAGAAGAGGAAGACCCGTTTTTTCGCGTGGACGGCACAACCGCTAGCCAAAAAAAGCCCGCCCGGCAAAACGGGCGAGCGGTGTACAGGATGCTTATGCTTTCGGGCCGTACGTATCGTACAGCAGGCGGCCGATGCGCGCCATGACGCTGGCGGCATCCTTTTGGGCCAGGCCCTTGTTGAGCAGGGAGACGCTGATCGCGTGCGGTCCTGTATAGAAAATTCCGACATCATGCGTGATTTTCGTGACCGAGCCTGTCTTGTTCGCAAACTCCCACTTCGGCACCATCCCGATGATCTCGCCGTCCGGATCGGGCAAAAGAAACGGGAAGCGGTCGCGATGCTGCTGCTGCTTTAAGATCGCGATCATTTTCAGGCAACTGTCGTAGGAGATGACTTTTCCCGTCGCCAGGTAGCGGAGGTGGCTTGCGATGTCTGCGGCCGTAATCTCGTTGTAGCCTTCCAGCTCGGCTGGCACGACCATCAGCTTGTTGTAAAAGGAGCTGTTTTCCATTCCGGTTTTGCGCATGATGCTGCGAATGCTGTCTGCCCCGACGAGGTCAATCATCATGTTGGTGGCGGTGTTGTCGCTCTGGATAATCATCAAGGTGACGAGGTCGTACACGGTGAACTCCGTCCCGGGCGTCATGTGCTGCAAGACGCCTGCTCCGCCCACGAGGTCCTCCTGGCGCAGCTTGAGCTTGTCTCCCAGTGCGAGCTTGCCGGCGTAGGCTTCGGCGAACACAGCGGCCATGATCGGCACCTTGATGACGCTCGCGGCGTAGAAGCGCTGATTTTCGTTGATGGCGAGCTTTTCGTTTGTCTGTAAATCTTCCAGATAGACTCCCCATTCGCCGCCAGCCGCTTCGAGCAGCTCTGAAACAGGGGCAAAAAGACCGGATAGCATAAGACCCATCTCCTTTTTATTCGTGTAGACAAAATTTTCTCAAGATAATATTATTTAGTCATGCTCCTAACAATCAAGAAGAATTATTCCACAGATGGGGGTTTTGTTGTGAAAAAGTTGAAGAATCTATCATTTTGCGCCGTTTTGCTGACCAGTCTGGTGTTTGCTGGCTGTGGAGCGCCGCAAGCCGGCACCACGGAAAATCCGCAAGGTGCGCAACAGGAGCAGACGAGAGCGCCCCAAACGATGCAGGTCAACCTGAACACAGGCGAGCCGAACTCGATTGACCCTGGACTGGCGGAAGATATCCCTTCCATGTCTGTGGCCCGTGCAGCATTCGATGGCCTTTTGCGCCTGAATGAAAAGGGCGAGCTGAAAGAGGCGGTCGCCGAAAAGTACGAAGTATCCGCTGATGGCTTGACTTACACGTTTCACCTGCGCGATACCAAATGGTCCAACGGCGATCCGGTAACTGCCCACGATTTTGAATACGCGTGGAAACGGGTGCTCGATCCCGAGACAGCCTCCGGATATGCGTACCAGTTGTACTATCTCAAAAACGGGGAAGCGTTCAACGCCAAGAAGGCGAAGGCAGAGGATGTCGGCGTCAAGGCGACTGACGACAAAACGCTGGTCGTGACGCTGGAAAACCCGGCGCCGTTCTTCCCGGAGCTGGTGGCATCGGTCACTTATTTCCCGGTCAATAAAAAAGTGGTGGAAGGGAACAAGGACTGGGCAGCCAAGCCGGAGACGTACATCGGCAACGGCCCGTTCGTCCTGAAAAAGTGGGAGCACAAATCGGTAATCGAATTTGCCAAAAACGACTCCTACTGGGATAAAGACGCGGTTCATTTGTCCACGCTGACCATCAACATGATTGAAGACCCGAACACCGAGCTGTCCATGTTCGAAAAAGGCGATCTGGACTGGGCCGGCTCTCCGCTGGGCGACCTGCCGCTTGATGCCCTGGATGCCTTGAAAGATTCCGGAAAAATGCAGACGCAAGCGACGGCAGGCACGTACTGGTACATCTTCAATACGACGCAAAAGCCGTTTGACAACAAAAAAATTCGCCAAGCGTTTGCCACAGCCGTCAACCGCAAGGAAATTTCCGAAAGCGTCGTGCCGTTCAAGAGCACGCCAGCGACCGGAATCCTCCCGCCGACCATGGCGCTCAACCCGGATGGCTACATCAAGGACGGCGACGTGGAGACAGCGAAAAAGCTGCTGGCAGAAGGCATGAAGGAAGCGGGCTTGACCGAGCTGCCTGAGCTGACTATCTCCTACAATACGACAGAGGTGAACCAGCGCATTGCGACGGTGATCCAGGACCAATGGCGCAAAGCGTTCGGCATCGAAGTCAAGCTGGTGAACAAGGAAAACAAGGTGCACCGCGAGCAAATGAAGGAAGGTAACTTCACCATTGGCCGCGCAAGCTGGATTGGCGACTTCAACGATCCGATCAACTTCCTCGAAGTGTTCAAGGGCGGTTTGAACACGTCGAAGTGGGAAAACAAAGAGTTCCTCGACCTGCTCGCACAGTCTGCCAAAGAAGGCGACCCGGCAAAACGCAAGGAAATCTTGAAAAAGGCGGACGCCATCGTCATGGACGAAATGCCGGCGCTGCCGATCTACTACTTCACGTATGCCTGGGTGAAGCAGGACAGCGTAAAAGACGTCGTCGTGGACGCCCTCGGGTTCATCGACTTCAAATACGCATCGAATGTCAAGTAAACAGACTAAGGTAGCCATAAGGGAGTGACTTGGCGTGCGTCCGATTATTGGTGTCGCGTGTACGAAAATGTATTTGCCGAATAACCACCTCGACCAGTTTTTCTATGTCGGGTCCGGCTACGTGGACGGAGTGGCCCGCGCAGGCGGCATTCCGCTCATCCTGCCGCTGCTGACTGTACAGGAAGCGCCGTTCCGGGAGATGATCGAATCGCTGGACGGGCTGATCCTGACTGGCGGCGACGATCCTGCCCCGCATCTGTACGGGGAAGAGCCGCTGCAAGGGCTTGGAAACATCGAATACGAGCGGGATTTGGCCGAACTGGCTGTGATTAAGCTGGCATTGGAGCTGAAAAAGCCGATCTTGGGCATTTGCCGGGGAATGCAGATTTTGAATGTAGCGTGTGGCGGCACACTCATTCAGGACATTCCAAGCCAGGTTCCGGGAGCCTTCCAGCATGCGCAAAAAGGTTCCCGCCAATACGGCGCACACAAGGTCACGCTCAAGCCCGGCTTTTTGGCGGACGCTCTTGGGCAGCAGGAGGTGCTGGTAAACACCTCGCACCACCAGGCTGTCAAAGACGTAGCGCCAGGCTTCCAGATGACAGCATGCGCGGCTGACGGAGTGATTGAGGCAATCGAGAGCCTCGACGGGCTATCTATCGGCGTGCAGTGGCATCCAGAGCGGATGTGGTCGCACGACAGCCAGATGTTGAAAATCGCCGAGGCATTTATTGCCCGGGTAAAGCAGCAGAAGCTGCAAGCGAAATAATCGACAGGTGAACAGACAGCCGTCCTGCTGCCAGCAGGGCGGTTTTTTTCATGCGGGTGCTCGTAGCCATGTAAGCCCCGCCCAAACCGATGTTATACTGGTCCCAAGAGGTGAGAGCGATGTTGAAAGTGGGAGCAAAAGCCCCTGTCTTTACGGCAGACAGCACAAAAGGTCCGGTTGACCTGGGAGAGTACGTCGGCAAGCAGACGGTCGTCCTCGTTTTTTACCCGGGGGACGACACGCCTGTGTGCACCAAGCAGTTGTGCGCGCTTCAGGACAACTACGCGAGATTGCAGCAGAAAAACACGGCTGTCTTTGGCGTCAATCCGGGCGAGTTGGGCAAAAAGCAGTCGTTTGCGGAAAAGTTCCATTACGATTTTCCGCTGATCGCAGACGAAGGTCAAAAGATTCGCGAAGCATATGATGTAGGGAAAATTCTCGGCCTGTTTTTCCAGCAGCGCATCGTCTACATCATCGGCAGGGACGGGACGATCGTGTACGCGAAAAAAGGCAATCCGCCCGTATCCGAGCTGCTGGCAGTGCTCGAAGCGCACGGGCAGTAAGCGCGGAGCGACTCTGGGAGCGATCCACCGCTTGCGTCGAAGGAGCAAAACAGGGATAATACAAATGAGAATGTATGTTTGGTGGTTATCCGTCATGAAAAAAATCCTTCATCTGGATATCGACGCTTTTTTCGCCAGTGTAGAGCAACTGGATCGGCCAGAATTGCGCGGCAAGCCTGTGATCGTAGGCGGCACTGCCAACCGCGGAGTCGTCTCGACGTGCAGCTACGAGGCGCGCAAATACGGGGTGCGCTCTGCCATGCCCGTTGCGCTGGCGCGGAAAAAATGTCCGCAAGGGGTGTACCTGCCCGTCCGCTACAGCCGCTATGTCGAAAAATCCGCAGAAGTCAGAGAAATTTTTACTTCCTATACAACACGCTACCAAACAGTCGGTCTCGACGAGGCGTACCTGGATGTGTCCGACTACGAAAATGCCGTGCCGGTTGCCCGCGAGCTGAAGAGACGGATCAAACAGGAGACGGGACTTACGTGTAGCATCGGGCTTTCTTATAATATGTCGCTCGCCAAGATCGCCAGCGATTTGAAAAAGCCGGACGCCTTTGTCATCATCCGGCCCGAGCAGGCATTGGACGTACTGCGCCCGTTGCCGATCGGGACGCTTCACGGTGTCGGCAAAAAGTCGCAGGAGCTGCTCGAAAGAAAAGGCATCAAGACAGTGGAGGACTTTTGGCAGCTTTCGCTGGATGAGGTTGTGCAGCTATTCGGCAAGTTCGGCCGTTCCCTGTATGACCGGGCCAGGGGAGAAGACAGCCGCGAGATCGTGATGGACCGCGCGCCGAAATCGACCAGCCGGGAGACGACGCTGTCGTTTGATTTGTACGACCGCGAGTCCATCGCGCCGATTGCCCTTTCCCTGTTGCGGGAGGTCGAGGAGGACGTGCGCCAGGAAGGGGTCGAGCCGCAAACGATCACGCTCAAGATCAAGTACGCCGATTTTACGCAAAGAACGAAGCAGCACAAGGCAGTCGCCGGGGCCAACTGGCAGGAGCTGCTGGACGATTTGCTCGATGCGTTTGATTACTCGCAAGGTGTCAGACTGGTGGGCGTTGGCTTTTCCAATTTTGCCGAACCGCAAAAAGAGCGCTACGAGCAGCTTTCGCTGTTTCCGTGGAAGCTCGGGAGATAGGGAGGGGCAGGGATGGAGGCGGACAATGCGTTTCATTGCTGTGCGACCTGTATTCATTTTCGCGTGGAAAAAGCGCCAGGCGTCGTGACCTACCGCTGTTCGCGCCTCACCTACGAGACGCGGCCAGACTATCGCTTCCAATGCTGGACCCCGACGGAGCGGGTCAGGCGGCTGATGGAGACGAGGCAGCAGCAATCCCGGAGTGAATAAAGAAATGGCAACACCCCCGCATGCCACGGCTCAGCGTGACAGCGGGGGTGTGTTTGCTTGGGTCAGGTGGTTGTGTCTGACGAGCTGCATCGAGCGGTCGCGGGCGCAGCCGTTTTTGTTTGCCTGGTGAGCCAGCCGCTTCCCGCCCCCT
>NZ_JBYSWV010000085.1:0-10467 GCF_058781555.1 Brevibacillus sp. FW306-2-1A-C05A
CAAATTGGGGTGAAGTCCCTTTTTTATCCCTAGAAATCCTTGTGTCTCAAGGGCTCAGATTTCTGCAAAATGCTCAATCAAATTAATAAATAACTGTTTGATTTTATTTCCATCGCACCGGATCTGCACGGGTTCCTTGGTTGGATGAGAGTGAATTTCTACATTATGTAATGTGGCCTGCGTCTGAAGTAGCACGACGATATCCTGAATCAGTTTAGAAAGATCATGCTGTGTCATGTTCATCTCTTGCGGTTTGGCTAAAGCCAGTAGTTCATTTAGAATAAGTTCGATACGAGTTAATTCTTCCTTCATAATATCGTAGTACTTACTTCCTTTTTCTTTGCCGGCGCTTAACAATTGCAGAAATCCTTTCAGCGCGGTAAGCGGGTTTCGAATTTCATGCGCAATTCCCGCGGCCATTTGACCCGCTATGGATAATTTGTCTGCCTGATGAGCAGATTGCTTGGCTGCATCAAATTCGGTAATATCATGCATGACACAAATGCCGCCCACAATTTTATTGTGAACAATGATCGGCTTCCCATGACAAAGAATGAGGCGATGCTCGCCATTCGACTTTTTAACCACCATTTCTAAATCCCGGAAACTTTCGCCTCGATACGCCCGATAAAGCGGGGCGCGTTCCTTGCTCAACAGCGTTTTTCCATCTGTTTGATACAATCCGTATACAGAACTCCAGTGTTCGGGCGAAAGAGGTATCTTTACAAAGTCGTGCAATTGTCTTGCGGCTCTATTCATACTTGTCAATATCCCATTTTCATCACAAATCACAACGCCGACATCCATTGTTTCTACAATATCACTCATGACACGTTCTTGAGTAGCTAGGACGTCTTCCAGCGTCTTTCGGCTCGTTATATCCCGAAAAACTATCTCACGAACATTGCCCGAATCGTACCGCAGCGTGTTGCTTACGACCTCCACCCAAACAGAGGAGCCGTCTCTTCGACGTAATCGTAAAATGTTGCTATAACCGTCTTCATTCATCCACTCTTGCGAGCCCAATTTTTCTATATCGGGAGGATAGAACAATTCCCAGACAGGTCTTCCTATCAATTCCGTCGCATCATAACCCAGCAATGGTTTGCACGCCGGCGATATGTAGTAGATAATACCATTGATATTCAGTGTAGCAATCATTTCCCCCGTATGGTCCGCTAACAAACGATATTTTTTCTCGCTATGCTTTAGGTCCCTTTCCATATTGGATTGCAGGGTAATATCCCTTGCGATGCAATGCAGCCCTACGAGTTCATTCTGAATGAAATTGGGAATATTCAGTACGCTGTATTTCAACATTTTGCCGTCTTTCGCTTCAAATGAAGTTTCCATCTCAAAAGGGGAATTCGTAAATGATTCCATCACGTGTTCCAGACTTTTCCGAATGGTGTCTCCAAGTGCTCTTTCCAACTCATATAAGTCATCGCCCCATAATTTCGTGCAGGCGCGGTTCACATAGCTGAAACTTCCATCTAACATGACGTCGTAAACAAGATCGGAATGATGGTCAGCAAGTATTCTGAATTTATCGGCGTATGCCTCGTTCAATTCAACAAGCCTTTTGCGATACGTGATCTCCTGAACCTGGATCAAGAATACTCTTTCCGGATGTCCCTCCACATCGATGACCGATAGGGTTGTCATTCCCCATTTGTGTCTGCCGTCAAGACAAATATAGCGATTCTCCATTTCGACATAATCGGAATTGCCGCCTAGCAAGTCATTCATGAACCCGTTATATAATGGAACGTCTTCCGTATAAATAATGTCAAGTATTCTCATTCGCAGCAGTTCTTGTTCTGTATAGCCCAGCATGTTGCATAGCGAGCGATTGACCATTGCCACTTCACCACCGAATCGAACTAAAGCTTTTCCGACAAGTGTATAATGAAATGCGTGGTGAGCGACAGGATGTGAAAGTAAATCTGAAATATCCATTTGCAAGTAACCTCCGACTGTGCAATAAGCTTATGTTTGCAACCTTAACGGTCTTCTGTTAAAAATCTATGAATGTTCTCTATTATATATGGCATTTTTAACAGTTGAAACAAGATTCCGAGACCAACACTAATTTAGAGTCCCCCGTTACATGGAAACCGACTTGTGATCTAAGAAAGAGCCGCTTTACCACGCTTCATTATCCGATTCTTACGCAAATAAGACGGAGGCCGGCAAAGTACCGACCTCTCTGATCAAGTATAAACAAGATGCCTTTCTAAATTACGTTCGCGATCTCACACCCCAGAAGGACAAGCAAGTATGTCCATTTGCTCCCGATTTCGATTCCGTTGTTCGTCCTGCATCATTTGACATAACGTACTCGCCAATATTCGTCCAGCTGTTCTTGGCGCGACAGCTCCCGGTAAACTTGGCGCCAACATGGCCTTGATTCCGCGTTTTTCGGCGAAGCGAAAATCTGTCCCGCCAGGTTTGGAAGCTAAATCAATAATGATTGCGTGATGCGGTATACGAGTTAGCACACGAGATGTAAGGATTAGCGCCGCAACCGTGTTAAAAATAATATCCGCATTTGCGCCTTCTTCGTACAAATCTTTCGTATAAAACGGCTCAATCCCCATCTCCAAGGCACGTGCAAACTGCTCCGGTTTCTGCACACCTGCTTTGACGTGTGCTCCCAGACGGTGAAGCACGCTGGCTAACGTAAGACCGACTCTCCCCAATCCCAGAACCATACAACGCGAACCATGTATGGTAATATCCGTATGTTGAATGGCCATCATTAAAGCGCCTTCTGCAGTGGGAATTGAATTGTATATGGCTACATCGTCCCTATTGAGCAATTCAATCAGATCGATACCCACTTCCGAGCAAAGGTTCTTCAAGTAGGACTTAGCTATGCCGGAATAAACTTTTGCATGTTTAGGCAAACAGGACATATATTCTTTGTTCAGCATTAGCGTTTCGGTCGAAAATGAAGACTCTATTTTGCCATGGTCATCCGTACCAACAACCGGTAAAATCAATACATCCGCCTTGCTAAGTACTTCCTTCGTAAGCTTTGCGTGCCGGACTTCATGAAGTTGTTCCTTCACATCTTCATAACCGATTAATACAACATTGGCATCCAGGTCAGTAAATGAGCGAATAATTTCAAGATGCCGGGCATCGCCTCCAAGAATAACAACATGCATACCCGTTAACAAACAATCCCCTACTTTCCTTAAAAAATGGCCTGAAAACTAACGGTAATTAACTGCGTCTGTCATCTTTACAAGCGCGTCTGACCCTTTCATTCCGGGATGAATTCCATGTAATTCCGCCTCTAGGGTAACCATATCAAGAGGGGCGTCCAGCAATTGCTCTATCGTTCGTACCCCGACTGCACGTCCTGCGACAATTCGACGTTCTTTTAATTTTTCATTTAACAGCCGAATATCCAGTGCGCCGCACATGATATATCCGTGTTCAGTTGTGATAGCCAGTAGTGTTGTTTTGGGCAGAGTGACCTCAATGCCGATAACCTGATGCCCTTTCACTTCAATCGGTTTGATTATAATCATCTATGATGCAGCTCCTTTTTCTATACTATATATATGCCGGGGGTGATACCTGCACCATAGACGAATGCCTAAATCCAATATTGCTTGTGTATTATAACAAAGGAGACAACAAACGCGCCGCTTGATCAAGCATCCGCTCGGATGAAGGTCGATTCACGTGATCTTCCAAACGATAGGGAGTCGCCTCGGCAAGATCCCGTTCGAATTGTTCCGTTAGTTCCCGAGCCACATCGGAGTGATACATCACTGCGCAGATTTCGTAGTTTAAACGATAGCTCCGGAGATCATAGTTGGAAGAACCGAGTTCGGCAATCTCGCCATCGATAATCATGACTTTCGCGTGCAATACCCCTTTGTTATACTGAAACACATGGACCCCCGCCTCCACCAGTTCGCCGTAATACGTACGGCTGGCAGCGCCTGCAACTTTAGGAATCACCCGCTGCGGCACCAGTAATCTCACTCGAACCCCACGCGCCGCGGCTGTTTTGATGGCCATCAGGATATCCGCGTCGGGAATAAAATAAGGATTGACGATGTCGATGGATCGGGTCGCCTGGGTTAGACAAATGAAATGCATTTCCCGAATGACCGGAGTAGGCAGCGAGGGATTGCCTTCAAACATCTGGATATACACAGAAGGTGTATCTTCGGGTGAGGAAGCTTTCGCTATACGCGTGCTTTCCGTCGTTCCAAGCTCCGATCCCCACTCCCATCCGAATGCAGATCGCTCTGTTTTGCCAAAAGGAAAAGGATATTCGTTGTTGGGATGCGAACGTTGCACAGATTCAGGGTTGTTTCTTGCCGTTATTGGCGTATGGGGTATGTCCGGTGACGCCAATTTCCAATGGGCTTCAAAAACCGCCTTCGCATCATTCGCTGATTCGCCGGTTATCCGCATATGGGTATCGCGCCAGAATCCGGTATTCGGCTTCATTCCGGTATACTCATCCCCCACGTTGATTCCTCCCATAAATGTCTCCTTTCCGTCAATAATGACGATTTTGCAATGATCGCGGTAAGTCAAGTTGGATAGAATCCAGGGAAATCGCAAAGGGAAAATAGTCCTGCATTCAATGCCCGCCTCCTTCATCCGACGAATTGCATGTTTGGGAAACGACCGGCTTCCCAAGCCATCCCTTATAAAACGAATATTCACACCGGATAAAGCACGGTCAATCAGTGCGTCTGTGATCCGATTTCCAATATGGTCATTCCGATATATGTAATATTCAAGCTCAATCGTTTTTTGTGCGGATTGAATCGATTGCAGGAGTCTGCCGTAAGTTTCCATCCCGTTCGTGAGGATTTGGACAGAACCTGTTCGAAGGCCACTAACCGATAAGGGCTGTAAAGACCGGGCGATAACAGCTGCGGAATGGCCGCACAACGGAGGCAAAACGATCGGATTCTGATGCGATGAAACCAGCTTGTCCCGCCGCATTTGCACCGGATTCGTGACGAAAAGGTAACAAACGAAACCGATCATCGGAAATACCAGTCCGACTGTCATCCATGTCAGCGCCTTGGCGGGGCGGCGCACCTCCCGAACCGCAATAATGAGTAACAATGCTGTATTAACAATCCATAGTCCTGCGATCCATGCCAAGAAAATCAGCCTCCAATTATATAAACGATGAAAAAAGTTGCAGCCATGCCGAGAGATGGCTTTTTTTAGAACCCTTTATACTGCGGTTCTTCTTGTTCAATTTGTTGCAACCGCGGAACGACCTGGTCAATGATGTTTTGTGTCTGTTGTGCTGCGTTTGTGAATGTGGTTTTGGCCTGCTGGTTTTGTGTATTTAACGCAAACTGTTCAAAGCTGGCCTGCGCGCTTTTCAGCGAAGCTACAGCTGTTTTCAATTGAGAAGCTACCGTCATATCGATCACCTCCTGCAATAGCATCCGTATGTAATATGTCAACCCGTTCAAACGTGTATGAATGGTAACATATGGCGACTGGTTCTTGCCGGTTTAAGGTCCGGACTTACCGCAATCGATGCCTTTTCTGGCAATGCTTGAAGACATAAAATACAGCCCGACATAGATCGGAAATGAATAGATATGCTTCCAGTGAATGGGATGATATAAATCTGCCATTTGTGAGATCGGCTCGGCCACAAAAGCGGAAAAACCCCCAAATAGGAGGGCCTTTATCAGCGGGTTTACTTCCGGCTTGTACTGGTTCAAGAACATCACTGTGACGGGAAGAAGTGAAAAATTCCATGGAAAATTAGCCGGCATGAACGGGATGACTTCCCAGTGGTAATGCCAGAGACCCATGGCAATCCCCAGCTGATCCAGCCACGACGACACGATAATTATCGTAAACCCGGATAGTAGAAACTGTCCTGTTGCTCGTTGGTCCCGAATTCCGATCCAAATCAGCCAAGGACATATGGATAAACCTACTCCCAACCACCATTGGCGTGTAAACAGGACGTGATTGCGCCAAATTTCAGTCATGTTGCGGTGTGCTTCAACAATCAATTGATAGGCTTGTTCAATCGCATGATGAATCTGGTTTTCGTCCACCGATGTCACCCCTTTCCGTTTATGTGGGGACCTGCCATTATGCAATCTGTTGATAAAAGGAATCCAAGCCCCGTGACGGGCATTTTTACCGTGGACGCATATAATGGCGTAACCGAATAAGAGGAGTGATGAGTCGTGGCCGATGCCTCGCAATCCATATCAAAGGTATTACCCCCCTTTTCCATTTGGGGAGTTTATGCATCCGTCGCCGGCAGGCCGGTTGTATGGGGCAAGCTTGTGATGCGCGTTTTGCCGGACCAACGAGTTCAAGGCACTATCCAATTTCGCGGAACGCCGATTCCGATTGAAGGAAGCTGGAATGAAAGCGCGCAGCAGATCGTGTTTCATTCCCCCTACGCTGCCTATTCCGGTCATTTAACCATCTATGACGATGTCCAGATTCAACTTCGGCATTTGGTCCTCACCGGACGCCTTCGAATGCTCCCCCCCTCTTTACAGGCGGGCGAATATGGAACCTGGGTAGCGACAACTGATATCAACTTGCCGGAGCATAGCGGCTATGTCACATCCCAACCGTCTTCAACTTCGCTGCCGCCGGTCGGCGTATTTGTAACGTCAAATATTCTATATGGAAACTCGCGCAGATGAAGCAGGCACATATCCGTCATCGTCCAAACATCTGGCCTTGGCGGATATAAAATAATCCGTGCAGGATGCTGTATCGCGGGTACATCGTCTTCGACTTCCGGAAAACGGGTGAGGTAGAGAAAAGCAGTTAAAGGATATATGCAAAAGGTGTGAAGCATAACAACGCTGGTATAGTTGAATACTGGATCGGGTTCCAAACGCCACAAATAAAATTTTTCATGCGAGAAGAATTCGTAAAGCAATTGAAAACAAGCTAGGTATACCATCGTTGGATAGCACTGGGAAAACTGTATCCACCGACCCCACCGCCACGCCGCGAATACCGTCCATAACGCAATGGCTAAATGAATACTCACAACTCACCTTCAGATGTTATTTATCATGTGCTGGCGCAGTTACATGTAGGCGGTTTTAAGTTATCCAAAAAAAGAGTAGTTAATTCAGGCAATTAACAATCCGTAAGGTGAAACTTGCGAGATTGTGCGTCGGATAGCGGTATGAATATTAAGCAAGCACTAAATAGAACAATGGGAATATATTGAATACTAAAATGAGGTGATACAATGGCCGTTGTCAAAGCCAGGGCAAGTGATATAGATCTGTTGGCAAGATTGCTTCGAGCCGAAGCGGAAGGGGAAGGCGAACAAGGAATGCTGCTCGTCGGGGCTGTAGGAATTAATCGGATTCGGGCAAACTGCTCCGATTTTAAAGGCATTCGTACGATTCCGCAAATGGTATTTCAGCCGCATGCGTTTGAAGCAACCATACACGGTTACTTTTATCAAAAGGCAAGGGACAAAGATAGACGCCTTGCACGAAAGTCAATTAACGGTGAGCGACCATGGCCTGCTAAATTCGCTTTGTGGTATTTCAAACCCCCCGCAAATTGCCCTTCGACATGGTACAATCAGCCTTTTGTCGGAAGATACAAAAGCCACTGCTTTTACGAACCGACAGGTGTAGAATGCGAAAATATTTACAATACTTTTTAAACATATAAGACGCAGGCCTAATCCGGTCAGCGTCTTATATGTATTAAGCGCAAATCTCTGCATAACCGTTTGGAGTAATACTTTGCAGGTATGGGGATCTTCCAGTTTTGGTTCGTGTATGCCAATGCCAGTACCAACCGGCCAATCAGTTCTTTATTGACCAGCCAACACAACTCATTGTACTTCTCCAAGGCATTGAGGAAATTACTGAGTTGATGGAGCAGGGAGAATCGGCGTCTTTTTGAACATTTACACGAATCCGATGATGTCCCAAAGTTGATCCTTCGGTAGGCGTAAAATCCGATTTTGGTATCTTGATTTCTTACCGTATACCAGAGGAGTGTTTTGAGGAATGGAAGAGGGTGTCCAAAGGCAGGCCAGCCGATATGTCCGGCATCACCTACGAGAAGTTTCTGATCCGATCGGAAGATCTTCTTCGCTTACATTCCACAGTTCGGCCATTTCCTTGATATGCTTTGGACCAAAAGGGTAAGATCGATGGTTCACCAACCGAAGCGCCGACCGTCTACTGACTCCGATGATGTATAAAGGATATGAATATCGGAATAATATCAGTTACATATTCTGAAAATGGCAAATGGAAAGGAGAAAATATGGAAAAAAGCGAACTTAAATCACAATTTAAACACCGAATCAAAACGGCAAGTAATAAATCTCCAATAGTATTGGATGGCAAGGCAAGTAAAAAAGTTCCAACCGAGCCGAGTTTGATGGAGAGAACCAAAGAAGCGATGGAGAATATAGGAACCGAAATAAATAACATCTGAATGGGTTTTTCATAATTAAAACCGGTCGGTTAGGGATTACCTTGACCGACCGTTACAGTGACAATGAGCCCCGTATTATCCTTTGGGTTTTACGAACAATGCAGCGAGAAACGAAAAAATAATCGCTGCGGATATTCCGGCACTGGTCACTTCGAAAATTCCGGTGATGATCCCAATCCAGCCATTGCTCTTTAGTTCTTGAAGCGCACCATGGACAAGCGCGTTACCAAAGCTTGTAATCGGGACCGATGCTCCTGCCCCGGCAAATTCAATCAGCGGATCATACCATCCAATTCCGTCGACAATCGCGCCCAATACAACAAGCAGGGTCATGGTGTGGGCCGGTGTAAGTTTCAAGACATCAAAACAAAATTGTCCGAAAACACAGATTGCACCTCCCACCAAAAAAGCCCAAAGAAAAATCATAATATCTCCCTCCCTGCCTCTATGGATACGGCATGAGCGATACAAGGAATGCTTTCCCCTTGTTGAAATGAAATCGGGGATAGCAGCGCCCCCGTAGCGACAACGAGGATTCGTTTCAGTTCACCTCTTCGCATCCGATTTAGCAAATGTCCATAGGTAACAACTGCCGAACAACCGCAGCCGCTTGCTCCGGCTTGAACCATTTGGGTTTCATAATCGTAAATCATCATCCCGCAATCGGAATATTCGGTTTGTTCGATGGGAAAGTTATGTTTCTTAAACAATTTACAGGCGATTTCATATCCGACTTTCGCAAGATCGCCGGTAACGATCAAATCGTAATAACCCGGTTCAATTCCCAAATCTCGAACATGCGCCTCAATGGTGTCTACCGCTGCAGGAGCCATCGCTGCGCCCATATTAAACGGATCTTTAATGCCCATATCGATAACCCGGCCAATGGTGGCAGATGTAACAACCGGTCCGTCACCTTCCATGGATACGATGGCAGCACCGGCCCCGGTTACCGTATATTGGGCGGTTGGCGGTTTTTGCGAACCGTACTCGGTCGGATATCGGAACTGTTTCTCCGCACCGGAATCATGGCTGCATGTCCCCGCCAATACAAATTTCGCCGAACCGGAATTTACAAGGTTAGCTGCTAATGCCAGACTTTCCATCGAGGTTGAACAAGCGCCAAACACACCGAGGTAAGGGATCGATAATGTTCGCGCGGCAAAACTGCTGCTAATGATTTGATTCATCAAATCCCCGCCTATGTAAAACTGTACTTGTTCCTTTGTCAACCCCGCATTTTCAATAGCCAGTTTTGCCGCTTCTTCAATCAATGCCTTTTCTGCTTTCTCCCAGCTCTTTTGTCCCATCATGGATTCTCCATGGACAATGTCAAAATCTTTGGCCAGCGGGCCTCTTCCTTCAAATGGACCCACTACCGTTGCTGTTGATCGGATGAACGGCTTGTTCTCAAATAGCCAACTCTGGTGTCCCTTTAACATATTAAGAGCCTCCCCCGCCTTTGATCAGCAAATGTACAATTCCTACCGCAAAGGCGGCGACTGTACCAAATACAATAACCGGTCCGGCCAGTTTGAACATTTTACCGCCAACACCGAGCACCATTCCTTCACTCTGATGTTCAATCGCAGCGGATGCCATCGAATTCGCAAATCCCGTCACAGGCACTGCGGAACCCGCACCAGCCCATTGGGCAAACTTATCGTACACCCCCATGCTGGTCAGAATGACAGAAAGGAGTATCATAACCGCCACGGTAGGGTCTCCAGCCTTTTTCTCATCAAAGCCGCCCCAATGCACAAACATTTCCTGGATGGCTTGTCCAACCAAACAAATGGCCCCGCCAGCTATAAACGCACGAATGAAGTTTTTGAGTATGGGCCTCGGAGGTTCGACGCTTTGCGCCAATTCTTTATATTCCTGTTGTACCCGCGTTAAATTTTTCTTTATATTATTTGCCATGAACATCCTCCCACTATAAAGTAATGTTTTCTCCTGTTTTCTCGCTCATTCTCTGTTTTTTAACTTTGACATCTTAAA